>LVWS01000032.1 GCA_002083365.1 Nitrospira sp. SG-bin1 | reverse complement strand
CGACAAGCTGGTGGCCCTATTGGACATGGACCGGCTGTTGTTGGACGACGAGGTGTCGGAGGGGCCGGCGGCCAAGGCCGCGTAGCCGGGAGGCGGAAAGGGAGAGCCAGATGGAGCCAGAGGGGAGCGGGCACGAAGACCAGTCAGGGGTCAAGACAACCGAAGCGCCTGTGATGCCGCCGCGCATCCAGGCACATGAGCACACCACGCGCAACGAGCACAACGAGGGAGGACGATCCATGGACACTGGGCATACCGAGGAGTTGGCGGCGAAACTGCAGGCGATCGACAAGGTGCAAGCCGTGATCGAGTTCACCATGGACGGGACGGTCCTCACGGCCAACGAGAACTTCTTGAAGACGCTGGGGTACACGCTTCCGGAAATCAAGGGGCAGCACCACCGGATGTTCTGTGACCCGGCCTACACCAGCAGCCCGGAGTACCAGGCCTTCTGGGCTAAGTTGAATCGCGGCGAATATGATGCGGGCACCTATCAGCGCGTCGGCAAGGGCGGCAAGGAAGTCTGGATCCAGGCGGCCTACTATCCGCTCATGGATAGCCACGGCAAACCCTACAAGGTCGTGAAGTACGCCTCCGATGTCACGGAGAAACAAACCGAAATTCTGCACATGCGGGATGAGCTCAAAGTTCGAGAAGACATCATGAATGTGACCAGCATCGTCTCGGAAGCAAACCTCAAGGGCGACATCATGTCGGTCAACGAAAAATTCCTTCAAGTCTCCAAATATCCGAAGAATGAATTAATCGGTTACGGCCACAACACGACGCGCCATCCGGATATGCCGAAGGAGGTCTTCAAGCAGATGTGGGCCACGATCGGGCGGGGGCAGATCTTCCGCGGCGTGGTGAAGAACCGGGCCAAGGACGGCACGCCCTACTACGTCGATGCGGTGATCGCTCCCTTCGTCGACAAGAAAACCGGCAAGCCCCGCAAGTACCTGGGGGTGCGGTACGACATCACGGAGCAGGAGATCGCCCGCCAGAACATGAAGGGAATCATGGATGCCATCGACATTTCTTATGCCTCCATCGAGTTTAACTTGGACGGGACGATCCTTACGGCCAACGAGAATTTTCTCAAGACAGTAGGCTATACGCTCGATGAGATCAAGGGGAAGCATCACCGGATGTTTGCTGACCCGACGTATGCGGCCAGCGGCGAATACCAGGCGTTCTGGGCAAAACTGAATCGAGGAGAATTCGACTCTGGGCAGTATCGTCGGGTCGGCAAAGGAGGCAAAGAAGTTTGGATTCAGGCTTCTTATAACCCGGTCAAGGATGAGATGGGCCGGCCGTTCAAGGTCGTGAAGTTTGCCACGGATATCACCCCCCAGAAAAAGGCGCAGGCCGAACTGGAAGCCTGCATGACCGAGGCGCAAAAGTCACTGGGCGCCCTGGCCGAGGGCGATTTGACCCACATGATGGCGGGGACCTATCAGGGCGAATTGGAAAAGATCAAGACGAGCATCAACGCCGCGCTGAGCAACCTGACTCACACGATCAGCACCGTGCGCGAAGCGGTGGAAGCGGTGACGGCCGGGTCGGAGCAGATTACGAAGGGGAGCGAAGACCTGTCGCAACGGACTTCTGAACAGGCCAGTGCGTTGGAAGAGACCAGTGCCTCGATGGAAGAGATGACGAGCACGGTCAAACAGAATGCCGACAACGCCAAACAGGCCAATCAACTGGCCATTGCGGCGCGGGACACCGCGGACAAGGGCGGGGCGGTCACCAAGAAGGCCGTCGAGGCGATGGGGGAGATCAACAAGAGCAGCAAGAAGATCGCCGACATCATCACGGTGATCGACGAGATTGCTTTCCAGACCAATTTGCTGGCCTTGAACGCGGCGGTGGAGGCGGCGCGGGCCGGCGAACATGGGCGTGGGTTCGCGGTGGTCGCGGCGGAAGTGCGCAATCTGGCGCAACGCTCGGCGACGGCGGCGAAGGAGATCAAGGGGTTGATCAACGAATCGATCCAACGCGTGACCGACGGCAGCGAGCTGGTCAATCAATCCGGCAAGACGCTGGAGGAGATCGTGAGCTCGGTGAAACGGGTCACGGACATCATCGCGGAGATCAGCGCGGCCTCGCAGGAGCAGGCGAGCGGGATCGATCAGGTGAACAAGGCCATTCTGTCGATGGATGAAACGACGCAGCAGAACGCGGCGTTGGTGGAAGAGACGACCTCGGCGGCCCAGTCCATGAAGGAGCAGGCCAAGGAGCTCTTGCAGCAGGTGGAGGTCTTCAAGGTGGAGCAGACCGAGGGGGCGCCCCCGACTCACGCCGCGGGCAAGCGGGACGGGCTCCGTCCCGCCGTCAAGGCACCGGTCAAGCCGGTGGCCCAGGCCGGTCTGAAGACGGCGGCCAAACCTTCGGCGCTCGCCGCGAAGCGGATGCCGAGCAAGGTCCCGGCCGCGGTGGCCGCCGGCAACGGCAAGGAACCCCACAGCGCCGGAGACGACTTCGAAGAATTCTAGGCACGCCGGGCAGCGCGCGACGTGCGGTGTGGGGACCGGCTCGGTCGTCCGCGACGATGCCGGTCCCGGTTTGAACGGGGACCGGCACCAGGGACGCGGGGAAGGGTGTCAGTCCCCTGACCAGACAGGGTTATCCAGTAGTTACTCTGATCAGAGCCTCGTGTAGGGCCGAATGGATTTGACGGAGGCGGCAGTGCGCGTTATCCTGCCGATCCGTGACCAGTTGCGGCCGGCAGAAGCCTACAGATATCAGCGACAGTTCCCATTCAGGCCATAGCCTCCCATCTTCACGTCTCCTTGGCCCATCGATCATCGGGCTTGCGGCGTTTCTAGGTTTCAGCGGTTTCTGGATTGCCACCTCCGAGCCAGCTGCCATGACGCCCCTTCATGTATCGGCTCTTGCCGCCTTGTGTCTTCTGTTGGCAGGCCTCTGCCGATGGACCAGCGGGGCCGTCGGCGAACATATCATCACCGAACGCCCGCAGGGCGAACCGACGCTGCTCGAAGCGCACACCGTCGTCGAATTGGCCATGGAGGGTATTTCGAAACTCGATGAGAGGGGTCACTACGTCTTTGTGAACACGCAATATGCTGCGGTGTTGGGCTACCGTCCTGAAGAATTAATCGGACAGTCCTGGGAGATCACGGTCCATCCGGATGACCGGACATGTGTGTTAAACGCTTTCGCCCAGATGCTTGCGCTAGGCAGAGCGGAGGCGGAAATTCGGGGGATCAGAAAAGACGGCAGCCTGATCCACAAGCACGTCGTGATCGTCAAACCGGACACGATGCAGGAGAAAATGTCCGGTCATTACTGCTTCATGCGGGACATCACAGAACGAAAATGGCAAGAAGCCTTCCTCTCGGCTGAAAAACAAGCCTTGGAATTGGTGGCGCAGGAGGCCGACCTCTCCGAGGTGCTGGCGTTCATTTGTCGGACGATCGAGAGCCATACGGCTCCGATGCTCTGTTCAGTCATGCTGGTCATGGAAGATGGAGGGCATCTCGCATCGGCGGCGGGGCCCAGCCTGCCGGACGAGTACAACCGGGCGGTTCATGGCATTCCCATCGGGCCGACCGTCGGCTCCTGCGGCAGCGCCGCCCATTTCGGGAAACCATCGATCGTCGCCGACATTTCCTTCAATCCATTATGGAAGGACTATGCCTCGGTCGCGTTGACTCATGGGCTGAAGGCCTGTTGGTCGCACCCGATTCTCAGCTCTACCGGCACAGTACTCGGAACCTTTGCGGCCTACTATCGCGAACCACGGTTTCCCAACTCAACCGATCTGAAGATCGTCGAACGCGCCAGCCACATCGCGGCGCTCGCCATCGAGCATGTCAGGATGAACGAAGCCTTGCGTGAGAGCGAGGCGCGATTCCAAGCCTTCATGCGGCACAGTCCGGCGGTCACGTTCATCAAAGATGAAGCCGGCCGCCATCTCTACGTAAATCCCGTCTTTGAAAAGCGCTTCAACGTATCCCTCGACGGGGTCCGTGGGAAGACGAACGATGATCTGATGCCTCCCGCGGTGGCGGCAAAACTGAATGAGCATGATCGACGGGTGTTGTCTTCCGAGGAAGTTCTCGAGGTGGAGGAAACCGTTCCCACGCCGGACGGACACTCGGAACAGTGGCTCGTGTTGAAGTTCCCTCTCAACGGATCGCAAGGAGAACGTCTGCTCGGGGGCATCGCGATTGATATCACGGCCCGCAAGCGGCTGGAAGCTCAACTGGCCCAACAAAAGGAGCATCTCAGGCTTTTCATCGAACACAGCCCGGTGGCGCTGGCCGTGCTCGATCGAGAGATGCGGTATCTGGCGGTCAGTCGCCGCTGGAGGTCGGACTATCATCTCGGTGATGAACCGTTGATCGGACGGAGTCACTATGAGATCTTTCCGGAGATATCTGACCGGTGGAGGGCCGTTCACCGCCGGTGTTTGGCCGGTGCCGTCGAGAGCCGCCAGGAGGACCCCTTTGTCCGTCTGGATGGTCGCACCGATTGGTCTCGATGGGAGATCCGTCCATGGCTGACGCCGGAAGGGACCATCGGCGGCATCGTGATCTTTTCGGAGGACATTACCGCTCGCAAGCAGGCGGAGGAATTCGCACGCGAAAGCGAGGAACGGTTCCGAGTGATCGCCGACACGGCTCCCGTCCTGATCTGGATGTCGGGGCTCGACAAGCGCTGCACCTACTTCAATCGCGGATGGTTGGACTATACCGGCCGGACCATGGAGCAGGAGCTGGGAGACGGTTGGGTGGCGGGCGTCCATCCGGACGATGTGGATCGCTGTCGGAGCGTCTACGCGGAGGCGTTCGATCGCCGTGAACCCTTCACCATGGAATATCGCCTTCGGAAGGCGGGTGGAGACTACGGCTGGATCCATGACAGCGGGGTACCCCGTCGGCTTGCGGATGGGACGTTCGCCGGATACCTGGGCGCCTGCATCGATGTGACGGCGCGGAAGATCGCGGAGGAACACCTCCAGCGTACGCGATTTGCCATGGATCAAGCCGTGGATGCGGTGTACTGGATCGATCCCCAGGCGAGAATCTTATACACTAACGGCGCCGCGAGCGCGATGCTGGGATATACGGCGGACGAATTTCTTCGCCTCACCGTTCATGATCTTAATCCGGATTTTCCGCCGGACGTGTGGCCTGAGTGGTGGGCACAGATGAGAGAAAGAAAGGTCATGTCCTTGGAGTCGGTCCATCTGACGAAAGACGGCCGGAGGATTCCCATCGATATTCGCGTGAGTGTGCTCGCCTATGGCAGCCAGGAATTCCATTGTGCATTCGTCCGCGATATCACCGAGCGGAAGCGGGGTGATCAAGCGCTACGTGAAAGCCAAGAGCGATTCGAATTGGCGGCCCGGGCCACCAACGACGGCATCTGGGATTGGAATATTTTGACCGGACAACAATATTGGTCCGACCGCAATTTCGAATTATTCGGGCTTGAGCCAACCGCTCTCGCCCCCACCTATGAAACGTGGATTTCGCTGCTGCATCCGGACGACGCCGATCGTGCACACCGAGCCGTATGTCATCATCTCGAGACTCGTGAACCGTACGATATTGAAGTTCGGGTGAGGATGAAGAACGGCAGTTACCGCTGGTTCCGCGACCAAGGCCAGGCGGTGTGGGATGACACCGGTCGCCCGGTGCGCATGGTCGGGTCCATTTCCGATGTGACGGAGCGTAGGATCGCCGACGACGTGTTGCGCTCCGCGCACGCGGACCTAGAACAACGAGTCAAGGAGCGGACGAGGCAGCTCGAAGAAGCCAACCTATCCCTTCAAGACGAGATCATGGAGCGGAA
Organism: Nitrospira sp. SG-bin1; assembly: GCA_002083365.1. Lineage (NCBI taxonomy): Bacteria > Pseudomonadati > Nitrospirota > Nitrospiria > Nitrospirales > Nitrospiraceae > Nitrospira > Nitrospira sp. SG-bin1. Next base: position 304,371 of record LVWS01000032.1, on the reverse strand, counting down.
GCGGGCGGAGAAAGCGTTGCAGCTCACACAGTTTACGGTTGATCGGGCCGCGCAAGGCATTTTTTGGGTCGGCCCGAACGCCGAAATCCTCTATGTCAACGAGGCGGCCAGCCAGGTTCTTGGCTATAGCCGCGAAGAGCTGCTCCATATGACGGTGCATGATATCGATCCGAATTTTCCGCCCGAGGCCTGGCCGGCGCATTGGGCGGAACTGAAACGGCGTGGATCATTCACATTCGAGTCGTCCCAGCACACGAAGCGAGGCGGAGTGCGGTACACCGAAATCACGGTCAACCACCTCGAATACGACGGACAGGAATACAATTGCGCGATCGTACGGGACGTCACAGAGCGCAAGACGATCGAAGCCCGGCTCCGGACCACCCAGTATGCCGTCGATCATGCCTCCGACCAGATCTTCCTCATCGCTCCGGACGGACGCTTTCTGGATGTGAATGAAGCGGCATGTCGCCGACTGGGGTATGCGAAGGAGGAACTGCTGACCAAGTCCGTGATGGACATTGACCCGAATTACCCACGCGCGGTCTGGGACCGTCATTGGGAGACATTCGTGCAGGCCGGCCAGCTTCGGCTGGAAACCACGCACCGCGGCAAATCCGGCGAGCTCTATCCGGTCGAGGTCACCGCCAACTATCTTGTACACAATGGACAAGAAATCGATTGCGCGATCATTCGCGACATCACTGAGCGCAAGCAGGCCGAGGAGGCCCTACGTGACAGCGAACTGCGGTACAAGCTGTTGACGGAAGCGACGTTCGACGGCATCGCCATCCATGATCAGGGAATCTTGCTCGAAGTGAACGCCGGTTTGGAGCGGATGTTCGGATACGAACCAGGCGAGCTCATCGGCCGATCCATGTGGGATTTGATCGCCGAGGAATCCCGCGACTTGGTCCTGGCCAATATGCGGCATGGCGTGAACGGACCATACGAGGCCATGGGGCGGAGAAAGGACGGCACGACCTTTCCCGGAGAAGTCGTGGCCAGATCGTGTTCGTATCGCGGGAAACAAGTTCGTCTGGTAGCAGGCCGTGATATCACCGAACGCAAGCATCTGGAAACGGAACAGCTGCGGCATACGGAAGAACTCGAGCGTCAGGTGGCCGAGCGGACCGACGAGATCGCCAAACTGGAGTCGCGGCGGACGCAAACGGAAAAACTGGCGGCGATGGGCCGCCTCGCGGCCGGGGTCGCTCATGAAATCAACAATCCCATCGCGGGAATCAAGAATGCCTTCACGCTCGTGAAGCAAGCGCTGGATCCCGCCCATCCTCACGCGGAATTTGCCGGCATGATCGACCGCGAAGTGGCTCGTGTCGCGTCGATCGTCCAAAATATGTATCAACTCTATCGACCGGAGTCCGGGAAGGGAGAGGCGGTGGAGGTCGAGATCATGGTAAGGGACATCGATGCGCTGTTCATGAAACGACTGCAACAGCGCCGGCTGAGACTGTTCATCGAAGTGGATTCCGGTGTCAGCCGGCTCTGCGTACCGCGAGGTGATTTATTGCAAGTCCTGCTGAATCTGCTCAATAACGCCATCGATTGTTCCAACGAAGGAGGGACCATCACTCTGGCGTTCCGTGTAGAGCCGGAAACGATACGCATTACCGTCTCGGACCGGGGATCCGGCATCGCCCCCGAGAATCTTCCGCATATTTTCGACCCTTTCTTTACGACAAAGACCGGGAATGACCAGAAGGGCATGGGGCTTGGACTGTCCATTTCCCAGAGTCTGGTCATGGCCATGGGCGGCAAGATCGAGGTCGAGACCGAGTTGAATGGAGGATCGACGTTTTCTGTTCTCTTACCGCGCCACACGGCTGCGGCTCGTGCGCAAGACCCGTCGGATACCACAAAGGAGGTCATGACGTATGATCGCTGAGGCACCGCGAGTTCTGCTCGCCGACGATGAAGAAACGTTCCGCCGCTCGACGGCGAGGCTGTTGGAGCAAGAGGGGTATCGGTGTGATTGCGCACAGGACTCTCAGGAAGCCGGTCGGCTTCTGACCAGTCAACACGATGCCCTCATTACCGATATTCGCATGCCGGGGAATATGCAATTCGAATTTCTCCGAGATGTCCGCGCCCGGTTTCCGTTGCTTCCGATCGTGCTGGTGACGGGCTATCCCTCCGTTCAAACAGCCGTGGAATCGCTTCGCTTGTCGTTCACGGATTATTTGCTCAAGCCGGTCGACTGGCCGGATTTGCTTCGTGCGGTGGGGGGAGCCGTCAAGAAAACCAGCTTCTTGCGTATGACCACCGGGGTTCGAGAAGAAGCCAGTCGGTTGGTGACATCCTTGGAGCATCTGCACGAGGGCCAGTCCCTGCTTGGAAGCGGCGCCAACGAGCGGGAGCTGGCATGGTCGGTTGACACGTTCCTTTCACAGAGTTTTGCGCAGATGGCTACCCTCTCCACCAGGATTCGTTCCGTTTTAACGAGTCAATTGCAAGGAGGCGTCGAAGCGCCCACCGATGTCTGCCGTACGATGCAATGTCCGAGACTCAATGCGTATCGTGAAGCGCTTGAAAGTACGGTCGAAGTTCTGGCGAAGACCAAGCATTCATTTCGATCCAAGGACTTGGGACTGTTACGGAGTAAAATCGAGCGCTTGCTCCGTGAAGATGCATAGCGTCATCATAGGGACGCCAGTATCATCCACCGCCGGTTCCGCAGGACAGAAGGGCGGCGCTCGTGGCCGCTCTTCTTCCTTCTTCTTCGGGTGGAAAGTTGCGTCGGCAAGGTTTATTGCCGGATCGATTGATCTTCAGGCCAGTTCCCACCCGAGGTGCGTCGCCCTGCCGAATCGGAGGAGCGGTTTGGTCGCTTAAGATTTCTTCCTCCTAACCGATAAAGTATCAGGCCGGATAGTGGATGTTGGTCGAGCGTACGGCTCGCACCGCCTCGCGGGCAGGATAAGGACCTGTCAGTTGAAGGCGCATTCAGTGGCTCTCTTAGGAGAGCGCTGGATGCGCCTTTTTTATTTGGACTTGAAAGGAAGCGGCTCCCACGCTTGCAGGGGATGGAGTACATGTCCGGATCGTTGCGTGCCCGGAGAAAGCCGAGATTACATGAAGATCGAGGTCGGGACGTGCGTTAGGGAGGTTATATGCTGAACGTGTTTAAGAATCTCAGTATCCGGTTGAAACTGCTCTGTGGGTTCGGAGTCATCGGATTCCTTCTCCTCCTCCTCGGATGCTTGTCCGTCCTGGGGATGAACCGGTTGAGCGCGAGCACGGAGTTCATCTACAAGACGAATCTGATCCCCGTCACGATCCTCAGCGAGCTGCGGGCGGACATGTTGCGCAGAAGCAATGCCGTCGTGTGGCATCTCCTCGCGAACGATTCGGCTTCGATGAAAGTGCAGGAACAGCGCATCGCGGAGCTCGACAAAAAAATCGATGCGCTCGTGGCGAAGTATGAACCGGTCATCGTGTCGGAGGATGAACGAAAGTTGTTTGCTCAATTGAAGGACGGGTTGCCTGGACTGGCCGAGGCTCGTCAGAAGGTGTTGGTGTTCAGCAGAGAGTATCGCAAGGACGCCGCGTCGGACTTACAGAAGACCGAGTTGGCTGAGAAACTCAAAGTGATCAACGAGGCGCTTGACGGATTAGTCGAGGAGAATGAGAAACAGGCCAAGGAGAGCTATGCCTCCGGCCATAGTCTCAGCGGCACGCTGAACGCGATCATGATCGTGTTGAATCTCAGCGCGATGCTCATCGGGGCGTTCTGCGTGTGGTTTCTCTCCAAACTGATTGTTGAGAACCTCACGAATGTGCTGGAGGCGGCGCATCAACTGCAAAACGGCAACCTGACCCACCGTTCGACGGTCACGGCGCAGGACGAAATCGGGAAGCTGGCGACGGCGTTCAACCAGATGGCCGAGACGCTGGCACACTCCATGGCCAAGCAGCAGGAGGCGCTGGAGGAAATGACCACCCGCATCAACATCATGAACACGACGAGCATTGTCTCGGAGTCAGATCTCAAGGGCGACATCATGTCGGTCAACGACAAATTCTGTGAAATCTCCCAGTACTCGAAGGACGAGCTGGCAGGGAAGCCGCACAGCATCGTGCGCCATCCGGACATGTCCAAGGAGGTCTTCAAGCAGATGTGGGCCACGATCGGGCGGGGACAGATCTTCCGCGGTATCGTCAAGAACCGCCGCAAGGACGGGACGCCGTACTTCGTGGATGCCGTCATCGCGCCGGTGCTGAGCGCAAACGGGAAACCCCGCAAGTATGTGGGCGTCCGTTACGACGTCACGCAGTACGAACTCGCGCGACAGAACATGCAGGGGATTATGGACGCGATCGATCGCGCCTATGCCACCATCGAGTTTGATTTGGACGGGACGATCCGCACGGCGAACGACAATTTCCTGAAGACTCTGGGGTATACCCTGGAAGAGGTCAAGGGCCGGCACCATCGGGTGTTCTGTGATCCGGCCTATGCGGGCAGTCAGGACTACCAGGCTTTCTGGGCCAAGCTGAGCCGCGGGGAGTTCGAGGCGGGCGTCTATCGGCGGCTGGGCAAGGGAGGCAAGGAAGTCTGGATTCAGGCTTCGTATAATCCGATCAAGGATGAGATGGGCCGCCCGTTCAAAGTGGTGAAAATGGCCATCGACATCACCGGACAGAAGCAGGCACAGAACGAAGTGGAGAAATTGATCGAGGCCGCGGCCGCAGGGCGACTCTCAGAGCGCATCAAGACCGAGCCGTTCACCGGCGCCTCGAAGGAGCTGACGGAGAGCTTCAACCGCTTGCTTGATGCCGTTGTGGCTCCTCTCCACGAAGCCCAGACCGTGTTGACGGCCCTCGCCGTCAACGACCTGACAAAGAGCATGACCGGGAACTACCAGGGCGAGTTCGACCAGATGAAAACCAGCTTGAACGCCGCGCTCGCCACGTTGACCCAAACCATCACGACCGTGCGCGAAGCTGCGGAAGCGGTGACGGCCGGGTCGGAGCAGATCACGAAGGGCAGCGAAGACCTGTCGCAACGCACTTCTGAACAGGCCAGTGCGTTGGAAGAGACCAGTGCCTCGATGGAAGAGATGACGAGCACGGTCAAACAGAATGCCGACAACGCCAAACAGGCCAATCAACTGGCCATTGCGGCGCGGGACACCGCGGACAAGGGCGGGGCGGTCACCAAGAAGGCCGTCGAGGCGATGGAGGAGATCAACAAGAGCAGCAAGAAGATCGCCGACATCATCACGGTGATCGACGAGATCGCCTTCCAGACCAATTTGCTGGCCTTGAACGCGGCGGTGGAGGCGGCGCGGGCCGGCGAACATGGGCGTGGGTTCGCGGTGGTCGCGGCGGAAGTGCGGAACCTGGCGCAACGCTCGGCGACGGCGGCGAAGGAGATCAAGGAACTGATCAAAGAATCCATTCAGCGGGTCAACGATGGCGGCGAGCTGGTCACTCAATCCGGCAAGACGCTGGAGGAGATCGTGAGCTCGGTGAAACGGGTCACGGACATCATCGCGGAGATCAGCGCGGCCTCGCAGGAGCAGGCGAGCGGGATCGATCAGGTGAACAAGGCCATTCTGTCGATGGATGACGCGACCCAGCAAAACGCCGCTCTCGTCGAAGAAACCACCAGCGCGAGTCAGGTGATGCAACAGCAGGCCAAGAATTTGCTTGCTCAAGTTGCGGTATTCAAGAGCCGTGTCTCTGAAGAACCAAAAGCGACGATGCCTCCCGTGGCAGTCCATCGTCATCTCACGGCCCTCACCGTTCGCGATGCCTATGACGAGAGTGGTGCGAGTTCGGCCAAGCGACCATTACGGGTGTCTCACACGGAAGGCCAGCAACCGTCCCAGTCCGCCAAGGGAGCAGTCGCTCTGCGCCCTGCAGCCGCCGGCAACGGCAAGGGGCGCGGCTCGGAAGACGAATTCGAAGAGTTCTAGCCTGTCTGGCCCTCCCTCGACACGTCGGTATGCGCCGGTCCGCCCAGGGCGCGCGGTGGCTGGAACTTTCGGTCAGCACGCCGTGCTTGTTGTCTCGGATTGGCCCAATGACCCATCATCTAAGGTAAAATGATTAATTGTATTGTCAGAAAGGAGAACGTGGGGTATACCTTGGTGCCGGATCTGAATCAAAAGATGGGTCCCGCGATACATCATTGGATACCTGCAAGAGGGTAACGGCGTTGTCCTGGCTTCCTCTCGATCCTTCCCTTCTCAGGATCGGCCTCCATATCAAGATCGAGCACAATTGGCTGGAGCACCCCTTCGTTCGAAAAACATTCACGATTTCTTCGCCGAGTGAAATCGCCATCATCCGGAAACATCGACTGACCAAGTTGTTCTACGATCCCGATCGTTCACTTGCGGAAGCCGTCGTGGCCTTGTCCGACGGGGGGCACGACTCGCAGACGGAAATCGCCCCCGAACTGAAGTCGGCCGTTGAGGAAGATGAACAAGCCCTGCTCAAGGAAAAGACGCTCCACGTTCAACGGGCGATTGACCACCGCAAGCGGCTCGAGGAGGCGGAGCAGAATTATGCCGAGGCGACGAAACAATGCTCGGCCATGATGGCCCTGGTTGACGCGGGGGATAGCAGGGGGGTGGAGTTGGCCGCGCAATTGGCCGCCGACATGATGGCTCTGGCGAGTCAAGACAAGTCCGTGGCGATCGCGCTGGTTCAGGCCAAGGGTCTCGATGATCCTGACCAAGAGATGGTCGTCCGCGCGATGAACGTCGGGGCCTTGGCCGTACTGACGGGGAAATTCATGAACTTGGATCAGCGGCAGCAGCAAGGTTTGTCGCTCGGGAGTCTGTTGTACAACATCGGTCTGCGCCGAATGCCCATGTCCATGCCTGTCGATATGGAGGACCTCTCTGAAGATGACGTCGAATTGATGCGGATGTATCCCAAGCTGGGGAAAGACCTCCTGGAGACTCTGCCCAATGTTGATCCCGAGGTCGTCACCATCGTGCACCAGCATCGCGAGTACTTGGATGGGACCGGCTATCCTCAACGATTGGTGAACGGGGCCATCGGGCAATTGGCGCGCGTGGTGGGGACCGTCGTGGAGTATACCCATCTGACCTGGAAGGGACACGGCGTCCGGAGTCTGGGACCGGCGCAGGCGTTATCGCATCTCTATATCAAGATGAAGCAGAAGCTCGGGTCCGATGTCCTCGATCCCTTTATCGCGACCATGACGGTCTACCCGCCGGGGTCGTTCGTTGAGTTGAGCGATGCCAGCATCGGCCTGGTAGTCAGCACCAACACCCACGATCGCCTGCGCCCGGTCGTGATGCACTACGACGCCGGTGCCTTGCACAAAGTCCCGGCCGTGGTCGATCTCGCCCGAGAACGATCGTTCACGATCCGGAAAAGCCTGGACCCGAAAACCGTGCCCCACGACGCCGTTGAGGCGCTGAATCCTGGAAAAGTCGTCGGCTATAGCCTCACCCCGTTGTAACCTCATCTGAGCAGGTCTTCACGAAGTATCATTGCCGCCACGTCCGATCCCCGCTGCTGTGATGGGAACCGTTGGTCATCGACGAGGAGATGGCGCGGGAACATCGAGGCGGATGAATCGGAAAGCCGTCGGACCGACCGGGCGCGAGTACGTCAATTCCTCGAATGAAGCGTCGGTGATGGCCGCGATGGCGTGCGCAGCAGGCCGGTTCCCATGGAAACCATCGCCGAAGCCCGTCGCCACGGTGCCGCGCACGTGAAATTCCTTGTGCCAGAGAGGGCCGTCGGTTCCGGGTTTGCGTGATGCACGCGCAATGAGTCAGAGGCATGGTGTTCGTTTCAGTGCAATCGACAGGGAGTTGTGCGGCGACTGTCTTCGTCGGCAGCGCTTTTGACCTTCTGTTTCGAGGTCCTGCTTCCCTGCGCGTCATGAGGGTCCCGGCGTCACGCGCGGCCGCTTCACTGACGCCGATCGTGGATCAAACGGTCGCGGAACTGGTTCGCACCGGAGAGAGTCAAGAATCCGGCGCGCCGACCGATAAGATCATGACCCTGTTTCATCGGACAGAACCGTCCCGAACCAATCGTATGAGGGCTAGTAGGCGGCATGGACTACGAGATTACCGCGAAAGAATTTCAGGAATTTCGCAAGCTTATCTATGACGAGAGCGGAATCTCTCTCAGCGATCAGAAGAAGACATTGCTCGCTTCCCGGCTCTCGAAACGCCTGCGGGAGCTCGGCATTGAGACGTTCTCGGCGTATTACACGAAGGTAACCGGCGATCCGACCCGCGAAGAGTTTACACGGATGCTGGACCTCATTTCGACCAACAAAACGGACTTTTTCCGGGAGCCCAAACATTTCGATTTCCTTCGCGATACGATTCTTCCGGAACTGGCGCAAGAAAAACGCATCCGTATTTGGTCTTCCGCCTGTTCGACCGGCGAGGAACCCTACACGATCGCCATCACGCTGTTCGAGGGCGTTCAGAATCCCGCGCAATGGGACTTCAAGATCTTGGCTTCCGACCTGTCGACGCGTGTATTGGCCAAGGCTGCGGCGGGGCTGTACGACCAAGACCGGTTTCGCGACGTCCCGCCTGAGGTCCTGCGTCGCCATTTTCTTCGCGGGCGGGGAGCGAGTGACGGCCTGTTCAAGGTCAAGCCGCACCTGGCGGCCATGATTCGATTCCGGCGACTCAACCTCATGGACGATCGGTTTCCCATCAAAGCCCCCTTGGACCTCATCTTCTGCCGGAATGTCATGATCTACTTCGATCGTCCGACCCAGGAAACACTCGTGAACAAGTTCCACCGATATCTCAAGCCAGGCGGATACTTGTTCATCGGGCATTCCGAAAGCTTGCAGTGGGTGAACCACCCCTTCAAATCTTTGGCCCCGACGATCTATCGGAAGGAAGATTAACCGTTTGAAGATCGAGTGCGTCGATCATGTCGAACATTGCCGAGGAATTTGAGCGAATCGGTAGCGGCGGGTTCATCCATTTCTGGTAATCGCGAAGGGATCAGCCGGTGAAGTAAGCAGTCCGCTCTCTATCGCTCTCGATCAAGGTTATGTTGAACGAGAGAGTTTTGACCGACTTGTCGGGATGGTGGGCGATACGGCACGGAGGATAGCCGGGCTCATGACGTATTTGCGCAACGCAGGAGTCATGGGCACGAAGTGCACAATTCAGCGTTCTTGAAACCTGAAACGGGAAACATGAAGCTTGAAACGCCTCAAGAATTTGCCCATATCCGTCGGATGCGCGACAGCCGCTTTCCCCACGAGATCGCATCGATCTTGCCCGGAGAGTTCTTTGTCAGCAGTGAGCCGATGATCGTCTACACCGTGCTCGGCTCCTGCATTTCGGCCTGCATTCGCGACCCTATCGTCGGCGTGGGCGGCATGAATCATTTCATGTTGCCGGAGCCGAGGGAATCGGCTCACGATTCCTGGGGGGAGTCGACGCGGTACGGCTCCTTCGCCATGGAATCCCTCATCAATGAAATTCTCAAGCGCGGCGGACACAGGAACCGTCTGGAAATCAAGCTGTTCGGCGCGGGCCGGATCTATGAGGGCAACATCGATGTGGGTGAGAAAAACGCCAAATGGGTATTGCAGTATTTGAAGAGCGAGGGCATGCCGGTCGTCAAGACCGACCTGGGCGACGTGTTCCCACGAAAGGTCTACTACCAGACCGATTCGGGCCGGGTATTGATGAAGAAAATCGAGCGGATCAAGAACCGGACGGTGTTTGATCGCGAAAGCCAATACGCGGAAAAATCCAGCAGCGGGAGCAGCAGCATGCGGAAGACGTCACGCTGTTCTAAGCAGCGAGCCGATCGCGTGGTGCATTGCCGTGTTTCTCGCCCAGCGGATTGAGTTGGCGCGAGTAACCTGAGCCGCAAGACTTCAGGAGGATATCGATGGGGAAAATTCGGGTGCTGACCGTCGACGATTCCGCGTTGATGCGACAAGTGCTCGCAATGTTACTTTCCAAGGATCCGGAAATCGAAGTCATCGGGTCGGCTCCCGATCCCTATATCGCCCGGGAGAAGATCAAAGCGCTGAATCCCGACGTGCTGACCCTGGACGTGGAAATGCCAAAAATGGACGGCCTCACGTTCTTGGAGAAACTGATGCGTGGGCACCCGATGCCGGTCGTCATGGTCAGTTCGTTGACGGAGGTGGGTTGTCAGACCACCTTGCGGGCATTGGAGCTCGGAGCCGTCGATTTCATCACGAAACCCAAGATCGATCTTCGGGAAGGCATGGAAGAGATCGCGCAGGACTTGATCGCCAAAGTGAAGGCGGCGGCAACCGCCAATGTCATGCGTCAGGGGTCACGTGAAAAGCGGATCAACGGCCATGCGACCGGGGCCGCTTCGATGCCGATCAATTCACAAGCCATGATCAAGACAACAGACACGATTATCGCGATCGGATCATCGACCGGTGGTACCGAGGCCGTGAAAGATGTCCTGCAAGTCCTCCCGCCGAATACGCCGCCGATTCTGATTACCCAACACATGCCCGAGCGATTCACCAAGACCTGGGCCGACAGATTGAGCAGCCTGTCGCGCATCTCCGTCAAAGAGGCGCAAGACGGCGACAGCGTGCTGCCGGGCCATGCCTTAGTCGCACCGGGCGGGTTTCACATGACGCTGGAGCGGAGCGGCGCCCGCTACACGGTCCGGATCAATCAGGATCCTCCGGTCAATCGTCATCGGCCGTCGGTGGATGTCATGTTCGCTTCAGTGGCTCGTTATGCGGGAGGCAATGCCGTCGGCGTTATCCTGACCGGAATGGGCGGTGATGGTGCGAAAGAAATGCTGACGATGAAACAGGCTGGTGCGTTCACGATCGCTCAAGATGAAGCGAGCTGTGTCGTGTTCGGTATGCCGAAGGAAGCCATCAAGGCGGGGGCCGTGGACAAAGTGGTGCCGTTGGACGACATCGCCGGCACGATACTCGCTCACGTCGGCCGCTGAGGCATTTGGAGTTTTTATGTCGATCACCCAACGAGTATGGCTCGATACAACCGTGATCCGTGTCGAGGATGTATTCACCCACCGTAATCGCAAGGAATTTTCCTCCGCCGTCGCCGCCTTTCGAACATCCGGCGGCCGGCATCTGATCGTGAACCTGCATGAGACCACCTATATGGACAGCGCGGCACTGGGTCTGTTGGCGTTGACGTCCCAACAGTTCTCGGTAGAAGAGCGGCGGATCAGTTTGGTGGGCCCGCAGGGCACCGTGAAGCAGATCTTGGAGATGGCCAATATCGATAAGATGATCACGGTGTTTCCCACGGAGGAGGCGGCTGCAGCTCGGGCCGTGTGATGTTTCAACGACGAGCCAATCTCGACCGGTCTGAACGAAGGAGGTGCTTATGGCGATGCACACGAAAGAACGCCCTGTCCCGAACGGGGTGATTCTTGAAATGACGGGAGATCTTACTTACGCGAATCGTGAACAATTCAAAACGGCCGTGGAAACGATTCGACAGAAGGGTTGTCGGCACCTGATCTTGAACATGGCCGAAGTCCGATTCGTGGACAGTTCCGGGCTTGGCCTGCTCGCGCTCGTTTCTCAGAACTTCAAGCTCAGCCAAGGGAAAGTAAGTATGTTGAAGCCGCAAAGTTACGTGCGAGAAATCATGAGCCTCGCCAACATTCAGAAACTGATTCCGGTCTATGACAATGAACAAGATGCCTTGGCCGCGCATCAGCGAGCCGCCTAGACCAACGATCGAACGACCGGAAAGGGCGCACGGTTGAAACGCTGACGGATGTTCCGATGATACCGAATCCAGCCACAATGACGACTTCCCGCGACGCCGGAGAGGTCGGGGTGCGTACGGTTCTGGTTGTGGACGACGAGCCCACCGCACGAGTGGCCTTGGCGGCTCGACTCAGACGGCTCGGCTATCGGGTGATCCAAGCCGACGACGGAAAAACCGGAATCGAGGCGCTTCGACGGGAACGGCCGGATTTGACCATCTTGGACTGGATGATGCCGGAAATGGACGGACCGTCTTTCTGCGAACAGGTTCGTCGAGATCCCGAACTGCTGTCGAGCCAAATCCTCATGATGACCAGCCATGATCAGCCGGAGCAAATCGCCGAAGGGCTGGCACGCGGGGCGGATGATTTTCTCAGTAAGGCGGCCAGCAAGTACGAAATTACGGCGCGGGTGCAAGCGGGATTGCGCGCCGCCGCGCTCATCAGACGGCTTGAAGATGCCACGACGGAGATTCGGCGTAAACAAGAAGCGCTCGAACGAGAGCTGAAGTCGGCCGCCCGCTATGTGGAGTCGCTGCTTCCGGCATCGGGAAGCCTCATCCCTGGCGTTGAGATGGCTCATGTCTATCAGCCCTCTATCGCCCTCGGGGGAGATCTTTTCAATGTCGTTCAGTGGAGTGAGGATCTTCTCGGACTGTATCTGCTGGATGCGTCGGGTCACGGTGTGTCGCCGGCCTTGCGATCGGCATCATTCTCCACCTTTCTCCGCAGAGAAAGCTTGTTGCGCCATATCGGGTCGAGCGATCCCGGCGCGATCTTGACCGAAGCGAACAAACATTTTCCGCTCACCGAGAATGGACACTATTTCACGATCGTGTTTGCGACACTGGACGTCCGGTGTCATACGCTCACGTATGCGACGGCCGGGCACAATGGGGCGCTTCTGCACCGTCGGTCCGGTGACGTCTGTTGGCTGGCCAAGCCTAATTTACCCCTGGGCTTCGATCCGTCGACAATCTACCCCACGGAAGAACTTTCGGTCGAACCGGGTGATCGACTGTACCTGCTGAGCGACGGTCTCTACGAAGTGCCGGATTCGAACGGTGAACTGTGGGGGCAGGATCGCCTGGAAGAGACGGTTCGTACGTTCGGCCAACGTCCGGTGACGGAAGTCGTCTCCGCGACCATTGCCGAAGCGGTTCGTTGGCAGGGGCACGAGCACTTTCCCGACGATGTGGCGTTGATGGCGATTGAATTAAGCGAGAAGGTGTCGCATGAGTGATGGTCAATGCCAGGACTCCGTCTTCAGCCTCCCTGAGGCGCTCGCCCGTGTCGATGATGACCGAGAGACGTTCCAGGTGATGATCGAACTGTTCCTGGAGCATGGTCCGAAGGACTTGGCGGATGCTCGATCGGCCCTGGACGCCGGAAACGCGCCAGGTGTGGCGCGATCGAGCCACCGGTTGAAGGGGGCGATTCTTCAGTTTTGCGCTCCGGCCGCCCTTCAAGCCTGCAAAGACTTGGAAGAATCGGCGAAGGCGGAAAGCTTGACGCACGGCGGGCAACTCTATGCCGCGCTGGAAAGAGAGCTCCAACGTCTCCTGGACGCACTGCGTCAGGTGCAAGACAAAGGAATGGCTGCATGAGGACACTCACGACATCCGATCATCTCCTGGTCGTGGATCCCTGCCCGGACACGCAGGCGCGCATTGCCGAACAGTTGCAGGGCAGAGGATTTTCGGTCGTGGCGGCGTCCGACCCCGCCGCGGCATTGACAACGATCGACATGGCGGCACCGAACATCGTGATCACCGACCTGTTCCTTCCCGAGGCCGCGGGCTTGACCTTGCTCAAAGACCTCAAAACCAGGCATGAACTCTGTCCCGTGATTGTCATGGCGAAAGATGCACCGGAACCGATGATCATACAGGCGCTTCGGATCGGGGCCGCCGATTATCTGCATAAGCCTGTGACCGAGGAAGAATTGGCGCATGCGCTGCAACGGGCGCGGAATCTTCTGCCGGGGGATCTCGCGGATACTCCGGGGCTTTGCCGATCCGAATATCGCCTGACCGTCGGCTCAAATCCGACGCATATCCCGGGAATCATCTCCTGGCTCATCAAGACGACCGCCTCCACGTTGCCTCCGATCCAGCGGTTACACCTTCGTGGAGCGCTGCAGGAATTGCTCTTCAACGCCGTTGAACATGGAAATCTGGAAATCGTCTATCGGGAAAAGCAGGAAGCCCTCGAAGAGGGCCGCTATGAGGAGCTCCTTGCCAGTCGACTGGCGCAAGCGCGGCTGCGGGATCGTCGGGTCATCATTCATGTGCTTCATGACAAGGATGCAGACAGCCTGGTGTACCGGATTACCGATGAAGGGAAGGGCTTCAAGTGGCGCAGTTTGTTGACGCGATCTCAGGACATCTGTGAGTCGGAAGGTGCGAACGGGCGAGGAATCTTTTTGGCGAGATCGTTCTTCCCTTGCTTGGCCTACAATGAACGGGGCAATGAAGTGACCGTTACGGTGTCGTGTGACTAAGTCATCTGAAGATAATGGGGTGGATCAGAGACCTTCTGCTACAAGATCCGCAAGTATTCGACGGTGCTCTCCCCTTTGTTGGCATCCCGCTTGAGGACAACCCATGAGGTCCTCGTCGTTTCGTTGATGGTGATGGCGAGCCGGGCGGAGAAGTAGTCAGATTTCACATCGTAGTCGCTTCGCAACGTCTTACCGATCTCTTGAAAGCTTCCGATTCGATCGAGCTCCACTTTTGTTTTATAGGGGCGTCCTTGCACGATCTCCATGGCGACCGTTTGGGTGACGCTCGGATCCAGCGTCTGTAGGACGATCGGATCCGCCGTATTGATGTTCATCGGTGCGCCGCCTTCTTGCGGGAAGACCGTCACATAGGGAGCGAGGCGTTCGATGATCTCCGGCGTGAACCCCTTGATGAGCCGGAGGTCTCCCAGCCCCGGCAACGGACTATTCGCCGACCGATAAGGCGGCCTCAGCGACTGATAGTAGAGGCTCTCGGCTCCGGCCGGCTGAGGGACCTCATCCTGATCCATCCAATCGAGGAGAGCATCGACGAGGTTGGGGTTGAGCCTCAGCAGTTCGAATAATCGTCTGACTCGAGTAACTTTCTTTTGCTGGGCCTCCGTGCCGCCTGACGTCGTTGCCAGGTCGTTCAGGTTCACTTTGCCGGTCTCGTCCTGGATTTGCGCGGTCAGGAATCCGTCGCCGATCGCGTAGTTTTTGATGGGCATGGCCCAGATATCCGTGGGACCGTCGAATTTCTGGCCGGTCATTTTTTCACGCATGAGATCCTGCTGCAGCACGGCACGAGCAGCCTGCACGGCGGCACGAGTCAGCATGCCTGCTTTGTAGTCGTCCCGAAAGGCGGCGGCGGCTTGGTACTCGCGGCGTGCTTCGGCGTCGAACTCCAGGATCAGGGCGGTGAGGATGGTCAGCACCAGGAGCGCCAAGAGCAGTGCGACGCCCCGTTCGTCAACTCTTGGCATAGCTCAAGACCCGAACAGTGGCGTCGAGATTGACCGGGTTGTCGAACTTCGGCCGGATCTGCAGATGACGGACGTGAAGATCGTACGGCGCTTGATCGATGGCGAGGAGTAGTGCCAGCAGGTCCGGCAATTGGATGCCTTCCAATCGAAGGTCGACGGCCGTTTCTTCGTAGCCTTGTGCCAACGATTGTGTCTGCGGTTGCATGCCGGTGATGTGTTCGCGCACATTGGCGGTGGTCGCGGCTTCCTCCATGAACGTCAGCAGGGAAAAATGGCTGTCGGCTCCCGGCATGCGGCTTTCGGTCTTGGCCAAGCGATCCCGTTTGGCCAGATAGGACTGGCCGAGCGCCGCCAGTTCGGCCAGGTCTTTCTGCTTCCGAACCTCTTGACGCTCGAGACGATCAAGACTGTCCAGCAGCGGATCGACGATCAGAACGAAGACAAGGCTGAGCCCCAGCACGAGGCCGCCGACCAGCACGAGCGTGCGCTCACGCTTCGACATCTGACGCCATCGCTCCCGGAGGCTCTGGGTCATGACGGCTCCACCGTCACGGTGATTCGAAAGACGACCTGGTTGGGACCTGCGCCCA
Source organism: Nitrospira sp. SG-bin1 (assembly GCA_002083365.1). Taxonomy (NCBI): domain Bacteria; kingdom Pseudomonadati; phylum Nitrospirota; class Nitrospiria; order Nitrospirales; family Nitrospiraceae; genus Nitrospira; species Nitrospira sp. SG-bin1. Next base: position 288,544 of record LVWS01000032.1, on the reverse strand, counting down.
CTCGGGTTTCCGTCACCGCAACGTCCTTCAATCGCGGGCTGGAGACGAAGGTTTGCTTGAGTCGCTCGACGGCGTCGAATGAGGTGGTTTCGCCCTCCATGAGGATGGAGGCTCCGTCCACGGTCAGCTCCCGTACTTTGATCATCGTTCCGGGCGGGAGTTGTTTGACGAACGTCGAGAGAGTGGACAGCGCTTTGCCGTTGGAGGTATCGACGACGCCGAGCGCTTTGTCGAGGACTCCAAGGCGATATGTGGCTTGGTCCAGTTCTTCGCCAGGCGAGGCTCCCGTTCCGGTACCGAAGTATTGCTCATACTGGCCGTGCAGCGCGGCTTTCAGCCGAGTCACCCGCTGGTCGTGCAGGATGAAGTGAACGGAAAAATCGATGATCGCCAAGGCCGCGATGACCAAACCGGCGGCGATCGCCAACCGACGGTCTTGTTTGGTCGCGGCGATGTCCGGCAAAGCCGCATCGGCCACGCCTTTGAGATCGAGCGCGAGCTCCATGGGCGTTGACTTGAATCGCCATCGTGGCCTGATGATCTTCGGATGAATGGCCAGCCCGAACGCGATGGAAAAGGCCCGAGGGGTCTCAGCTCCGAACCCCTGTCGAGGTCCGACCGGATAGAGACCCAATTGTCGGGACAGATATCCCGCGACTTCCTGCAGTTTGGAACCACCTCCGCAGACCCAGCAGTGGGTGAGGCGACTGCGCTCGTTTCCCAGGTGAGCCTGCAACGTGATACGAAGCTCTTTCAGGACCGGCTCGAACAACCCCTCCACCTGATCCACGGTCATCGCGCGCTTCCGACGTTCCGCATCGGCGAAATTACAGGCGTGCCGGACGGCCAATGCATGGGTCAAATGGTTGCCGCCCCACAGGATCGTTCGGAGAACCATGGGGCGCCCTCCCTGCACGAGGCACAGGGTCGTCTTCGATGCTCCGACGTCGATAATGGCGAGATCTTGCGGGACCGCCGCTCCTTCCTCTTGCAAATACTGCGTGACGGAAAAGAGGGCGAGCGCGTCGACATTGATCGCCGAGGGTTCCACATCGGCTTGGGCCAGAAACCGGAGATGCTCCGCCACTTTGTCCCTCGGCGCGGCCGTGACGAGCACCTCCGAGCCCTTGTTCTCGCGGGGCGTGCCGTCCGCCACCTGTCCTGGAGGGAGCACCAGGCTTCCCACCGCAAGGTCTTCGAGCGGCATCGGGACGAGATTTTCGACCTCAAAGGGCACGACTTGGGCGAGCTTGGTCGAATCGTTGAAGGGAAAGGACAGGGTTCTGACGAACAGGTCCTGACAAGGAATCGCGGTCACCAATCGGTCTGCGGCATAGAGCCCGTTTCGCCAGAGGAATCCACGCAGCGACGGCAGGCGCCGAGCCGGCTCGAGATCCTCCGGACGGGAAAACGGCATGGGGTGTTGGAAATAATCGATCGTTTCGCGCCCGCTCAAGCGACGGCGGAACCGCACGGCTTTCAAGCCCGTTTGCCCGATGTCCAGTCCGACACATTCATTCACGATAGCCATGAATCAAGATTTCGCTTTCAGGTCAGGTTGGTGATTGCCGGTTTCATGGCGCAAGATTGACTCATCCTCGTGACAGGTTGCAACTTGAAACCGCAGCCAGTACTTTACAATGCAATCCTTGCCTGTGCCAAGGTTCCTATGATCTTCACCGTCATGGGTGTTCCCGGAGGAGGCGAGGGAATGCCCAGTGATCCGGCTTTCGCGGCAAACCCAGGTCCGGGGACGACCGTCACCGTGAGATTCAATTGACTCTGTTGCGCCGGTTGCTGGATGGTGATGGATCCTTCTCCTGTAAAGGAGCCGTCGATTCCCTCGCCTCTCAATTGCGTCACGTCGCAGCGAAGATCTCGGCACGCCAGTCCTGCCGAGACCCTACCGAACGTGAGCGAGAGGGTTCTGCCGTTCCCGAGAGGGATCTGATCGATGACCAAGTCCGTCGCCTCGGCGGTCCATGTTCCTTCTCCCTTCATGGTGGTGGAATTTGCCTGGCCGGGGTCCACTCGATGCGAAAAATCCCCGTTAAGCATCCCGTGAGTGACGTAACGGCTGAGAAGCTTGGAAAGGTCCACCTGTTGCACCTGCCCCTTGATCGCAACGGGGGCGGCCAATGAAAGAGATGAAGCGGTGAGCGTGCCTTTGGCGAGTCCGGGAGGAAGGGTGTCGTTCAGCTTTGCGACGACATCGAGCCCCAGCGTGCCGCCCAATGCGTCGGTGATGCCCAGTTTGGCCTGCAGCGCAGCCAATTGAATCGGAGGCCAGTTCGACTTCGACAAGGTGACATTCCGCCATTCAAGGCCAACCGGGAGCCATACGGTCCAATCGGCCACGCGGACTTCCATACCGGTGGCCCGGGAGAGTTCCGCGACCACCCGCGTCTGGAGCGCTCCATAAGGAAAGGTCGCAATCAGGCACAACACTAGAATTGCGAGTCCTCCAGCCGTCCATGCCAGGATTTCCCGCCATGCTTCAGGCAATTTGATGGTCATGATACGCCGATCGTCACCCACTCCCGCACCGTCCATGGTTCGGCGTCGGGGTACTGGAACGTCACTTCAATCAATACTGCCTTGGGAATCTTGACGGCCGCGGGCCATTCGTCGATCCAGATCCGGTTCTGGTCGTCGTAATATCGAATATTGAAGGCCCGGACGCGATCGGCGAGTTCCATCTGATCCAACGACTCATTGGTATCGGTCAACGTATAAAGATTCCTGCGGACGAACCGAATGAGCCGATCACGTTCGCGTGTATATACCACGCGAACGGTCTCGCTTTCCTTGGCGACCGACGTGCTCGATTCTTGACTCATCGCCAGGATGGCCAGGATGTCGGCCGGTTGCCCCTCTTGTGTCCCATTCGTTCCCACCCAGGGATACATCGTCGTGCGTTTGCTCAGAGCGATTTCCTCGGCCATGAGGCGGAGAATCCTTCTGATCGACTGTTCCTTTGCCGCATGGTCTCGTCCGGAATCTACGGCTCTCATCGTCATGACGAGCGAACCGAAGACCATGGCGCCGATCATGCCGAGCAACGCCACGGCCACCAACACCTCGACCAGCGTAAAGCCGGTTTGAGATCTAGAATGTGAGACGACCGGCGAAAACATACGTGCTGACCTCTACCGATTCTTCCCGCTCGCCCCGCAGCCACGAGACCTTGATCCGAATCTCCCGAATCAACTCCAGCGGGGTGGGGGCGATCGTGCGTTTCCATCGGTACCCGATGGCTCGCGGGACCGCCTGTATGGTGGTTTGTGCTCCAAGCGGGATGCTCGGAAAATCGCCGCTGCTTTCCCCGATGGAATATTGTCCTACGAGCTCGGTCTCCAGCAGTTTTTCCTGGGCCAACAGCGTGGCGGCCCTCAGTTCGGACGCGCGCTCCTGCAGCTCCAAGTCAAAATTTCTCAGGCCAAGGAGAATCGGAAGTGCGATCGCCAGCAAGGCGATGGCCAGCAGCACTTCGAGTAGAGTGAATCCCCCTTCGCCGCACTCGGTTCGAGATACCAGTCGGGCCATCACGATCTACTGTTGCGTCGGAAACAGTCCCCTCGGCGTCGTTCCTGCTTGACTGTTCGGCTTCAGCAGAATCTTGACTCGATCGGGGATGAATCGGTTCAGCGGAGGGTCGAACCGTTCGTCGCTGACTCGAATCCCTCCCGTCAATGAATCGACGGCGAGCCCCAGGAGGTTGTTCTTCGTGTCCGTCAGATACATCGTGACCGGCTCAATTCGGCCGTTGGCGAAGAAGGACACATCGACTCGTCCGGAAAAATGTTTGTCCGGTCCGATGGAGACTTCAGAAAATCGAATCGATTCGGGCAGCGAACGAGGAAGCTTCCAGGCCGGATCGAGCGGAAGCCGCTCTTCCTTTCCTTCCACCCGCATCATCCAGTAGATGCCCTGATCCAAATCGAGGTAGAGCTTCACGGGTTGTTGGCTCGTGGCCGCCAGTCCTTGGAACGTCCGCAGGACACCGACGAGTTTTCGCCCGGTGGAGCGGAGATCTTCGTCGAGACTGAACCGCGGCAGGACGACGACCACGACGATGGTCAGTAGAAACAGGACGATCAGCATTTCCAAGATGGTGAAGCCTGATCTCTCCAATGACCAGTGACGAATGACCATTGACTTCCTATTCTTTATCGAGATTCCAATTGGTGATATCGGCGTTCACGCCCTCACCGCCGACTTCGCCGTCCGTCCCGAGCGAGGTGATCTCGTATTCCACTTTATAGTCTCCTCGTTGGACCGGGCTGAGGTACTTATACGGATTGCCCCAGGGATCTTCAGGAAGCTTTGGGAGGTATCCTCCGATCTTCCATTTTTTGGGGATCACCCCGACGGTTGGTTTTTCAACGAGCGCCTTGAGTCCCTGTTCCGTCGTTGGGTAGACGCCGTTATCCAGTTTGTAGAGTTGCAGCGCACCTTCGATATTGCGAATTTGGACTTTGGCCGCCGTGCGCTTGGCGTCATCCGTCCTCCCCATGATGCGCGGGACGACCAGCGCAGCGAGAATGGCCAAGATGGCCACGACGACCATGATTTCGATGAATGTAAAGCCGGCGGCACTTCCTGCGGTAGGTCGTACAAGGCACGCGACGGCACGGTGGAAGCGCGTCCATTTTCCGGCCGGTCCTGCCTCCGCGTTCCGCTTTTCTGGATCAGTCATCATCCATCCCCCTTTGTCTCATTCCACGATGTCAAACGGCGCATGGTTCCGTGTCTTCCTTATCGAATCATCTGCCCCATCTCGAAGATGGGCAAGAGAATCGCGACGACGATGAAGAGGACGATAGCCCCCATGGCAAGAATCATGATCGGCTCCATGAGCGAGGTCAAACGGGCGATGACGCGCTCCACTTCACTGTCGTATATTTGGCTCACTCGGCGCAACATCTCCTCCATTTCACCGCTTTTTTCACCGACGGCGATCATGTGGGTGACCAGCGCCGGAAATTCTCCGCTCCGCTTCAACGGATCGGCAATGGTCTCTCCTTCTCGGATGTTTTGCCGTGCCGTCTCCACCGTTTCTTCGAGCACACGATTGTTCATGACGCGCTTCGAGACGTCCATCGCGTCGAGGAGTTGAACTCCGCTGGCCAGCATCGTGGACAGCGTGCTGGTGAGCCGGGAAATCGACACCATCCGCGCGACGTCTCCGATCAATGGAAGTTTCAGGGTCAACCGGTCCGCCAGGAGGCGGCCGGCCCCGGTCCGGATGAATCGCCGCGTCAGATAGAGGCCCGCAAGTATGAGCCCGACCAACGCCATCCAGTAATCGGCGAAGAACTGGCTCACCGACATCAAGGCGACCGTCGGCCATGGCAGAGCTTGTTTCTGTTGAGCGAACACCAGCGTGATCTTTGGGACGACAAACGTAATAAGGAAAAAAAGGATCACCGATCCGATCACCAGCATGATCATGGGGTAGAGCATCGCATTGGTGACTTTGTTCCTCAAGGCAAGTTGCTTCTCCAAAAACTCCGCGAGCTTGAATAAAATTTGATCCAACGCCCCGCTGGCCTCTCCGGCCCGCACCATGTGGACATAGATCGGAGAAAAATCCTTCTCGTACGTTTCCAAGACGGCGCTCAACGCTTTTCCCCCCCGGATTTGTTCCCGGATGTCGGCCAGAAGGGCCTTGATGGGTTTCTTCTCGGCCTGGTCCACTAACACGCCGAGAGCGTCGACCAACGGGAGTCCGGCCACGAGCAGGGTCGCGAACTGCCTGGTCATCAAAGCCATATCGGTCGAGGAAAGGGTGGCCGATCGACCGATGGATCGCTCGATGCGGCTGTCGGTTTTCTCTTGTGATCGACTCGGAGCTTGGCCCTGCTCGACGACATTGGTCGGGTAGACGCCCTCTTTTCTCAGTTTGAGGCGGGCGACTTTGACGTTTTCAGCGTCGATGATTCCGGCCGCGGCTCCGCCGTCGTTTCGGTAGCCCTGGTATTGATAGACCGGCATGCTCAGCAGACTCCAGCACGGTTGGATTGGGACGACCGGCGTCGGATGATCCAAGACCACCACAACTCGGGGAGGCGGTCAGCGCATCGGTCTCGCATCATTCGACTTCGATTTCCTGTTGCGTGATCCGCATGACTTCTTCCAACGTCGTGTGGCCTTGCATGACTCGCTCGGCTCCTTCCTGTTTTAAGGTCACCATGCCTTTGGCGACGGCGGTCTGTTTGATGGCGGTGGAGTCGGCTTTGCTTCCGATGAGTCGCCTGATCTCGTCGTCCAGCACCATGAGCTCAAAAATGCCGGTACGTCCCCGATAGCCGGTTTGGGAACAGGCTGCACAGCCGGCTCCTCGATACAGGGTGACGTTGGAGCCGGGTGCGACGTCCAAGCGACTCAGCTCCTCTTCGCTCGCCGTATAGGGACGTTTGCAGTCCGGGCAAATCCTTCTCAGGAGTCGTTGCGCGAGCACGGCGACGACCGAAGAGGCGACCAGAAACGGCTCGATGCCCATATCGATCAGACGGGTGGCGGCGCTCGCGGCGTCGTTGGTATGCAGGGTGGAAAATACCAAATGGCCGGTCAAGGAAGCGTGGATGGCGATCTCTGCCGTTTCACGGTCTCGAATTTCCCCGATCATGATGACGTCGGGATCTTGCCGGAGAATCGAACGTAGGCCGGCGGCAAACGACAGATTGATCTTCGGGTTCACTTGCATTTGCCCGATGCCGAGCAGCTGGTATTCCACCGGATCTTCGACCGTGATGATGTTCTTGTCCGGTGCATTGATGTGGCTCAAGGCGGCATAGAGGGTCGTGGTTTTGCCGCTTCCCGTCGGACCGGTGACGAGGATAATGCCGTGAGCGAGTTGGATCAACTGATGGATGACGGCAAGCCGTTCTTTCGAGAACCCCATTTCGGAGAGATTCAAGAGGCGATTTTCCTTCTCCAACAATCGCAACACGACCCGTTCGCCATGGGACGTGGGCAATACCGAGACTCGAAGGTCGACGTCTTTTCCGGCGGTCCTGATGCCGAACCGGCCGTCTTGCGGCAAGCGCTTCTCGGCAATGTTGAGACCGGCCATGATCTTCAAGCGCGCGATAATACTGGATTGCAAGTGCTTCGGTGGCGTAAGAACAGGATAGAGGACGCCGTCGATGCGATATCTCACCACCAGTCCCCGCTCGAACGATTCGAAGTGGATGTCGCTCGCACGTTGACGAACCGCCTGAAACAGCACCGAATTGACCAGGCGAATGATCGGAGCTTCATCGGTGGCATCCAGCAAGTCTTGCGGCTCATCGAGTTCATGTGCGAGCTGGTCGAGACTCTGATTGGCCGCAATGTCTTCCATCACCTGTTCCGCGCCGGCCGGGTTGGCGATTTCGTCATAGGCTCGGTTCAAACAGGCAAGCAGCACGACGCTGGTGGTTAAGACCGGTTTGATCGGCTTGCCCAACAGTAATCGAAGGTCGTCCAGCGCGACGGTTTCCAGCGGATCAGTCGACGCGGTCAGAATGACTCCCTCTTCATATCGAAGCGGCAAGACACGGTATCGTCGACAAAATGCGATGGGGACCTTCTTGATCAACTCATGATCGACGTGCGTGGTGTCGAGATGCGGCATCCACGGCATTTCGAATTGCTGGGCCAGCGCCTCCAGCAATTGCTCTTCGCGCAGTACGCGCAAATGCAGCAGGACCTCACCCAGCAGGCCGCCTTTCTCTTGCTGGTAGCTCAAGGCCTCCGCGAGTTTTGAGTCCAAGAGGTTGAACTTTTCCTCTAGGATGCGACCCAGCAGAGGACGGCGAACATTAGGATTGGACTGATCGTTGTCGAGTCGTTCGGACAAGTTGGCCTGACCTCTCGTGAATAAAGCGTAGCGTTACCATAGGCCGCTTCTTCAATACACTCTTGTCTTCGCCGTAAAGATACTCTCCCTTCAGACGGCCTGGCAAGGACACCTCGATTCTTAATCGTGAGATTGACCCGTCGTCGATGTCCGCCTACAGTCGGTTTCAGCCGATACATTCCGCCCCGGAAGGTCGATCCGCCATCGCGGCAGGCGAGCGCGTTGGACTGGTCGTGCATGTCCAGAAAAGCTCAGTTCGGGATGAGGAGATCAGTGTGGACGGAGAATCCTGAACGGGGATGCCACCTTCTCGGTCAGCGAAGCTCGTATGTGATGGTTGAGCGTTGGTTGTTCCGTAGGACATCAAGCTTGACGATCTGCTCATTCTTCAGTTGTTGCAGGAGATTCAACATGGTGCTGGGATCCCGAATATCGACTCCATTGACACGTTGCAGCACATCCCCCGTCTGGACCCCTATTTTTTCGTAGAAACTGGTCGGGGCGATGTAGTCCATACGAAACCCGCTGGTGGCTCCATTGACCATATGTGGTACGGCTCTGGCCTGAGATAAGAGTTTCGGCAGGTCGTTCATGGCCTGTTCTACTTCACGGCGGTCGATCACCTTTCGTAGAGGAACACCGGTTGGCGGTGTTTGGACGGCAGAAGGCACAGTACCGGAAGAACCTCCGGGGACCGGCGGGGTGTCCGCCTGCGCCAGCTCCAAGAGTTCCTCCACATTGCCTTGGCGAACCAAGATTCCGTTCCGCCGAATCTCGCTCACTTCCCCGAGATCGAGCACCTGGTCATGGATCCGATACAACATTTGTTGTTTGGAGGCCAGTTCTTCGACGATCGCAAAGACGCCGCGCTGTTCGCCGAATACGATACCGATCAAGCGCAACCTGGCGGCGAGACCCAGTGACGCTCGAACCGGAGCGCCGCCGGGACCTCGTCCGTCGGAGCTTTTGAGCCCACCCTGCGGTGCGGCAGGGAGTGCGAAGAGGCCGCTGGAACGCACATCCTCTGCCGCCTGGGTCGGCGAATAGGCGAGTAACCGTGATCCAGGCGATCCATTGTCGTTCGCTCCAACTGAATGTGTAGGGATCACATACAACGCCTCGGCAACAAAGGCATTGATGGAGTGGGCAATCAGCATGCCGCTCCCGAGCAAACAGAGAAAGAGACCGATTCGGCGCACCCGTTGAGGAGGAATTGTTGCCACGAGGATCTTGCTTCGGTTTATTCCTGTTGAGCATAGTACCTGGTCGATATCTTTTGTGGCAAGAACCCTGTGTCAATTGTGATTACACAATCATTGGACAAAGTCCCTGAAGCCGGTAATAATTCCCTCTCAAAATTGGAAGGGAGGCGTGACTTGTGAAGAAAGCGCTGATCACCGGAATCACCGGCCAGGATGGCTCCTATCTGTCGGAATTCTTGCTTGGACGAGGCTACGAGGTCTACGGCATCATCCGCCGATCCAGCTCCTTCAATACGGGACGGATCGATCCCATCTATGAAGATCCGCATGTGCCGCATCGGCGTCTGCACTTGGTCTACGGGGATCTCAACGACGCCAGTTCCCTGAACCGGATCTTGCGCACGGTCCAGCCCGATGAAATCTATAACCTCGGGGCCCAAAGCCACGTGCGAGTCAGTTTTGATATTCCCGAATACACGGGCGAAATCACCGGGCTCGGCACCATCCGCCTGCTCGAGGCCATCCGGGAATCGGGGCTCAAACCGAAGTTCTATCAAGCTTCGTCCAGCGAGATGTTCGGCAAGGTGCTGGAAGTGCCGCAGAAGGAAACGACGCCCTTCTATCCCCGAAGTCCGTACGGAGCCGCCAAGGTCTATTCCTATTGGATCACGGTGAATTATCGGGAGGCGTACAATCTCTTTGCCTGTAATGGGATTCTGTTCAATCATGAGTCGCCGCGGCGGGGGGAAACATTTGTGACCAGGAAAATCACCAAGGCGGCCGCGCGGATCAAGCTGGGCATTCAACAAGATTTGTTCCTGGGCAACCTGGAGGCCAAGCGCGACTGGGGCTACGCCGGCGACTATGTGGCAGCCATGTGGATGATGTTGCAGGCTCAGACGCCCGATGACTACGTCATTGCCACGGGGGAGACGCATACCGTCAAGGAGATGCTGGAACTGGCCTTTGACCGGCTGCAGCTGGACTGGAAAAAGCATGTGAAGATCGATGCGAAGTACTACCGGCCGACGGAAGTCGATCTGCTCATCGGGGATGCCAGCAAGGCGCAGCGTCAACTCGGCTGGCAGCCCAAGGTGCGGTTCGAGGAATTGGTGGCCATGATGGTCGACGCCGATCTGGCGGCAGAAAAAGAACGGCTTGAGGGGACGCAGAAGAAAGGTTGAGGTTGAGGCTGAGGGTGGGCGCAGATACTTGACCCAAGATATATCATCCCTTACCGTAACCGTACCCTGAGTGCTTCTCCACGGTGGAAGAGTGTTTAGTTCGTTCGAGGACATGCCGGTTTGGCAGAAGGGGATGGAGCTTGCCAAAGAGGTGTTCTTGCTCACGGAGGGACTTCCAAGGAAAGAAGATTATGGGTTAACCTCACAGATTAGAAGGTCCGCCCTTTCGGTCTCGGGCAATCTTGCTGAAGGGTTCGGACGTCAACATACCAAGGATAAGCTGAATTTTTATTACGAATCCAGGGGTTCGCTGGCCGAAACCAAGAATCATCTGATCTATGGAAGACACGTAGGATACCTCAAGCTGAATGAGTCAGACCATGCCATGTGTCTTGTCGGGGAGATTTGGCAGGAACTCAACGCGCTGATACGCTCTCTTCGCCGGGCTACTCAACCTTAACCTTAGCCTAGGTCTTCTTTATGTCATCTTTCTGGTCCGATAAGCGTGTTGTCGTGACGGGGGGAGCCGGGTTTCTCGGTTCATTCGTCGTGGACCAGTTGGCCGTGAAAGGGTGTCGGCAGATCATCGTTCCCCGGAGTAAGGACTACGATTTGGTACAGATGGATGCCGTGCAGCAACTATACAGCGACGCAAAACCCGATGTGGTGATCCATCTCGCGGCACGTGTCGGCGGGATCGGTGCCAATCAAGCCAATCCCGGACGGTTTTTCTACGACAACCTCATGATGGGCACCCAGTTGATCGAAGTAGGCCGCCAACGGGGAGTGAACAAATTTGTGGCGATCGGGACCATCTGTGCCTACCCCAAGTTCGCTCCGATTCCTTTTAAGGAAGACGATATTTGGAATGGGTATCCCGAGGAAACCAATGCCCCGTACGGGTTGGCGAAGAAAATGATGTTGGTCCAGTCGCAAGCCTACCGTCAGCAGTATGGATTCAATTCCATCGTGCTCTTTCCCGTGAACCTCTACGGCCCGCGCGATAACTTCGACTTGGAGACCTCCCATGTGATCCCGGCTCTGATTCGGAAATGCGTGGCGGCTAAGGAAACGGGACAGGCATCGATTACGCTCTGGGGAGATGGGTCGCCGAGCCGGGAATTTTTATATGTCGAGGATGCGGCCGAGGGGATTCTGTTGGCGGCCGAACAGTACGAGGGGAGTCTTCCGGTCAACCTGGGGACGGGTGAAGAGATCTCGATACGCAATCTTGCCCAATCAATCGCAGTGGAAGTTGGTTTCACCGGTCAAATCCAGTGGGACATCACGAAGCCGAACGGCCAGCCGCGTCGGTGCCTGGATGTCAGTCGGGCCAAGCAGCTCTTCGGATTTCAAGCCCGACATCGCTTACGCGACGGACTGAAAAAAACCGTTCAGTGGTTTCACGCCAACAGTCAGACGATACGGGAAGTGCATTTTTAGATCGCTCGCCAGGTCTGTTCATTCCACCGGAACTCGCAAGGATGGGCTCACCTTCGCCTTAGTCTCGAGTGCGGCTCATCCTCGTCGGAAGCGTAAATTATTGAACCAAACTCTAAGTAAGCTACAATGGGAGCACTGCCTGGTTGTTTCGTCTTGCACTGTGAGGTGTTGAGTGAAGCGTCTCGATATCATCGCCGGAGCACGGCCCAATTTCATGAAGATCGCGCCGATCATTGAGGCCCTCAACAGGGCGGAGGAGCGTGGTGGTGGCCTGCGGTACCGATTGATTCATACGGGCCAGCATTATGACCGGGCCATGTCCGGCAGTTTTTTTGAAGAGCTCGGGATTCCTGATCCGGACATCAACCTCGAAGTGGGGTCCGGCACCCAGGCCGAGCAAACCGCCGGTATCATGGTTGGGTATGAAAGAGTTCTCTTGAAGGAAAGGAGCGACCTCTGTCTTGTCGTGGGGGACGTGACGTCTACGATGGCCTGTTCCATCGCGGCGCGAAAACTGGGTGTGTCGGTGGGTCATGTGGAAGGCGGCATACGATCCGGTGACTGGACGATGCCGGAGGAAATCAATCGTGTGGTGACCGATTCCATCACCAACTGGTTTTTCACCACGAGCGAGACGGCCAACGAGAATCTGCGCCGTGCCGGCGTGACCGACGACCGGATCTTTTTCGTGGGCAACACCATGATCGACACGTTGCTCAAGAACGCGCCGCGCCTGCGACCTCCGGCCTGTTGGCAGGGACTGAAGCTTGAGCCGCAGAAATATTTTGTAGTGACCCTGCACCGGCCGGCGAACGTTGACGGAGAACAGCAACTGCTCAGACTTTTGCGGGCCATTGCGGATGGGACACAAGGTTTGCCCGTTATGTTTCCTGTCCATCCCAGGACGGCCAAGAATCTGCGAGAGACGGGGAGTAACCTTCCCTCCATGCATTATGTTGACCCACTGGGCTACCTGGAATTCAATTATCTCGTGAAACATGCCAAAGGCGTGATTACCGATTCAGGCGGGATTACCGAGGAGACGACGGTTCTTGGAGTGCCGTGCCTCACTCTTCGCGACAACACCGAACGACCTGAAACTATTACGGTCGGTACAAACGAACTAATCGGAACCGACCCCAATAAACTTCCACCAGCACTTGCGCGATTGATGGCAGGGCAGTGGAAGAAAGGCGCGATCCCGCCGCTGTGGGATGGAAAGGCGGCTGAGCGGATTGTCGAACATTTGGAACGGGTGCTGAACGATAGGTAACTCGTGGCTGATCCACGCATAGCCACATCCGTCCAGTCGTGGCTAATCGGTGATCGAGCAATCAATCTACAAGGTACAGCCAGAAATAACTCCTGCGTTTCGATCTGTCCCAGTTGGTACGCCTCTGTACTATCGGCCTCCGTTCATTGAAGACGACATTCCCCAGTCGATTCGACAACTCGCTGATTCATCACAAGATTGAAATCCCTCGCTCTGGACCATGTTTAACTGTCACAAAAATGGTTTTCAGTTGTCGCAAGCTTGCAGAACCAATACCATCACAGTAGCCTTCATAACTATCACGGCATGAATTGAGTTGTCCGAGCGCCGAGTAATCACAGACCGAATGATTTCCACTAATAAGTAATTAATCATGGTATCCGCTTCGCGGGGCCATCTCAACACGACCCCAAAAACTACAATCCTACTCATCATCACGTAATGTTGTTATAGCATCGTCCAACTCTTTCTATGCCTACAAGTTGGAGAGGAAGTTTACACCGTATGTCAACAGGCCGTAGACATGTGCTTGTTCGGGTTTTGAGCGGGGGGAGCGCGCTATCAATCGTTGATCAGGGAATCTGTTCCTTGTCTACGTTTATAACGACAGTTTTAATGGCAAGGACGCTCACTCCTTATGATTTTGGCGTGTATAGTCTGCTTTTTGCGACCATGTTGGTTGTCAATGGCTTTTCAAATGCTTTGGTCTCAGACCCTGTTAAAGTGTTCGGCGTCCATGAAAGCGCTGATACTCTCAACGAGTATTTCGCATGCCAGGTGATATATCGATTTATCCTCGGTCTTTTTGCTGCGACTGCTGGTTTCATCGCTGTTGGTATTGTTCAAGATGCTGGTTTCCATAATGCGCTGGCATTCGCGATTTGCGTATTTGCGGTACAGTTTCAGGAACTCGTTCGAGTTTTTAACGCTACTCGTTTTAGGTGGCGCTGGGTTTTGGCTAGTGATGTCGCAAATCACGTGACAAGACTCTTGCTTCTGTTGCTGCTGGCCAATGCACATTTATTGGAGGTGGACACGGGCTTGTATGCAATTGCAGCTGGCGGCGTTGTGGGATCGTTAGTTAGCACTCTGGGAGGAGCTACTATTAAAAGACCGAGCTTCCACAGAGTTGAGGCTGAGCTATGGAGAAATTGGGCTTATGGTAAATGGTTATTGATCGAGAGTGTTGTATTTGTCGCATCCTCACAAGCGTATTTGTATCTGATCGCCCTATGGGTTGATGTCGAATCAGTCGGTGCCTTTAGCGCAGCGCAGACATTGGTCGGAAGTCTAAATGTATTGCTAATCGGAATAACATCCTACTCGATACCTGTCGCCCGACGATCCCTAATTCACGACGGTTACAAGGCTTGGCGACAATGGCTTAGTAAGGTTGGACTCGCGGCCACGGGATTGGCAGCGATTGCTTGTGTGATTCTTTCCATTGGAGCACGACCATTACTTGGCTATGTTTTTGCTTTAGGTTATGCACAATATGCGTATTTAGTGCCTATGCTAGGTCTAGTCATGGTATTGACGGTTGTGAACAGCATGTTGAGCATTGCGTTTCGCACCGCAGAAATGCCGCAAGTGGGGTTCTTTGCGAAATCGGTTTCGGCTGTCATCACAGGGGTCATTGCCTACCCACTCATTCAATTGTGGGGGGTGGCTGGTGCGGCCACGGGATTGATAATCACACAACTATGTTGGCTAGCTGTGTACAGTTTTCATCTTTTTCTCAGGAAAACGATAAACGAACAACGCATCGATCATATTAAAGCTGCGCTACGGTCGTCGGCCTCGACTGAAGGGTGCAGAGCAGCGAAGATCGACGACGATGGGCAAGTACCATCCTTGCCGGGTCACTTGGTGAAGCAGCAATAAGAGTAACTACGACAAGAACGTTTCTCTTGATGGCCTAATAAATTAAGTATGGGTTTCTTTCCACCACGAGCCCGTTGCTGAGAAGTATGCGAACTGTCGTGATAATAGCTGTGATTGCTCTTGCGCTTGAGTTTCAAGACGCAATCGCCCAAGAGAACCTGTTAGTTAATGGGACCTTCGAAGCGGAACCTTCGAGAAATGATGTGGTGCAGGGATGGTACATAAACGCATGGCCCGAGACGATGCGTAAGAATGTATTGGTGGAATCAGTCCAAGCACCTGCTCCCCATAGCGGGAGCGCACAGGCTGTAACAGTCAAACGTTTAGAGGAAAAAGGAGGAGTGATATTCGCCCAGCCTGTAAGTTTTGGTGCCGGAAAAGTGTATGAAGCATCAATTTCCGTTTACTCATCAAGTGGTGCATATGTTCAATTAGTCTTGCGGGAAAAGAAACCGCCGTATCGCGAAGGAGCTGTCGACTATAAGCAATTACGGGGAGGATGGGAAGATATTCGCATTCGAGGAGGCTTTGATGAGGATATTGCAGGTGTGGTTGGGTTGAGAATCTTGAGTGAATCGTCAATCATCATAGATGATGCGCGGCTCAAAGATATTACGCGCGACGTTCTGAATAATGGTCTAGATGCTGCTGAGCGAAAAGGAAACATTTCTAGAAGGTTCTTTGGCATGCACATTAATAAGCTAGGAACACATCTTTCCTGGCCATCCACTGGCTTTGGTGTGCTTAGATTGTGGGATACCGGTACAAACTGGGCTGATCTTGAACCGGAAAGAGGAGTGATTAGAAGTTCAGACTGGTCGAAGCGCCGGAGCCCAGTCAGTCGGTTACAGTTCTATTTGGACCATGTGGCCAAGCAGGATAGAGACTGTGAGGTGATGCTTACTCTCGCCGTTACGCCGATGTGGGCTTCAAGGCGATCCAGCCATCCTTACTATAAAGGTACTGCAAATCCACCTACTCTTATGGACGATTGGAGGATGTATGTAGGGGAGTTGGGGCAGAGGCTTCGTGGAAGGGTCAGATATTGGGAAATCTGGAATGAGAGCGACCAAGCCCACCAATTCAATGGCACTGTCGAAGAATTACTGGCAATGACGAAGACGGCCGCCGAAGAACTAAAGAGGTCGGATCCTGAGAATTTGGTTTCATCACCTAATATCACGGCCTATGGTCTAGGACTATTGGACCGATTTCTTGATCTAGGTGGTGGAGCATTTGTCGATTATGTATCGTGGCACTACTACCCCACTACTGTTCCAGAAAATAGCTTGCCTTTGATCGTGGCACTCCGTGACGTTCTGAAACGACACTCTCTAGACGATGTGCCTGTTTTAAACACAGAAGGTCGTGTGCGTCTTTCTCATTCTAAGGAGAAAGCACTTCTTTCAGACGATCAAGCAATTCAGTTAGTGATGAGAAGCTATCTTGTCCAGCTGGCCCTCGGAATCGATGGATTCATCTGGTATGTCTGGGACGACGATACAGAACAGACTGTAAGACTGTGGCAACCAGGAGTCCGTCGTTACGAAGCACTGAGTCCGGCGGGTTTAGCTCTTAAGACTTTGAGTGGTTGGCTTGTCGGGAAAAAAGTCCAAAGCGTATCAGTCAGTTGGCAAGCTCATGATGACCAAGTGTGGCGCTTGGAATTAGTAACACCAAAAGGCGAGCACAAAGTTGTGCTATGGCGAACAAACGAGAAGCCTCTCGATATGGAAACAAGATTTGAGGAATGGGTGAATATGTTGACATCGGAGGGAAATGAGAGAACGTTTCCTACGAATCAGACACCAAAGACATCTGGGCCGATCTTATTGCATTAGCTGCCACAATCAATCAACGTTTTCTAACTAAGAAGGACAGTGATGTTTCAGGCGCGTACTCACCAATCGTTAACTTTCTTAGAGTCTGTCCTGTGAATAATTACCTGCAGGGACAAGCAGATCGGTTATCAGGATGCGAAAACCTCCCAACCGACAATACGGGCGGCATAGGGCACTGTAGAAATCGGCTGCAGGTACAATCAGTTGCTTTTGTATTGGTCCTAGCCTGCCTATCGATATCGATGCTTCAACTTCCTGTTGTTCGAAATGCGATCTACGCGTGTCCTTTTCTCATTTTTGTTTTATGGCTTCTTGATGGTGGGAGGATGCCGAGCGTACCGCAATTGATTATGACTGCTCCATTCATTTGGTTGTTGGTTTTATTTGTCTTCTACATTCCTGTGTCAGGACTTTTTGCGTGGAAATGGACTTTCTTTGTTTGTGTCTACACGTCAATCTTTCTATTGGTGGACTTCTCCAAATCTGACATAAACCTGCTGTATCTCAATGTGGTCTTTATGAGTCTGCTTGCTTATTCCTGGTTTACTGGAAATGCTCTTTCCATAGATACCCAGGTGCTGGAAAAAGGACTGATCGATTCTCGAGTGGTGACGGAAAGCCCATTCGCCTTCCCCTTAGGACTCTTTGCATGTTTCTGGATACTGAAGGGGCGTTATTTGTTAGGTTTCATCAATTTTATTCTTACAATCTTGGCGTTTAAGCGCATCGTGCTGTTTGCAATGGCGGCATTCGCCATTACGTTGCTCATGCCTAAGAGAGTTAGGAGTGGTGGAGTCTATGCCCTCTGTGGAGTGTTCGTCGCGACACTAGTCATTCTGTTAGGTATTGAATTCGCTTATGGGCGGTTTGATGAGTTGCTAACAGCTACGACTGGCAGATCAGCAAACGCGCTTTCTATGGGACGACAAGAGCTCTGGAAAGAGGTCTTGGGGCGAGTCAAATTTGATTATACTGATTTTGCAGTGGCGGGTGTCGGTATGGATGAGGTTATCGGAGGGCATATTGCCAAGGCCGTGTGGACTCCCTTTCACAATGACCTTCTAGCAATATGGTTAAGTTACGGTGCGATCGCAATGATTGTATTTGTAGGATTGGTTCTCGCCCCGAGGGAGCCCTCGGCACGGGCATTGGCAACATTTATGCTGACAATCTTTTTAACTGACAACACGCTGATATATCAACATGTCATGATTCCATACCTCTTTATGCTTTCTTCGGTCATTCAGGAACGACATTAGCAATGTGGATCACTATGGATGGTGTACGGCTCCCCACTTGTCAATCGGATATTAATTCAGTAGAGGCTGAATGCCAAGATTGGGCAATGATTTTTTAGAAGATGCGCGAACCAAGGCGGGCTTGCTAAGCGAAACGCGATGATCGACCAAACACATCCCTTATCCATCGGGCGCCAATGCCAGCTACTGCAGCTTGTCCGGTCAACGGCGTACTACGGCTTGAGACCCGTTCTCAATACGACGTAGCATGGAGGATTGCCCTAGGTCTTGCCCATAAGGAAGTTAGGAAGTCATGCCAAAGGTAACAATCATTCAGCGAATCGTTCCCCATTACAGAGTCTCCTTCTTTAGGCTTCTCCAGCGATACCTTACCGACCATGGCATCGACTTTCAACTTGTCTACGGACAAGAGTATCCGGGGACAGTTCCTGAGAGTGTTGTTATTGATGCTCCATGGGTGGTCCGAATTACTAATCGGTATGTTCAAGGTCCTGGAGGGATGTTCGTGTGGCAACCTGTGTGGAGTCATTTGAAAGATTCAAATCTCGTTATAGTTGAGCAGGCTAGCGCATATCTCTTTAACTACATCTTGCAGCTCGGGAGAAGAATGGGAATTCGGAAAGTGGCTTTTTGGGGACAAGGAATCAACGTCAGAGCAAAAAACCCACGTAGCATTCCGGAACAGTTAAAGTCCTTGCTCTTGAACCACGTTGACTGGTGGTTTGCATATACCACACACACTTTCAATATTGTGAAGGCCAATGGCTTTCCAACTGATCGAATCACTGTGGTCCAGAATGCTATAGACAATGACCAGTTTCGGGGGGCCATCGAATCTGTCACTGCCAATGATGTACACGAGCTAAAGACATTATTGGGAATCGACTCTGGCCCGGTCGGCTTGTATTGTGGCGCCTTCATTCCGCCAAAAAGAATCGACTTCCTTCTGGAAGCAGTAAGTCTTCTGAAGCAGCGATTTCCTGGTTTACATGTAATTCTTATTGGTAGTGGCCCGGAAGAAGAGAAAGGGCACCGAGCGGCTTCACGGTATCCTTGGATTCATTATGTGGGAGCCAAGTTCGATGCGGAACGTGCCGTATATTTCAAAGCGAGCGATGTGCTCCTTCAGCCTGGCACCGTAGGTCTTGTCAGTGTAGACAGCTTTGTCGCGGGTGTGCCGCTGTATACGACGAACCTTGAATCGCATGGTCCGGAAATTACATTCATTCAAAACAAAGTTAATGGATGGATCACTGAGAATAATCTAATGGCGTATGTGGATTCAGTGAGTGAGTATTTCCAATCAAGGGAGCGGCAAGAAGCTCTTAAAAATGGCTGTCAGGCAAGCGCAGTATTATACACGTTGGACAGTATGGCTAACAGATTTTCTGAAGGCATAGTCCGGTGTTTGTCTAGAACATGAACCGTGAATGGAGCTTGCGATCCACGACCAATATGACTGCTTCTATGCGGAAGAGCTCACAAGAGGACGTGCCTAATACCACTGTTCGCAATCGGCTGAGGCAGTTGGACGTGAGATGCCGGATCCCCCCTACTGATGTTTGTAATGGGTCAGAGCAGAAGAGGGTGCAGTCATGGTGTCAGTCTCACTCTTTGGTGCACTGGGTGAGGGCTCGCTTCTGTCGCGAAAAAATAGCGTATGTTTCTATTGCACAGGTGATGCTCAATTCAGAATCAGTTGGCTGAGCATTCTTGATTCATTTGTCTGCGGAGTGCTGATGGGCACAGTCAATAGCAGGGGGAACGGTCCAGAGATTGCCTATCTCTGTGACGGTGTGAATGGTATCGTGACACAAATGAGATGGGACCCGACAGCGCCGGTGTTGTGGAGCTGCTGAGCAATGAAGAAGAGTGAGCCCGCCTGCGAGGAGGATGCCGCGTATCCGCAGAACGATACACGCTTGAAGATATGGTGTAGCGGTTTGCCGAAGGAATCGCAAACTGTTTGCAGACACCACGTTGCGATGGACGCTTTGATGGCTCAGCGCATGCGCGTCGTCATCCGTAGCGCCAGCCCGCATGGCGACGTAAGGGTGCCGTCATAGCAACAGTATTCGGGTTGTTATGTGGATGCGATCATAAGACCGCAGTGTATATCGCTGGACGATTGGCACTCACATGAAGATCCTTCAGGTTCACAACTTTTACCGGACGCGTGGAGGAGAATGCGGTGTCGTGGAAGCGGAGAAGCGTCTGCTAGAGAGCCATGGCCATGCGGTCGTTCAGTTCGTGGCGGACAGTAATACGCTTGATGAAATGACGCTTTTCAAGAAGACATCAGCATTCTTACAGATTCCATACAACTTCCAGATTGCTAAACGACTGGAACACCACGTTTCCGACCATAAGCCGGATCTTGCACATGTTCACAATGTGTTTCCGATGCTTTCACCATCGGTCTACGTCGTTCTCAAACGCTATTCTATCCCAGTAGTACAGACCATCCACAACTACCGTTTTCTCTGTCCGAACGGCCTGTTCTACGTGAATGGCAAGATTTGCGAGGCGTGTCAGGAAAAGAGTTATTGGGAGGCAGTCAGGAACCGCTGCATGCATGGGAGTAAAGCGACGAGTTCGCTCTATGCAGCGGCGATTGCATGGGGGTGGCGAAGCGGAACCTTTCACTCTTGCATCGATCGGTACATCGCGCTCAACGCATTTGCTGCGGAGAAACTCGTGTCGACTGGAATACCAGGGGAGAAGATACGGGTCTGTGGTAATTTTGTGAGTGATTTCGCCGAAGGCCCGGCAACTAAGCAGCGGTATGGGCTGTACCTTGGCAGGTTGAGTTCTGAAAAAGGTCTGGCCACGCTTCTTGCAGCTGCCCGCTCGGTTCCGGAATTGCCTCTTAAGATTGCAGGGGCTGGGCCGCTCGAGGTCGATTTGCGCAGTGCAGTTGGCGAACTTGGGATGAACTACGTCGAGTTCGTCGGTCATGTGGCGGGGGAGACAAAGCGACGTCTTATCGCCGAGGCGCTGTGCACGGTCATACCCTCGGAGTGTTATGAAAACTTCCCTCTTTCGGTAGCAGAGTCGTTGGCTCTGGGTACGCCGGTTATTGCCAGTCGCATAGGCGGGTTGCCAGATCTTATCGAGCACGGTCGCACGGGTTTGCTTTTTCCAGCAGGTGATGCAGAGGCGCTGACCGAATGTCTCCGTCGGATTGGTAACAAGGAAGCAGACACTTGCAACATGGCCGCGAACGCGCTTGTTTCGGCGCGGGAACGGTTTTCTCCACAACGCCATCTTGACCAACTTTTGGAAATCTACAGCGACGCAATTAGAAATGCCCAAAAGGCTCCAAACATGCAAGGGCAATGCGTACGGCTTTGAAGCACGGCCGTTTACTGTGAGTCGCAGATGTTACGTGTGGAGTTATGATGGTGGTTGATTGAAAACGATGATGCGGCGGAAAGGTGGTTCTTCGAAAAATAACCCATGAGAATGGTTAACGCTAACGGAAACGGAGCCGTCGGTGTGCTCGATAAGATTGGCCAGCGTACCGGGGGGCTAATTTTGGATTGCTTCATTGATGCAATCCTGTGGGAAGAAGCAATCGATACCCTTCTGCAATGGAGTAGAGAAAGACAATCGCGTTATGTCTCCATCTGCAATGTCCATTCGGTGGTAACGGCAAAGCAGAACCCTGCCTTCCGCCGGGTCATCAACGAGGGGGATATGGCTACGCCGGATGGTATGCCGCTTGTGTGGGTGCTGCGCAGTATAGGGTTTCAATGGCAGGAACGTATTAACGGCCCAGATCTCATGTGGCGTCTGTGCGGGCAGGCAGCGGAGAAGGGACTATCGATATTTCTTTATGGAAGCACATCAGAAACGCTGGAACGACTGACCAATACCTTGAGGATCGCGTTTCCACAGCTGACCATTGCCGGAGTTCATTCACCTCCTTTCAGGCTCCTTTCGGATGAAGAGGAGCAGGAGATGACTGATCGCCTCAACAGTTCAGGTGCCCATATCGTGTTCGTAGGTCTGGGTTGTCCGAAGCAAGAATTTTGGATGGCGGCGCATCGGGGAAAGGTTCGGGCGGTGATGATCGGAGTTGGAGCGGCATTTGATTACCATGCAGGCACGGTGAAGAGGGCGCCACTTTGGATGCAACAGTCAGGACTTGAGTGGCTGTTCCGATTGGTGTGTGAGCCAAAGCGGCTTTGGAAGCGGTACCTGGTGACAAATTCATTGTTCCTAACTTACCTTGGGTTCGAATTGTTCGGGGCGAAGCGAAATGCTTCGAGTAAGTGTTAGCGTTCCAAGTCTATGTGGGGTTTTGATGCCAGCAAGCAGAGATTGTACTCGAAACTCTGTATGATGTGCTTGAGCTGACTTTCTTCCTGACGTGTCAGTGTCCCCCGCCTTTGACAATAACCAAAATCCCGCGCCAGATGATCCAGAGATCCAACATCAGTAGGCCTAATGAAGACCGGCTCATGTATTGGTCCACATACTCATATTCGTAAATTGGTTTGCCCATCTCGGGTGTGCCTTTATTAACATGCCCCAATCCCAACATGCCCCCTCGCAGGAGGAAGCGTGTAATATTGCCCTGCGCACGATCCCGCTCATAATGCAACACCGATAGAGGGCGTGGACCGACAATGCTCATGTCACCTATGAGGACGCTATAAAACTGGGGTAACTCATCCAGGTAGAATTTCTTTACAAACCGACCGACATACGTTCGGCTATCTGGTGTCCATTCCGCTGAATAGGCAAGCCAGTCGTGTCGCTTGGCTCCTTCAGGATCAATGTATTTTACTTTGATAAGACGGAGTTTGTATTTCGGTATAATTTGACCTGCACTCACGGCGTTGTAATAAAAAAACATCGGGCCAGCATTTTCAGGAATCAGCCATCCCTCGATGACATATGCGATCTTAAGTAGTAACAGAATAGGGGCCGACACCAAGACCATGATTGCCGCAACTACCCTGTCAAAGGCCACTTTGATGAATCGTGGTGATAACGGCTCAGTCATCTCAAACAAATGACGATACTTCTGTCTAATTCCATCAGTAGGTGGCTGATAAGGAAAAGCTTCCTTCGGTTCCAGCTTTTTCTTTATGTCGATTGTTTGTTCTGCAATTGCCATGGACACGATTGTGTGGCAAGGCGAAAAAACTGTCCAAAGAAATCTAAATATGAAATCTCAACTTGATGCGGATTCGTATTCATATGAGGACATGGGGACATCGGCAAGGCAGCACTCAAGGTTTTACGTTCTTCGCACTCAGGTAGGTGTAGGGTTTTGTTCGCATGGCTCATCTAGGTCGTGAAGAGTTGCATTCGAATTGGAACTCAAGAGCTATATTAAGCCCAAGCGCAGTAGGTAGTTTTTTCCGCTCTCACATGGATTTACATAATTGAACACCGTCGAAGGAGCGTGCACACAGTCGTCACCTTAATACTCTCTAACCTTGCTTAGTTTTCAACAGCATTCATCAGTCGGTAAATGGTCCGAGATTTGCTGTGCAGTGCCACACGATCTGTGTCCCTCATGTACCAACCTCTGGAAGGAGCGGTGTTATGCGGATGATTAAGAAGTTGTTTGGAAAGAGATTTGCTCTGCCGGCGATCGTGCTGTGTACACTGGGGCTCCCATTAAACGTAGCCCAAGCGGCGCTGGTGACTTATTCGTTCACGGGAGGAGTCAGCAACATCAGCGGAACCTTGCTCTCACCGTCGATGAACCTGACTTCTCCGGTATCCGGATCATTTCAGTTCGACAATGCCACGAGCGGATCAGGAGGAGCGTATCCGGCCGTCACGGCCTTTACTGTGACGATCGGAGGCTATACCTCCACCTTCGCACCGGGGGCCAATGCTGTGACGGTCTCGATGAACACCAGTCTGGGTGGTGGGATGTTTGGAGATCGTTGGAAGCTGGAGTCTGCCGCCACCGGCTCTCAAGTCAATGGCTTCGCGCCATCGAGCTTCGATCTGCGTTTGGATCGTGAAGGCGGAGGGTTGTTCTCCAACACCAACCTGCAGAATCCGCCCAGCTTAGACGCGTTGACCGCGACTAGGTGGAGACTGGTGTTTGAAGATTCTGATGGAAATTTAGTCAATGTGCGTGGGGCGTTGAATAGCCTGACTGCGGTGCCCTTGCCGGCGGCGGTGCTTCTGTTCGGAGCCGGACTTATTTCATTGGTCGGTCTGGGTGCGGGAGGTTTGAGAAACCTCGGCGGATCTAAGGCTTAGGAAGTCTGCCCGACGACTGGGCCTGATACCAGGAGGTGCGGTATCGGGCCCGTTCTTTCTTCGAAATCAATCGACAGGTCACAGGTTGCCATAGATAATCAAGCTTCGCCCCGCTCTTCCGGACCTTTTTAGTTCGCTTGACTCATTCCTAATCATCGTTTGAATGACGCTGTCTTATGACTAGCAATCGCTATCTTCTCTTCACCTCCATCCTGATCGTAGCGCTAGTGGGCTACATGTACGCAGAGAGCCTTGCCTATTTGTCCAGCCGATGGGTGGGCACAGAAGACTACAGCCACGGAATCTTTGTGCCGTTCATTAGCGGATATCTTATCTGGCAACAGCGGCAACGCCTCAGCCAGGTTACGAGGGAAAAATCCTGGCTAGGGCTTATCGTTATTGCGGTAGGACTTGTCCTCTACGTAGTCGGGGAATTGTCCACACTGTTCGTCGTCCTTCATGTCTCCTTGTGGATCGTCATCGTTGGGTTGGCCATCACGCTGCTCGGTATTCATGGAGCCAAGGCCATCGCGTTTCCTCTTGGGTACCTGCTCACGGCTATTCCTCTCCCGATGTTCTTCTACGCAAATCTGTCGAGCCAGCTTCAGCTGTGGTCATCTTCTCTCGGTGTTGGCTGCTTGCAGCTCGTCGGAGTGATGGCCTTTCGAGAAGGCAATGTCATCGATCTGGGGCCGGTGCAACTTCAAGTGGTCGAAGCTTGCAGCGGTATTCGCTACCTGCTTCCACTGACTTCTCTCGCGCTGCTCTGCGCCTATCTCTTCAAAGACAAGATGTGGAAGAGAGTGCTTCTGGTTCTTTCATCGGTTCCGATCTCGATCCTGCTCAACGGTTTCCGCATCGGCATGATCGGGGTTTTGGTTGAACTCTACGGGAAGGGAGCCGCCGAAGGCTTTTACCATCTCTTCGAGGGATGGGTGATCTTTATGGTGAGTCTTGGGCTTTTGATCTTGGAAACGGTGCTGCTGGGAAAGGTGAACGCATCAATACCCGAAAGGCCATTTCGAGAACGATTCACCTGGAGAGATCAAAGGGTCGATATCGGCCATGGAGATGGGTCCAAGGTTGTGCCAGGGGCCATTGTAGTTGCTGGTCCAGCCTATCTGTGCAGTGTCGTACTCCTCGTCCCATTCAGTCTGGTCACCGCGGCACTTGCACAGCGCGCAGAAACGCCGCCTCCGCGAGCGACCTTTGTCGATTTTCCGATGCAGATCGATGGCTGGAACGGAGCACCCTTCCCACTGGAACAGCAATACATCGACGCACTTCGGTTCGACGACTACGTTCTTGCGGATTACCGATCAGACCATGAGCAGCCAGTCAATCTCTATGCCGCCTACTACCGATCACAACGGAAGGGCCAATCGGCCCATTCGCCGAAAAGTTGTTTGCCGGGTGGAGGATGGGAGATCGCGTCGTTGACGCAACGAGAACTTCCGATGTCTCAGGAGATGATGCAGCCGCTACGAGTGAATCGGGCGGTCATTCAGAAGGGAGACCAGAAGCAGGTTGTTTTGTATTGGTTCAAACAACGGGATCGCCATCTCACCAATGAATATCTGGTCAAGTGGTACCTGTTGTGGGACGCCTTTTCTCGGCAACGGACGGACGGAGCCCTCGTGCGACTGGCCTCGCTGGTCGGTCCGGGCGAATCCGAATCCACAGTCGACCAACGTCTTCAGAGGTTTGCGGTTGCAGCCGGGCCAGAGTTGACCAAATTCGTGCCCGACTGAGCGTTGGTGAGAATGTTGAGAGACTGTCTATGGTGAACGCGCTGTTCTTTAGTTCCATGACCGCCTTGCTGCTGTGCATGGCGCTGATTCCACTTCTGCGGATTATGGCAGAGCGCTTTCAGATCATGGATCAGCCGGGAGGCCGGAAGGTTCATGAACATCCGGTTCCACGGATCGGCGGACTTGCCTTTGCCGTCGGCGCCTGTGCGTCGATCGCCTGGTGGGGCCCAAAAGAGGCGACCACACTGTCGGTTCTTTTGGGCAGTGTCATCATTGTGGGATTCGGTGTCTGGGACGACCGTGTCGACCTTGGCTACCGAAGCAAGCTCGTTGGACAGTTGCTCGCAGCCTTTGTGGTTGTTTGGGGTGGAGGTATCTGGTTTACCACGCTTCCTTTCTTGCCTGATGTGGAAGTGCCGGCATGGATCGGCATGAGCATCACCGTCGTGTTTCTCGTGGGGGTGTCCAATGCAGTCAATTTGACGGATGGATTGGATGGGTTGGCCGGTGGCCTGTCGTTTCTAACTCTGACGGGGATTGCCTATTTAGCCTATCTTTCCAATGACTCGACGGTCTTGTTGTTGACGGTCCCTTTTCTTGGAGGACTGTTGGGTTTCTTACGGTACAACACATATCCGGCTCGGATTTTCATGGGAGACGGCGGCAGCCAGTTGCTGGGATTCATCATGGGTGTCCTCGCTGTGCTGTTGACGGATTCATCACGCGGTCCCTTCAGTCCGAGCCTCGCGCTCTTCTTATTGGGGTTGCCGTTTCTGGACACGCTCGGCGTGACGGGACAACGGCTGGCGGAAGGCCGTTCTCCGTTCATCGGCGATCGTGCGCACATTCACCACAAGCTGCTTCGCTTTGGGTTCACGCATTATGAAGCCGTCACCGTCATCTACGTGATCCAGGCAGGAATGCTGGGCTTGGCCTACGTTCTGCGGTGGGAATCCGATACCTTGATCCTGCCGCTCTATCTCATGATCGCCGGATCAGTCTTGATGTTGTTCATCGCAGCAGGGCGCGGCCTTCTTCCCAATCTCACTGCACAAGGCCGCCATTTCCTCCCGAATGTGACGATGACAAGACTGATGAATGGCCGCTGGCTGACGGATCTGCCCACGCAGTTTCTCGCCGTGACGGTTCCCTGCTTTCTGATTGCATTGGTATTTGTCCCATCGAACGTGCCGTCGGATGTCGGGTATCTGTCGATCATCATATTCGGCATTGTGTTGCTCGGTCTCTCGTTCTCTCCTCGGGTCGCGCCGTATTTTGTGCGCGGCGGGCTCTATGTCGGGACGACATTTCTGCTGTATGTGTGCGAGGCATCAAGATATCGGTCCATGTCCGCCGTGGCGATGGCCCACAACGTGTTTTTCGTCATGGTTGCCGTCATGGTCTTATTGAGCCTACGGTTCAACGAAGACAACCGTTTTCAAACCACACCGCTCGACTATCTGATGGTGTTCTTGGCCGTGACGTTTCCGCTGCTTCCGGAAGTCAGTGCCGACATAGCACACTTGGGCGTCTTCGCCGCCAAATTGATGGTGCTTTTTTTTTCGTTTGAGCTGCTGTTGCATACCTTTGCAAACCGCGTCAAGCAGCTCGGCCTTGTATCACTCTGGATTCTGTTCGGGCTCGGAATTCGGATTTTGTTGTAGCGAAACAGGTTACGTAATAACCTAGCCCCATGCTTGCCTTATTTCTTCATAAAAAATCAGTGCCGATCTCCGGCACGTGCGTGTTGATCGGTGGCGCGCTTGTGGCGCTCTTCACGGTCACCGCGTGCGGAGGTCCGGAGGAAAGGAAGGCAAAATACTTTGCCCGGGCGAATGAGTACATTGAGGCGGCCAATTACCCCAAAGCACGGGTGGCGTTGAGAAACGTGCTGAAGATCGATCCAAAAGATGCGGAGGCCTACTATCTCTTTGCTCAAGTCGAAGAAAAAGAGAAAAACTGGCGTAACGCCGTTCAACTGTATCAAGAGGCTGTCCGCCTGGTCCCCGATCATACGGCCGCCCTCATCACGCTGGCCAAGTATTATCTTGAAGCGAGACTGACGGATCATGTGGTTGAAGCCGCGGACAAGATCCTGAAAAAAGATCCACATCACCCTCAGGCCTTGGCGTTAAAGATTGCGGCGGAAGCCGTGACGGATGAGGCGATCCCTTCCGCTGTTCCCAAGGCTGAAGCCCTCGCGAAGGAGTTTCCAAATGAACCGGATGTGGCCATTCTTCTCGCGACATTATATGGCCAGCAGCGGCGCTATCGTGACGCGGAGACGACATTGAAGGGCGCACTCGAGACCCATCCAAGGGACCTAGATCTTCTGAACAATTTACATAGGATCCTGACACAGGCCCACAACATGGCCGGTGCCGAGGCAGTCCTGCATCGGATGGTTGAAGCTGAACCGACGTCTTTTGATCATCGGGTGAGACTCGCCCGCTTCTACATTGGGGTAGGGGCGGAGCAGAAGGCGGAAGCTGTATTGCGAGAGACGGTGGCTTTGGACCCAAGCAGTGAGGAGCGCCGGCTACTCCTCGCCGAGTTCTTTGTGAACAAACGGGACGTGGTTTCTGCCGAGCAGGTGCTGCTTGATGCGATGGTGCAAATCCCGCAATCAACCAAAATCCAGCTCGGGTTGAGTGCGCTCTACAGGAAAAGCGGACAGCATGGCAAAGCTCGTGCGCGTTATACCGCATTGGTCGAGGAGTACCTCGACAAGCCCGCCGGTCTGGAAGCCAAGGTCCGATTGGCGGAGATGGATTTTGTGGAGGGGAAACATGCCGATGCCGAGCGCCAGGCGCAGGAGGTGCTGAAAGACAATCCTCGATCATCGGAAGGGTTGATTCTGTCAGGACGGCTGGCGTTGGCCAGAAGAAACGGAAAAGAAGCGGTGCAGGCGTTTCGTACCGTCCTGCACGATCAACCAGAGTTGGCTACCGTGCATTATCTACTCGGTCAGGCCTATCAGCTTACCGGCGATATCAATCTTGCCAAAGATAGTTTTGAGCGGGCCGTGGCGCTCTATCCGGATCAGGTGGATGCGAAGCGATCCTTGGCCGTCCTGGAGAGCAAAAGCGGACGGTATCGGCAGGCCCGTGCCAGACTCGAAGACTTACTGAAACAGCGTCCCGATGATGTCGACGCGGTCGATATGCTGATGACGTTGGATCTGGTGACGAAGAACTGGCAGGGAGCGGAGCAAACTTTGAGGCGCCTCCGCCAGATTGCAAGCAATAGCTATGTCGCCCTGTTGGCTGAGGGACGATTCTATGAAGCCCAGAGCCGTTTGGCCGAGGCGAGTCGAGCCTACGAGCGTGCGGCGACTTTAGCCCCAAATGAACCAGAGCCGCTTCTGTCGCTGGTGAAGGTGGAAGTTGCTCTGGGGCAGATTGCACAGTCCAAGGCTCGGCTGGAGTCTCTGGTTGCGTCTCGCAAGGATCATCCATTCGTGCATGGATTGTTGGGGGAAGTCTTGGCTGTGACCCACGAATACGAAGAGGCGGCTGTCCATTATCGAGAGGCCGTGCGGCTGAATCCAAAGTGGATGGCGCCTTGGCTCAACTGGGCGACGTTGGCATTGTCTCGGAAGCAGTCGGACGTGGCTGTCCAGATTCTACAAGAAGGTCTCAGGGCCAATCCGGATAGCGAGGAATTGCATATGCTCTTGGCCTCCGCGCATTCCGAACAGGGGCAGATCGATCGTGCCATGGCCGCTTATGAGACGACCTTGCGCGTGAATCCTCGAAACCTGCTGGCGGCCAATAATCTGGCGATCTTACTGGTGGATTATAAGGGTGATCCATCGAGCTTGCAGAGGGCCTTCGCGCTCAGCCGGGACTTTGAAAAAGACGCTCCGCATCCCCTCTTTATCGATACGCTGGGATGGGTACGGTTCAAGATGGGACAACCGGAAGAAGCGATTCGATTGTTGAAAGATGCGGTCACCAAATCTCCGGACATGTCCGTGTTGAATTATCATCTTGGGATGGCGTTCTTTCAGTCCGGGAAGCGTACCGAAGCTCGGACCTACCTGTCGAAGGCTCTCAAGAATTCGGATCCATTCGAAGGGCGACGAGAGGCGGAGCAGGCCCTCGCGCAGATACGGGGGTAAGGAGAACCTATGTGTTGTTCTGTTCGATCGATCATCGGCGGTTTGCTTGTCGTTGCAGCGGCAGTGCTAGTGAATTCGATTGCTCTGGCAGGTGATGCGATAACGCCTGGAGTGGTGTCGATGGCCGATCCCGAGTATCGCCTCGGTCCCGAGGATATCTTGCTGGTATCGGTGTGGAAGGATGAACAGTTGACACGAGAGGTTGTCGTCCGCCCGGACGGGATGTTTTCGTTTCCCCTGATTGGCGATATTCAGGCCGAAGACCGAACGGTCGAGGAGATTCGCGGCGACATCGTGAAGCGGCTGACGAAGTATATTCCGAATCCCAATGTTTCCGTGGCGGTCACCAAAGTCATCAGTTACAAGGTCTACGTCGTCGGGCGAGTGAATAAGCCCGGTGAGTACTTGATCGGCCATTATACCGACGTCCTGCAAGCACTCAGTCTTGCCGGTGGTCTGACTCCGTTCGCCGCGGAAAATGATATCAAGGTCATGCGTCGAGTGAGAGGAGCACAACGTGCGATTCCCTTCCGCTATGGAGATGTCCGCAAGGGGAGGGATTTGGAACAGAACATCCTGCTCCAGCGCGGTGACATCGTCATGGTGCCTTGACCATCCCGCGCATGCAACCGAGCGCTAATTTGAGAGGCCGGACGTGCAGTCGGAGGGCTGCCGTCTCGGTTCTTTTGACGGCGGTGATCATTGCATGGAGCGTCGTGTCACAATCAGAAGCCGCCGAGTGGTCCGTGGCGCCATCCGTCGGGGTGAAAGGTGTCTATAACAGCAACTTAGTTTTGACCCCTCTGGCACATGACGAGACCTACGGCATATGGGTGACACCCGCGGCGGAGTTTGCCGGCAAGACAGAACGTCTTGATGTCAGCAGCCGGCTTGCCACGGACGTGGTCGGGTATTTCGGCGAGGAAGAGAGACAGTTTACGAATGTTTTTGCTCCCTTGTCCGCGAGGTATAGGACCGAAAAAGACACCATCGGGTTCTCCGGTGGCTTCACTCGCGACAATACCTTGCTTGGAGAATTGCAAGAGACGGGAGTTGTCCTGGAATTTACTCAACGCAATCAGTGGACGGCGAACCCGACGTGGACCAGACGCGTGACCGAAACATTGTCGGTACAATCGAGCGTTCAGTTTTCAGACACCGCGTATGAGAGTCCTCGGTTGGTTGATTATCGCGTTGCGGGTTGGTCCGGCGGTTTATTGTATCAACTGAGCGAGCGGGATAACCTTCAATTGTCCGGGTCGTATGTTCACTTCCGGACCACGGATTCGCCGTTTGGGTTTCGAGCCGATTTCCCGGGCATCAACATGAGTCTGACGCATGTCTTCAGCGAATCGCTGACCGGCACCGTGTATGGAGGCCCGAAATTCTTGTCCTCCACATCGCAAACGTCGTCCGGAAACATCACGGCCAGGGATACGGTGTTGGTGACTGGAGCCAGCATGGAAAAGAAGTTTGAGCGGGCCGCCCTTCACGTGTCCTTTGCCCGTGATCTAGGGCCCAGTGGATTTGGATTGCTCATCCAAACCCACCGGGGCGAACTATCCGGGTCATATGAAATATCCGAAACCCTGGCTTGTTCCTTTAATCTGGTCGGTGTCCGGACTTCCGGAAAGACACAGGCGGCCATCGGCGGAGTCTTTCCGGACAGCAGCTATGTCAGCATGGCGCCGAAACTCTCATGGACGTTTTTCGAATGGTGGCAGGCCGAGGTGTCGTACATGTATCGATGGCGTGACGTTGATACGGCTGCGGATTCAGCCCAATCCCATGCGACGACGTTCATGGTGACCTATTATCCACCCAAATTCTCATTTTCAAACTGAATCTATGGCACAGACACACGTTTCCCTACCAACATCCGGACCCAATATGAATTTGAAGGACTACCTCGCGGCTTTTCGTCGCCGCCGAAAATCGGTCCTGCTCACCGGACTGAGTCTGTTCATCATATCCTTGATGACGGCATTTCTTTGGCCGCCGACCTATAAGTCGACGGCGACGATATTGATTGAAGAACAAGAAATTCCGTCTGACCTTGTCCGATCGACCATCACGAGTTATGCGGATCAACGGATCGAGACCATCAAACAGCAGGTCATGAGTCGCACGACGCTCTGGAAGGTGGTCGAACAATTCAATCTGTATGAAGATCAACGTAAGAATAGCCCGGCTGAAGAAGTGGTGAAGAGCTTTATCAAAGACATCCAAGTCGAAGTGATGAGCGCGGATGTGGTGGATAAACGCACCCAGCATCCGACAAAGGCGACCATCGCCTTCACGGTGGCCTATCAAAACCGCTCTCCCGAAGTAGCTCAGAAAGTGGCGAATGAACTCACTAGCTTGTTTTTGGGAGAAAACCTCAAGAGTCGAGAACGCCAGGCTCAGGAGGCCACCTCGTTTCTACAGCAAGAAGCGGAGAATTTGGCCCGGCACATCGGCGAAATCGATGAAAAGATCGCAGCGTTCAAGCAACGAGCCAACGGGGCACTCCCGGAGCTGACGCCGTTGAATCAACAGTTGATGAACCAGGCTGAACGGGAATTGTCGGACGTCGACCAGCAGGTCCGAAGTCTTGAGGAACGAAAATCCTATCTTGAAGGAGAATTGGCGACGATCAAACCGAATACGCCCATCCTGTCCGTGACAGGCGAACGTATACTGGATTCATCCGAGCGCTTACGGGCACTTCGCGCCGAATATGCGGGTGCCTCGGCCAATCTTTCGGTTGATCATCCGGACATGATCAAGATGAAACAGGAAATCGAGGCTTTGGAACGAGAGACGGGACAACTGCCCGATGCGGAGGAAACCTCGAAGCGACTCATCGATGCACGTGCGGCATTGACGGCCGACTTGGAACGGTTGGGGAGCGACCATCCCGACATCGTACAGGCCAGGAGAAAAATCTCCGCTCTTGAGCAGGAGGTCCTGCGGCTGCGAGCCGTATCGAGCAAAAACAACCATCAACGACCGGAAAATCCCGCCTATATCAATCTTCAGGCTCAGTTGAATTCAGCCCGGTCTTCCTTGGAAGCGTTGCGAAAGACCAGGCAGGATATCAAACGTCGACTACAGGAGTATGCGACACGCCTGGAAAAGGGTCCGATGATCGAACCAGAGTATCTGGTCCTGATACGTGATCGAGATACCTCCGGACAAAAATATCAGGACATTCGATCACGCCTGTTGGAAGCGAAAGTGGCTGAAGGTTTGGAAGTTCAACGAAAGGGCGAACGCTTTTCATTGATCGATCCTCCTGGTCTCCCTGAAAAGCCGTACAAACCGAATCGTGTCGCCATTGTCCTTCTGGGATTTATTCTTGCCATCGGCGGTGGAGTCGGTTTGGGAGCCGCGGCCGAATCACTTGATCATTCAATCCGGACGCCTGATCAGCTCGTCGCCTTGACACAGCATTTCCCTCTGGCGGTGATTCCATTCATGCCGAACGAAGCTGATGTGTCTCAGGCGAAGTTTCGGCGTCGGATGGTTCAAACCGCAGGCATCGGCGCGTTTACGACGGTTCTCTTGTTACTGCACGTGTTTGTCGTTCCTTTGGACGTCTTGTGGTATACCGCGCTGAGGCGGTTTGGCATGGAGTAATAGAAAGGTTCTCATGGATCGTATTCGTACGGCTCTTGAATTGTATAGAGACTCTAAAGGCTCCTCCCAGGGAGAGACCTCCAGACGGACTGCTCAATCGGTGCCGCCATCGATCACCTATACACGAACCAAGTCGCTCAGTATTCCGTATGACGTTTTGCACGGACACCGAGTCATGGCGGCACACAAGAAAGGACCGTTCGTCGATGCGTATAAGATTCTTCGAACGCAGGTCACGCAGCGACTGCGAGAGAACGGGTGGAACGTGGTGGGAGTGACGAGTCCTGGTTACGGCGAAGGCAAGACTCTGACTGCCGTCAACTTGGCGGTCAGTCTGGCCATGGAGACGACCCAGACGGTGCTGCTCGTCGATTCCGATCTACAGGATCCCACCGTGCATCAGGTCTTCGGCTTGAACGACTGCCTCGGTCTAGCAGACTATCTGTTGGACGATCAGCCCGTCGAAGACCTGCTTCTCCACCCGGGAATCGGACGGTTCGTCTTGTTGCCGGGAGGACGAGCGATCTCAAACTCCACGGAGATCTTAACCTCTCCCAAAATGCTGGCGCTCGTCGAGGAGTTGAAGCATCGGTATCCGTCTCGCGTCGTGATATTCGACCTGCCTCCATTGCTCCATACGGCGGATGTCTTGGCGTTCTCCCCGTATACGGACGCCCTTTTGATGGTCGTGGAGGAAGGGAAGACGACGGGTGACGAACTCCAGCGAGCCCTGACGCTCGTCAAAAACTCACGCCCGGTATTGGGAACGGTGTTGAACAAGGCCGGCCGATCGTCATTGACGCTTGCACAGATGAAGGCCATGGTGTCCATGTAGACGCGGTCATCGCGCGGCGGATCTATGTACGAAGCGTTTTATCAGTTCAAGACCAAACCGTTTGCGCTTCTGCCGGACAGCAGTTTTCTCTACCCGGGATCCGAGCACCAAGCCGCCTACAGTTTGCTGGAATATGGGATTTTGAGTCAGGCGCCGTTTATGGTGCTCACGGGTGATCCCGGGATGGGGAAGACTTCCCTTCTGCAGAAGCTCATCGCCGAGCACGGAAGCAAACATAAAATCGGGCTCGTGACCAATGCCCGTTACGACATCGAGCAGCTCCTGCCATGGATTCTGTTGTCGCTCGGGTTAAGCACCAAGCGGCTGGATCCCATCGAAGCCTATCATTTATTCTCAGATTTTCTTGCGCAGGAGTCCAAACGTTCGCGCCGGGTCATCCTCATTGTTGATGAAGCACAAAGCCTGGGGGCTGAGCTGCTCGAAGAATTGCGGCTATTGTCTAACATGAACGACGGTAGGACCTTGAAGCTCCAGATCATTCTTTCCGGCCAACCCGATCTCCATACACTGCTCCAGCGCATCGATATGACGCAATTCGCGCAGCGGATCGTCGTCGACTATCATCTGAAACCGCTCTCTGAAGTGGATACTGCGAATTACGTGCGCCATCGAATACGCGTCGCTGGAGGTTGCCCGTCTCTCTTTACGAACAAGGCCTGTGCCTTGATGCATCGATTGAGCCGGGGAAACCCGCGACTGATCAATCAAGTGTCGGATATCGCCTTGACCTACGGGTACGCGGAACAGGCAAGAATTGTTACCGCCAAACTGGTGGCCCAAGCCGCTCTGGACCGAAGCAAGGGAGGAATTCTTCCTCTGGCCGCCAAAGAAGAGTTGCTCGAATTGGCGGAGGTTCCAGCGGATCCATCCGAGCTGGATGATCCGATTCCGAGCCCAGAGCCGACCACGCCGGTTCAAGAATCAACTGAGCCTCATCGGGCGACCTCTTCCGAGGAGGACTACATGCGGGCGATGGTGCTCAAGGAGGAAGGGCATTTGAAAGAAGCAGTGGGGCTGTTTCATACGGCGGCCAGAGATAAGTCGATCTGGTTCAAGGCCTATTCACAAGTCGGATTGTGCTACGTCAAGATGAAGGAGCATCATGCCGCCATACAGGCGTTCCGCACCGCTCTAGAGGACCCTCGGGCTCAGCAGCACGATGTGCTGGATGTGCTCTATGTCTTAGGGCGTAATCTCGAGGCCGTCGGGAAGGCGAACGAAGCTCTCGAGGTCTATCTTCGCATTACTCATACGACCTCAACCTTTAGAGATGTCGCGAACCGATTACGAGAGTTGCGGCAGATTCTCAAGCGGTCGATTGATACAGGGAAACCCGCATCGGAAAAATATTCGTGGTTCAGTGGTGCGGTCCACTTGTTCTACGCCTTCTCATCGGCGGTCAGAAATAGACGGTCCTCTCTCTTTTTGTAGGGCATTTCCTCAGACTTCCGCGCCATTGGGAAATGAAAAACTCCGTATCCTAATTGGTTATGTCTCCTCATCGGTATAGGAAAGACGATGTCTAACGGGAGTTTGGACTCATTCGTAAAGCGTAGACCACTCATTTTTCATGCGGCTTTTCCATTCTTTCTGTCTAAACGCGAGGATTTCTGCTTGTATTGAACGGTATGCCGTTCGCGATCGAGGAACAAGAAGATCATGTCGAATCCGATCCAGGACTCGGCCGACCCCGATGTGAGCCCTGCTGAGCGCTATGAGCGGGGGCTGGCGTTAAAAAACGCCGGATTGCACAAGGCCGCCATCGATCAGTTTGAATTGGCCGCCGTGAATCTGTCCTTGGCAGTCAAGGCCTATGCACAGATTGGGCTGTGTTATAAATTGTCCGGCCGCTACGAGGATGCGATCACGGCGTTTCAGAAGGCGCTCAACACCACACCGGCGTCCTCCAAGGAAACCGTTCAGATTCTCTATGTTCTAGGCCGGACGTTGGAATCATTGGATCGTATTGCCGAAACGTTGGAGGCCTATCGTTGGATTAGGCGGGAGGATGCGACATACCGAGATGTGGCAGAGCGTATAGAGCGGCTCAGTTCCCGTCGCCCGCCTGTAACCCCTAAAAAAAGTTAGTCCGAGACAGTGGCTAAGCGGGCGAGGAAGAGGCGCACAATTCGTAGTCGAACCCTCGTCGTTGCAAACGAATTAAATCTCGTCGGCTGAGTTCGTCGACCAACGAGAACACTTGGTTCCAGGTGCATTCGGGCAGAGAGACGAGAAGTTCCTCAAGAGGGATCTGTCGCCGCTCTTGGATGATGGCCAGCACTTTCGCCGAAGCTTGTTGAGTCATGGTGCTCCTCCCTGTTCGCACAGGTTCGCGTGACGGGTATCCTTGACCCCGGTTCTCAAGGCCGGACTCCACCGAACGGCCATGATGCGCACGATCCCTAGAACCAGCAACATTCCGCAGAGTGTCGCCAGGGATTGCCAGTTTCCTCCTTTGAACCATTGAGAAATCACTTCCGTCAGCATAACGACCAGGATCGTATCGACGATGAACGTCACCTTCACGCGACCTTCACGGAAATAGGTCACCGTTGTTTTGAAGACTTCGACAATCGCCAGTAGGATGAGCGTATTCACGATGACTTGCCGCAACACGACTTCGGGAGA
Organism: Nitrospira sp. SG-bin1; assembly: GCA_002083365.1. NCBI lineage: Bacteria > Pseudomonadati > Nitrospirota > Nitrospiria > Nitrospirales > Nitrospiraceae > Nitrospira > Nitrospira sp. SG-bin1. Next base: position 251,396 of record LVWS01000032.1, on the reverse strand, counting down.
GTGGTCGACGAGCAAACGGATATCCCAAAACGTTTTGAGCGCACCACCGGTCAAGGCCGTGAGGAGCGTCAGAATCACCAGGCTGAGCACACCTTTCATGCCCCAGCTCCACACATCGAGAAAATCGAATTGGGCGAGACGCTGGCGGGCGGTCTTGTCATCAAACCAACGAATCGATTCGAGTGCCGGCTGCGACATGATGTCGTGTGTCCTCCCTATTCGTACCTAAAAAGCTATGGCCGAGATCAGTGTCTCTCGTGTTGTGTGTGTCCCGACTCTGTCCTTGTATCTTGATGTGAGGGTATCGAGCCACCGTTTCACAATTGTCATCTCCATGTAAAACTCATGTTAATTACTTGGGGCCTGTGTGGTAGTCTCGTGCTCCACGATGAGGAGGGTCGTTATGGACTGTATTCTGGTTCGTCACGGGATCGCTATGGAGCCTGAAGAATGGGAAGGGACGGAGGAGAATCGCCCTCTCACGGAGAAGGGGAAACGGCGTGTTCGCCAGGCGGCTGAAGGGCTCGCCGCACTGGATTGTAAACCGACGCATCTGCTGACGAGCCCGTTCGTGAGGGCCTACGATACGGCCAGGCTCTTGCGTGTGGCCCTCTGTCCTATGGTAAAGGTCGAGACACGGGAAGAGTTGGCGGTGGGGGCGAAGCCCGATCAACTGGTCAGTGTTCTGCACACCCTTCCATCCGATGCCGTGGTGGTCTGTGTGGGCCATGAACCTCAGCTTGGTGAAGCAGCAAGTCTGTTGCTCTGTGGGAAAGTGCTCTCTAATTTTCCCCTCAAGAAAGCCGGGGCTGCTTGTATTGCGGGAGAGAATACGATGAAACCGGGCCAGGGACACCTACGTTGGTGGCTTCAGCCGATTCAGCTTCGAACCATGGGCAAGAGAGCATATGGCATGAAACGAGCGAGGAAAACTTAAGAGGCGGCCGATTGGCCGTCGGCCGATGGCTTATGGTTCTGTAGGACCGGGAGAATGTATCCTCGGAGCTCATCCTGAATCTCTTCGGGCGATTTCCTGGCATCCACGACATTAAAGCGAAACTCCATCGCCATCTTATCGAATTCTTCGATCAGCAGGGTTTGATATTTCTTAAAGCTGTCATAGAGGTCTGCTCCGAGCCGCAGATCCATGCCGGATTCCCAATAATTCATTCCGGTGGTCTCGATGACCCGAAGTGCCAGGGTTTCAACATCGATCCGAAGATAGCAGACCAGGTCGGGAATCACCGCAAAACCGAACACGTCGCGGATCCATTGTCGGTCGGCGCTCCGCACGAAGTCGCGCGCGAACGCCGTATAGATGTAGCGGTCGGCCAGCACGACGAATCCGGATCGAAGAGCCGGAATGATCTGATGCTCGAGACGATCGGCGAAATCGGTCGCGTAGAGCAAACTGAGGGACCAACGATCGACGATATTGCCGGCCTTCGCCATCTCGATCGTTTTGGACATGAGGTTGGATCTGGTCCATCCGGTCGTCATTACGCCGTACCCTTGGACCTCCAGCCATTCTTGCAGCATCTCAATGTGGGTCGATCGACCGACTCCGTCGGTTCCTTCAATGGCGATCAGCTTGCCTTTGAGGTCACTCGGATCGAGGTACTTCAAACCGTCGCCAAAAAAGCGTGCGTCGCCCATAGGTGCCTCGTCTTGGTTTATAGCCGCGGAGCGCTTCTTCCACAAGCGCCCGCATCTGTTCCTGTTGCGTCTCGATGTCTTGAGTCGCATCCATCGTCAAGAGGCCGAATTCGTCGACGATCTTGTCGTATTCGGTGAGGATGCGAGACTGAAAAAGCCTGAAGCTTTCGGTGATATCCGGACTCAGATTCAGATCCATCCCGGCTTCATAGTACTTGAAGTGCCCGCGGGTTCCTCGCGAGAGTCGAGAGATCGCGACTTCGATCGGAACGTTGAAGTAAAACGCCATATCCGGCCTGATCGCAAACGCGTACAGTTTCCGCACCCACTCGTGGGAGACGCCCCGCACGACATCGCGTGCAAACGCCGTGTACATGTATCGATCGGCTAGGACGATCATCCCGGCCTTCAACGGGGGGAGAATCTGATGATAGAGCCGGCTGGCAAAGTCCGTGGCGTGTAGCAAGCTGAATGTCGTCGGAGTAAGGCTCTTCGATTTTTTCCCGCGTTTAGTAGTCTCTTTCACGAGTTCCGAGGAGTTCCATTCGGTAAAAAACACCTTGTGCCCCTTGGACTCCAACCACTTATGCAGCAATTGCAGTTGGGTGCTTTTGCCGGATCCGTCGATGCCTTCGACGATGATCAGCTTGCCGGGATGAGGATGAGGGGCTGTCTTCGTTGTGTGAGGGTCGGTCATGATGGCTCGGTTCCCAGCGGCACTCCGATGAACTGAACGCGGCGACGGAAGATCTGTTCGAAGAGGTCGGCTCTGCTTTTCGCGGCCCATAACTCCATCTCCGCGTCTCCTGTCAGATGTACTTCGATCGTCATCTGCTTCCCAAACTTGACGTTCACGGCCTGGACCAGGGAAAAATGTGTCCGATCGAGCCCGTCGGCGATCCGCAACAACGAGGCGAGGATTTTGACCACGCGCTGTATGCGAGGTGTGAGATCATCGAATCCTTCATGCTTCAGCGACGGCAATGCTCGTCGGTGGTAGCGCGCGATGTTGGCGACGACATCGATCTCCTCGGCCGTGAAGCCCCCCAGATCGCTGTGCTTGATCAGATAGTAGGTGTGTTTGTGATGTTGGCGCGGGTTGATGAGATATCCCACATCGTGCAAGACGGCCGCGTATTCCAACCAAGTGCGTTCCTGTTGGCCCAAGTGATGTTCCCGTTTAGTTTGATCGAAGAGACGCAATGCCAAGCCGGCCACGTGCTGCGAGTGCGCCTCGGGCGCGTGGCAGCGGCGGGCAAGGCCGATCACGTTCCGGCGCCGAACGTCTGGAATATCGTTTTCCGCTTTGAGCCCCTCTCGGTGCCGCGCGACAAAGTCATAGATCACACCCTCTCGAATGGCTTTGTCGCAGAGCGTCACCTCGTTGAGGCCGGACAGCTCCAGAAGACGGCGGAGGACCACGGCGGCCGGCAACAGCGTATCGACACGCTTGGGGTCCAGACCGGGGATCGCCAAACGAGCCTTCACCGATGACTTGGCCAGTTCCGTTTCAAGAGATCGGAGATCTTTCAGCGAGATCGTCGCAAGGTTGTGCTGGGGCAATGGTCGTCCGGTTTGACGGTAGTGGACGACCTCGCCGATGTTTCCCGCCATGCCGGACGTGGCGACCAGTGAATGAAACTTCTTGATCTTGAAGGAGGCAAACGCCTCGCGCAGGTGGGTGAGCACGGCCTGCTCCAGGGCCTGCATCATCGACTCGGAGGGTGGAGTCTTGGGGAGGAAGTGCTCCGCCAAACGGATCGCACCGAGTTTGAGGCTCTTGCCGTGGATCAACCCTTCCGGGTTGCCCACGATCAATTCCACGGATCCGCCTCCGATGTCGACGATAAGAGTCGGTCCGTCCGGGAGCGCGATACTGTTTTTGACTCCCAGGAAAATCAGCCGAGCTTCCTCTGTCCCGCTGATCACCCGCACCCGCAGCCCCATCTGCTCCATGATGAAGGCGACGAAATCACCGCCATTTTGAGCTTCGCGCACTGCGCTGGTTGCGACGGCGATGATACGGTCAAATCCTTTGTTTCGGGCGAGCGTGACCAACGTGTTGAGGACGTCCAAGGCGCGCGCCATGGCTTCGTCGGAAAGCCGCTTGGTGGCGAACACACCGTTGCCAAGCCGCGTGATGTCTTTGAACCGATCGAGTATTTTGAAACTGGCATCCGGCAGAATCTCGGCCAGTACCATGTGAATGGAGTTGGTGCCTATGTCGATGACGGCGAGTTTCGACACAAGATCATCCTTATGAATCGGGAGGCTTGCAGACAGTAATGAAAGCGGAAGGGGCTGTCAACAATCGGAGTGTTAACTTTGTATTACAGCCTGAAAGTGACGGACACATCACTTGACGACAAAATGGACGCTGCGGTTGTGTTGCCGACAGTCGCTGGTATATTCGAAGCACAGGGGGCGATCTTTTCCGTAACTCGTGGTCTTGACATCGATGGAGAGCCCCAGTTCCCGAAGGTAGGATTTCACGTTCCTGGCTCGGCGCTCGGCCAGCACGAGATTATACGCGGATGTGCCGAAGTCGTCGCCGCGGCCTTCCAGGATAAGATGGGTCACCGTGCCATGCCGAAGCTCCTTCACGTTGGACTCCAAGACACGCATCGCATCCGTTCGAAGGGTGTCTTGATCGAAATCGAACAGGACATCGCTCAATGTCCCATGAGACAGGCCGGTGGCATTCCGGGACACGAGTTCCGACTGCATGGCCGGTCCTGTGCGTGAGTCGGTCAGGTGCCTGTCGTCGGGGGGAATTTCTTTGATCGTGGGCTCCTTGATCAGTTCTCCCTGTGCCAGTTCCTCTTGGCCCGATTCCGATTCCCACCACCACCGTGCCGAGCAACCTTGTCCGAGAAGGAGAGCGATGACCAATGTGCCGGATGCAATGACAGCCAGAACCTGTCTCATAGGTCACTCCCTCCGAGTGAAGGACAGCCGATCGTCATTGAGGACGCGTCATCGCTTCTTCATAGATCGGCCGGGTATCGTTGATCGGTTCCCATCGTAAGATCGTCAAGGCATCCGTCACGTATCCCGGTGATCGCATGCCGTTCAACACGCAGGTGACTCCAGGCGTACTCGCAAGGAGCCACAACATTTTTTGGGACAGCGAAGCGGCGCGGTGCGACACCGGCAGGAGCGGATCGATTGCTCGAGAGACTCGTTCCGTTTGCGCATGGCTTTTCAAGGTCGCTTCGCGCCGGAACCCGCGCAGCAACGTCAACAGCTCAGGGATGTAGCGCTGACGCCAACGTTCCCATTGTTCGGCGACGTCTCCGGAAAGCTGATGTGAGAGCAGCTGTAAGACGTGATTGATTTGTGGCGCGATCATGCGATGTTCAATCTGTTCCCAATGTTCGAGCCCCTGAATCTGTGGACGGATGCGTTGCAACTCGGAAGACCAGTTGAAGAATTCGGCCGGCGCTGCCCCCGACCCGGTCGGCGGCACCGCCGGCGCAAGGGATGAACGGTATTCCTGCTCGAGAGCGCTTACCGAGCTCAGAGAGCGATCGATATCGATGGGGGGATCTTCGAGCGGCAGATCGGCCAGCCGTAACATGGTGTTCGGAGCCACCATGGCGTTCAAGGGCCTGTTCACCAACACCGCGATATGATTCTGTCGGGCATATTCCAACACGGTCTGATCCTTCGACGGGCCGGTGTTGGCGGTTCTGGCGGCTCCGGCCTCGAAGAGATTCATCGGGCATTGCAGCACTCGAAAATGATGGTTGGGCGCGCCGGCGGATCGAGCGGCGGCTTCGGCGGCCTCCACCATCCGTCCGAGCGAAGTCGCAGCCGGGTCGTCGGCGGCAGAGGTCACGGTGTTCGACGACACCCCGTAAAACTGAAGACGCCCAGCCTTGATTTGCGTCTCGAAGTAGATGAACGCCCGTTCGAGCCGGGCATAGAAGTCGCCTCGGAGTTTTTCCAGATCTTCTCCCCCGCGATGCGTCGCTTCCAAAAGAAAATATTCAGGATTATGCAAGAGGCAGATATCGAGCGTGGCAAGTCCCAGACGATCCAGGGACAGCGCCAGCTGGTCCGCCAAGAATTCCGGATGGAGGCAATGCCACATGCCGTCTCCGTACTTCACCAGTTCGGGGTACGGGCGCCCCGATTGTTCGTTGGCTTGAGCCAGTTTGAGATTCTGCCCTTGAATATACCCTATTTTGGAGACCACGATGATTTCGTCGCGGCGGATTTCACCCGATGCCACCAGTTCGGCCAGCACGGATCCCACCAGTCGCTCGCTGTCGCCGTCGGTGTAATTCGTCGAGGTGTCGATGAGGTTGCACGATTCTCGCAGCGCCTTCCTCAATGCATCCCGGTGTTCGGGACTTTGCATATCGACGCGGTATGTTCCAAACCCCAGTCGTGTCGTGGTCAGGCCGGTCGCTCCGAGCAGGGTAAAGCCTCGTGCCAATCCCGCTTCGCCGGCACGCGCCATCATGCGGGACGCATAAGTCGCCGTTCCTTGAACGGTGGCGTTTCCAGGGAGGCTGGCCCCCTGCAGCAGTTTCGGCCCGGCTCGGCGATCCATCGAGCCAGGCTGATCGTTCCGCAATGCATCGGCGACGGAACGGGGGTCGGTGATCGGCTGCCGGCAGGTGTAGTTTCGACAAATGTACAACGTGGGCTTGCCGGAAACGGTCGGTCTATCCTTTAAGAGTGGGAGAGAAGATGGCTCTCCCGGGGAGCCGGTCGCCACGATGCGGTTGGGAAGATAGCACTGTGCCACTGCGTCACGAAGTGCGCGAAGGCTGTTCTGCGGCTCATCGCCCACGATGGCCACTTCAACTGGTCCTTCGGTCAAAAAATCGACGACGGCCAGACTTTTGGCGAATGCACGCGGGTAACGGGATATTTGCCGGCCGTGGGCGCGTATGGCGGCGGTCGCGGCGCGGCGCCAATCTTCGCGATCGAAATGAAACGACAGTCTGGCGAGCGCCGACGCGGCAACGGCGTTGGCGCTCGGAGTGGCTCCGTCCATACCCTCCCGGTGGCGGAGGATGAGGGATTCATGCTGTTTCGCGGTCGTGAAAAATCCGCCCTGTTCCTGGTCCATAAAATCGCTGATCACGTATTCCGCCAGTCGTGCCGCGGCGTGGAGATATGATTCAGCGGAACCGGCTTCATAGAGATCCAGCAACCCCTCTGTCAGGTACGCATAGTCTTCAAGGTACGCCTCGAGGTGGGCGCGGCCGCCGCGGGATGTGCGCAATAATCGGTCGTCCGGTTTGGTATGGCTGTGAAGCAGAAAGTCGGCGGTTCGTTGAGCGCTCTCGAGATAGGCGGTGTGTCCGAAGACGCGGGCTGCTTCGGCCATGGCCGACAGCATCATGCCGTTCCAGGCGGTGATCACCTTGTCATCCAGACCTGGTGAGACACGATGTCGGCGGGCTTCATATAACAGCGGCTTGGCACGGGACGCGCTTTCCAACAACTCATCGGTGGTCAGATTCAGCTGCCGGGCCACCTCTTCGAGCGGACGAAGGCGATTGGGGATGTTCGTATGTTCCCAATTGCCCGATTCCGTGATGTCGTACAGCGCGCAGAATCGCCGTGCATCTTCGTCGTTCTGGAGGACATTCCGCACCTCGGTGGGGGTCCAGACGAAAAACTTCCCCTCGACACCCTCGGAGTCGGCATCCGTCGATGAGTAGAAACCACCTTCCGGTCCCGTCATTTCGCGACGCACATAGTCGAGCACCTCGGTCGCCACTTGCCGATAGGCAGATTTCTTGGTGACTTGATAAGCCTCGACGTACACGCGCGCCAACAGCGCGTTGTCATAGAGCATTTTCTCGAAATGCGGCACCAGCCATCGTGCGTCTGTGGAATAACGCGCAAAACCGCCGCCAATGTGGTCGTAGATGCCGCCGGCAGCCATCATGTCGAGGGTTGTGGTGACCATCTTGAGCGTGTGGGCATTGCGCGAGCGCCGATGACTTCGCAGTAAGAACGACAATCCCATCGCCGGGGGAAACTTGGGCGCCGTTCCGAATCCACCGTGGGTTTCATCGAAATCGTCCGCGAATTGGGCGACCGCTTCTTCCAGCACCGATTCGCTGATGGAGATGGGAGAGAGAGTCCCTCTTGAACCTTGTAGTTGTGCCGTCAACTCCTTGGCCTGATCCCGGATTTCCGATGGACGGGTGTCCCAATAATCCGCAATCTTTTTTAGGACGCTGGCAAACCCAGGTCGGCCCCAACGGTCTTCCGGAGGGAAATAGGTTCCGGCGAAAAACGGCTCCTGGGCCGGCGTCAGAAATACCGTCATCGGCCAACCACCCTGACCGTGGTTCATCGCCACGGTGGCGGCCATGTAAATCTCATCGAGATCGGGCCGCTCCTCCCGGTCGACCTTGATGCAGATAAACCATCGATTCATGAGCTCGGCAATCGCATCGTCCTCAAAAGACTCGCGTTCCATCACGTGGCACCAGTGACAGGCGGAATAGCCGATCGAGAGCAAGATGGGACGATTCTTTTCTTTGGCCGCCTGCAAGGCTTCCGGTCCCCAGGGGTACCAATCCACGGGGTTGTAGGCATGTTGCAGGAGATAGGGACTCGTTTCATGAACGAGTCGATTGGGAGTCCGTGTGCCCGAAGGAGCTGACATATAGCCAACCTAGCATCGTGGCTGGAACAGCGTCAACGGAGTCCTGAAAAGAGCCGTTGACGGCGGGATTTCCGGTTTTCTTACTACCCGTTTAACTGGCCGTGAGCAGAAGTTATGGTAGTCTAGACGGGGAGGACATGAATGAGAGACATCGGTCCATACTCCAATTACCGGCTGACCGTCCGACTGGAACTCGCGAATAAGCCGGGTATGTTCGCCAAAGTAGCGGCCCTGCTGGCGGAAGAACAGGCCAATTTGGGCGCCGTCGACATCGTATCGGCGACCAGGACACGCATGGTGCGAGATATCACCTTCGACGTGCAGAGTGAGGAGCACGGCGAGAAAGTTCTGGCGCGGTTGAATGAATTGCCGGACGTCACCGTCCTGTCGGCGTCCGACCGGATTTTTCTCCTCCATCTCGGAGGTAAGATTCGTGTGAGCAGCAAGTTTCCGATCAGTACCAGAAACGTGTTGTCCATGGTCTATACCCCTGGGGTCGGCCGTGTGGCTCACGCAATCGCGAAAGACAAGTCCAAAGTTTATACCTTTACGAGCAAGAGCAATAGCGTGGCCGTCGTCTCGGACGGCTCCGCGGTGTTGGGCTTGGGCAATCTCGGTCCGGAAGCGGCTCTCCCGGTCATGGAAGGGAAGGTGATGCTCTTTAAAGAGCTGGCCGGCATCGATGCCTGGCCGATTTGTGTGCACACGCAGGAACCGGACGAGATCGTTCGGATTGTCCAAGGAATCGCACCGGGGTTCGGCGGCATCAATTTAGAAGACATCAGCGCGCCCCGCTGCTTCGAGATCGAGCGCACACTAAAGCAAGTGCTCGATATCCCCGTCATGCACGACGACCAGCATGGCACGGCGGTGGTCCTGCTGGCGGCATTGACCAATGCGCTCAGGGTGACCGGTAAACAGCTGGAACAGGCTCGGATTGTCGTCAACGGTCTCGGTGCCGCGGGAACCGCATGCTGCCGCATGTTGTTGGCCGCCGGTGCGGCCCATGTATTGGGATGCGACAAGGAAGGCATCATCCTGTACGGAGAAGCCGAGCAACTGCGTGCCTGCCGAGCCGATCTGCGGGCCTGTTTGACGCGGGACCGCCCGAGAGGCACGTTGCGCGATGCGTTGAAGGATGCCGATGTCTTTATCGGGCTGTCGGTCGGGAATGTCGTGACTGCGGACGATCTCAATCTCATGGTCCGGGATCGAATCGTCTTTGCCTTGGCTAACCCGGATCCGGAGGTTCCTCCGGAAGTAGGGGCGACTCACGCCGCTATCTTTGCGACCGGGCGATCCGATTATCCGAATCAAATCAACAATGCACTCGCGTTTCCCGGGATCTTTCGGGGCGCGCTCGATGTGCAGGCCAGCCAAATCAACGAGGCGATGAAGTTGGCCGCAGCCCAGGCCATTGCCCACGTGATTCCGGAAGGGACTCTGAGCGAGGACTATATCATTCCCAGCGTGTTTGACAAGGAAGTCGTCCCGCGTGTGGCGCGGGCGGTCGCTGCGGCGGCCCGCGCCAGCGGGGTGGCCAGAAGAAGGGCCAAGGCGGACGATCTGCCCACCCTCGAGTAAACACTCCCACAATATTCCCCCGAAAAAGAAGATCGTGGCGGTCTTCAGGCCGTCGTTCAAGCTGTGGTAGAATACCCCTTTCTCAGAAGCTGACAGACCATGCCCTTTTCGACCGCGAAGTTTCTGAAATTCCGTAGCGGGATGCAAAAACGAATCGGATCATTGCGTTCAAAGACTGAAGACAGCATGGATTGCGCCGTCGAGACGATGATGGAAGCCCGTGTCGACGGGTTTTTCCAGGTGGAACAGGGACTCGAGGAAATCATCAAATCGCTCCTCGAGATCGAGGAAGAATTGGATGTGATTCGGGATTTGGCCGGGGCCATGCGTCTGGAGTCCAGGCTGGAATTCGTCGAAGAGCGATGGGATGAGTTCGACAGCGAAATTCGGGAGCGTCCCCGGCGGCGCCGCAAGCGGATCAGTCTCGCCGATATGCTCAAAGCCGCCGGTGGAGCAGGGGCGCCGTCGGAGAATCCACATGGCGTGAATAACGCGATGGACGCCTACGCTATTATGGGGGTGGAGTTCGGCAGTTCTCTGGCCGATGTCACCACCGCGTTTCGAAGCAAGGCGAAGCAACTCCACCCCGATGCGAACAACGGCGATCGCAGCTCTGAACCGGAACTTCGCCGCATGTTGGACGCCTATCAGTTTCTGAAGGAATACCTCAGTCTCAGCAATACGGAGCCGATGTTGCCTCCGGATCGCCGCTACAGCCCTTCCGAGTAACGCACCTGTGACGATGCCTAGTCCATATCACTACATCACGAGCACAAACGCGCTCAGCGAATTGTGTGAGCAACTGCGGGACAGCCCGCGCCTGGCGCTCGATACGGAATTCGTGGGTGAAGAAAGTTTCGTGCCGAAGCTCGAACTCATTCAAGTGGCGACCGACCACACGGCCGCCGTCATCGACTTCCCGGCCGTTCAGTCAGGGAAGGTCCTTGACGGATTTTGGGAGATTGTCTGCGACGTGCGGATTCAAAAGGTTGTGCATGCGGGACGGCAAGACCTGGACCTGTTTGCCCTCCACGCCGGGCAGATCCCCAAACCGTTCTTCGATACCCAGATCGCCGCGGCGATGGTCGGTTTTGGTCCGCAGGTCGCTTATGCCAACCTAGTTCAACGGGTGCATGGAACAAGGCTGGACAAGGCTCATACCTTTACGAATTGGAGCGCGCGCCCCTTGTCCCAGGACCAATTGGCCTACGCACTCGAGGACGTGACGTTTTTGCTGCCCATCCATGACCATCTGCACAACCGCCTCTCGAAACTGGGCAGACTGCAGTGGGCCCATGAGGAGTTTTCACGTCTTGAGGGTGTCGTCGGCGAGACACGACGCGAACCGCAAGAACGCTACCAGCGGATACGAGGATGGGATCAGCTGAAGCCCAAATCGGTCGCGGTGCTTCGGGAGCTGGCCGCCTGGCGAGAGGGGGAGGCGAAACGGAGAAATGTGCCACGGAGCCGGGTCGTCCGTGACGAAGTATTACTACAGTTGGCGCGACATCCTCCACGCCATCAGGATGAGTTGCGAAAAGTAAGGGGCCTTCATACGTCAGAGATCGACCGTAACGGCGAATCGATTCTCGCCACGATGCAAGCGGCGCTCGCGCTTCCCCCCTCGGCCTGGCCGGTGCTCACCAAGGAGCGAAAACCTGAGCCGGAATGGAACGGGTTTGTGGAGCTGCTTCAGGCGATCGTCAAGGCGCGCGCCCTCGAAGAAGAGATCGCCCCGACCTTGTTGGCGACGACGGGGGACCTCCAGGAGTTGATCGACGCGAAGACGGATCGATCGGCCTTAGATCTGCCGCTCCTGAAGGGATGGAGGCGAATCTTGGTGGGAGAGCTGCTGCTGGACGCGTTGGACGGCAAAGTCGCCTTTACTATTGATCCAAAAAAGCGGACTATTGATTGGATCCCCACTGAACCCCTATCCGAGCAATGAACCGTCTCGCACCCGTTCAAAACGGAACAAAACGTTGATTCTCATGGCACTATCCTGATTCGGGCGAACTGTTCACTGATACACTGCGGTAATCTCGCTAAAAATCAATATCTTGTAACCGTCTTTTCACGGTTTTCCTGCTGGAACTTGGTACGGTTCTCGCTCATTGAGGTGGCATCTGGTGCTGTTCTTCTCAGCACATGATGCCTCCAATCGTCACATCGCTCCTTGCTTTCATTGTGCCAGGAGGCATCATTTTTCTTGCCGCCCTCGGCTTCCTTCGTCCACGAGATTTGCCGCCCTGGGTTCAGGGTTTCGTTCACGCGCTTCCATTTATCGTACTGGCGTTCGGGTTATTCTTTGGCTGGTTTCTATCGAGTAGCCGTTTGATTCTTTCGCTCATCATCCTTGTATTTGCCGACTGTGCCGTCATTCTGGTGCCGCCGACGGAGACGGATCCCAAGTCATTTGGCCAGGTGATGTTTTCGGCAGCGGCGTTCTTAGTGCCACTGAACTTGTTGGCCCTTTCTCTTATCAAAGTAGATCCTCCTTCCGCCTGGCCTGGGGCCTTGCGCCTGGCACTCATCCTGTTCCAACCTCTCTTGATACTCGCGATCGCTCGATCGGATCCAGCCGGTGTTGCACATGTGTTTCAACAGCCGCTGGTTCCCATACGGGAGGGGGCTGGTTGGACGAGTCTTTCCCAGCCGGCTCTGTTCGCATTTAGCCTCGCCTTGGTCTTGATCAGTGGACGGTATGCCGTCGATAAAAATCCGATGGATGGTGGAACGGTTTGGGCATTACTCGCCGTCTTTGTCGCATTTCACAAACACCATGAGGGATGGTCGGCCGCCAATTTCTTCTCTGCCGCCGGTCTGATTCTCTTTCTGACGTTCCTCCAGGCATGGCATCAGCGCAGTTACCGTGACGAACTGACCGGTGCCCTAGGCAAGCTGGCCTATGAGGGCGCTGTGGCGAATCTCGGGAAGAAGTTTGTTCTCGCGGTCGTCGGCCTCGACCAAGTGAAACAATACGGAAACCTGCATGGCAAATCGGTCAGCGATCAGGTCCTTCGTCTTGTGGCTCCAAGAGTCATGGCTGCGGGCGGATCTGGAAAGGTCTTTCGGCTGGCTGGTGAGGAATTCACGGTTCTGTTCTCTCAGAAAACCGCAGTGGAAACCCTCGTGGCACTCGAACACATCCGCAAAGCCGTGGAACACATGACCATCTATTTGGGGCGTCACGATCGTGTTTTCGAAAGAGTACGGTCATCGCGTCCACGATCTGGATATGAAGAGCTCGTGATCACAGCCAGTATCGGATTTGCGGAAACAGGGAATGCAGGAGCCTCGCTTGACCTGGTCACCAAAGCAGCGTATCGGGCATTGTACGATGTCAAAGGAGCAGGGGGAAACCAGGTCAAACGAGGGTCGGTCATGCTAGAACCTCGCAAACCATCTCTTGCTGAAACAGGACGTATCGTTGCGTATAGTGAGTTCGAGCACTCCTGACGGGTCACAGGAGTTTCTTGATCGAGTCGGCTGGTCTTGCCAAAATGGCTTGGTCGCCTTTCTCCACGATCGGCCGTTGAATCAAATCGGGGTGTTTGACCATCAGGTCAAGGAGCGCATCGTCTGACAGTTGCTTCGTCCCAAGACCAAGTTCCCGATAAATCTCTTCTTTTGTTCGAAGCACGTCTTGAGGGGACAAGCCGGCCTTCTTCAGCAAAATTTTCAGCTGCCCTTTGGTAAAGGGACGCTCGTAGTAGTTGATCGCCGTATAGGGCTTACCGCTGTCCTTGAGCAGCTGGACGGCCTGCCGGCATGTCGTGCAGGTCGGTTTCTGATAGATGGTAATGTCCGCCATGATCACGTGCTCCTTGGTGGAAAGACCGGTCTTGACGATTTTTTTCGGTCTATGATTAGATCCTAATCAGTGGTGTGTCAACAAGGTCTTCTATGCCGTGGGTCGGTACCACTTCCGCCGGTCAGTTCGCCTGTGCCACTGCCTCCCAGCGCAGGCTGAAGGACCTTCGTATCAAGCGTAAGGGACAGCCGGTCTTTGTCCTTGGGCATGTGCTCGCTCGGAAAGGGCAAGAAGGCACCTTTGAAGCTTTTAACGATCGACTCGCCGTTGTCAAGTTCAGCGATGAAGGACTCGTGGGTTACGACCCTCACGAGCTTCTTCTTCCCACCGAAATCGACGAGCAGGGCATCCCCTATTTCGAGATCCGGCACTGCCGATCCTGTGAGACGCTCTTTCCGCTTACCATGGAGGAATATGAGTCCGACCATGAACCTGAGCAATGTCCGGACTGCATGGCCTGATCTCCGATCTTAGTCGACAAAGGGCGCTACTTCCAGCGCCTTTTTGAGCAGACAATCTCCCGCGAAGCCCTGTAGTACCATCGGCAGCATGGCTCCATCGATGGCACGCACGGACTGTATCCGGAAACCTTCCGAAGACTTGTGCCCTTCGAGCTTGAGTGCATGGCAGATTTCCAATTTTTTCCAGACCAAATTCGACAGGATGGAATCAGAGGCGAGGAGCTTCATGTCGGTGACCGCTCCATCGATGGCGACCTTCGCAGGAACCCGACTCTTGTCCTTGGGAAGCTCGCTCACGACGGCAAACGCCACCATATCTTCCTCCGCGACGGCGGATGAGGCGTGCATGACTTCCGTCATCGTGAGGACAACGCCGCACATGAAGAGGGCTGTTCGCATCGGTCACGATCTGGTCCATGTGCCGATATCGTCCAATCGCGACGGCACGGCGAGTTCGTAGAATTCAGTATGCCAAGCACGATTTTTCATTGCAAGAACGACGCGTCGCCATGGTAGGGTAATCAAGCGACGTATGTCTTTGTTCTAAGGTGTGATCATGCCCCATGATTTTATGCCTGGCTTAGCCGGTGTGCCGGCGGCCACGTCATCGATCAGCGATGTGGACGGGCAACGAGGCATCCTCGAGTACCGGGGCATTCGCGTGGAGACCCTCTGTACGAGTTCATCGTACTTGGAAACGGCCTATCTCCTGCTTTTTGGTCATCTCCCGTCAAAGAGGGAATTTCAACAATGGATGACCGATGTCACCCATCATCGGCGCATCAAGTTCCGCATCATCGACCTCTTGAAGTGCTTGCCCGAACAAGGACATCCGATGGATGCCCTCCAGGCGGCGGTGGCGGCACTCGGCATGTTTTATCCCGGCCGTAACGTCAAAGACGTCGAAAACAATTATTGGAGCGCCGTTCGGCTTGTCGCGAAGTTGCCCACGATCGTGGCGGCCTGGGCAAGGCTGCGCCGTGGTGATGATCCAATCTCCCCCCGCGACGACCTTGGGTTCAGCGAGAATTTTTTCTACATGCTGACCGAGACCGCGGTGCCGCCCTTGTGGTCCGAGATTTTTGATGACTGCCTGATTCTCCACGCGGAACACACCATGAACGCGTCCACTTTCACAGGACTGGTGACGGCCTCAACCTTGGCCGATCCCTATACGGTCGTGGCATCCTCGATCGGTGCCTTGAAAGGTCCCTTGCATGGGGGCGCCAACGAAGAAGTGGTCGTCATGTTGAGAGAGATCGGCGCCTCGGAGAAGGCGCGGTCTTACGTTGAGCAGGCCCTGCAGAGCAAGAAAAAGCTGATGGGGTTCGGTCACCGTGTCTACAAGGTCAAAGATCCCCGTGCCACCGTCCTTCAGGATCTTTGCCGGCGGCTGTTCGAAGAGTGCGGCAGTTCACCTCTTTATGAAACGGCGTTAGAGGTCGAGAAGACGGCCGGAAAGGTCCTGAACAACAAAGGGGTATATCCCAACGTCGATTTCTATTCCGGAATTATCTACGATAAGATGGGCATCGATGTCGATCTCTTCACGCCGCTGTTTGCCATTGCGCGGGTCTCAGGGTGGTTGGCTCATTGGCTGGAACAGCTGCGCGAAAACAAACTGTTCCGACCCGATCAAATCTATTCCGGCGAGCATGACCGTCCCTATGTGCCGATAGACCAGCGGTAACCTCCGTATTGACCAGCTCCTCCGCATCCTCTTGACTTGCCCACAGGCGGATTTATCTATCCGTCAGGCGGTTGAATCGGCGCGGCGCCAGCAGACATAACCGAACATTCTGAATAAGAACGCACATAAAGGGAGGTTGCTATGGCACTCGTACGATGGGATCCGTTTCGTGAACTGGAAGAAGTCTCGGATCGGTTGAATCGTATGTTCGCGCGTCCTGCCGCATCGCGTACCAATGGGAAGGAAACCATGATTGTGGCGGATTGGACACCGTCGGTCGATATCAGCGAGACCGAAGGGGAGTATCAGATCAAGGCCGAGATTCCGGACGTGAAGAAGGAAGACGTGAAGGTCACGCTCGAAGACGGGGTGTTGACCATTCAGGGTGAGCGCAAGCACGAGAAGGAAGAGAAGGGGAAGAAGTTCCATCGGATCGAACGATCGTACGGCAGTTTCGTTCGGAGCTTCTCCTTGCCGGATGTGATCGAAGAGGAGAAGGTCAAAGCCGAGTTCAAGGATGGGGTGTTGAATCTCCATCTCCCGAAGTCGGAGAAGGCGAAACCGAAGGCTATCGAAGTCAAGGTGGGGTAAGCCGATCCGAAACAGTTCTCGAACAAAGGCCCGCCTCAGAAGGCGGGCCTTTTTATTGCTTAGTACTTAATTCCTGCATCATCCATTTCCCAGGCCTCGTCATCAAAGGGATATCGCAGCCCATACCGTCGTTGGTCGCTGGATCATGGCAAGTATCGCATGGTGATCGAGGCGGCTTTGAGTGATGAGGGTATCGGCCAAATTGGCTCGGCGACCGGTTCTGAGCACTTTCGCTCGGAGGAGTCCGGCACGTTCCAAAAAGCCTTCTGTTGTAATGGAGAGTAGGAAGTTCAAAGATCGTCCGTTTCAAATCTGTGAGAGATGGGGGTCGCTGAGAAGTTCCGACACGGTGACCGGTGAAAGAACTATGACTTGATCAAGGAGAGCCTGATCGATCACATCAACATCAGCCCCTTCTTCGCCTTGCGGATAGTCGATCAGGGAACTTGTATCGAGGCGCAGCATCAGTCCAGCCGCAGCTCTGAGAACTTGACCCCAACTTGACCTTGCCGCGAAATCGCCCCAGGCGACCATAGGCGTCTCCGGCAGCGACCAATTCAAGCCCTCTTCTCACGGTGGAGGTGACCCCTTCGCCGCTTGCCGTGGTCGCAGGCGTTAAGAGGTCGGCCGGGACTTCTACGGTGGGTTTTTTAAGCTGTTTCGCCATGGGGCCTTTCCCTTTCCGGTCAGGAACGTTTTTCCACAGGGCTCTGTATACCATACGATGGACCATAAGGGGTGCCGCTTCCATCTGTTGCCATCCGTTTGTCTCAATGACTTCTGTCTTCATGCATTCGGCTCGATCGTGTCGGCGCCAAGATTATTGTCCCCAACATCCGTCAGGTGGTGAGCACCAAAGGAGAGATTATTTTGAGCGTTGGATTGAATCAATCCCGAGATCAGAGACAGCCTGATAGTCAGATCTCGCTCACGAACCGCATCGTTTTGAGTGCATTTGCGGCCAAGCAGCTGGCGACATTCTTTAAACGAGGAACCGTCACTTCGCCGGAGGAGTGATCGGCGCAATCCACCGCCTCGGATATTTCCATCGACCATGAAGACCCAATCGGATCTGCTCGATAGGGTCATCTTTGCGTATTGCCTATTTGACGAAAACGAGTAGAGTCCCTCCCAAGTTTTTCAGGATTCTCGCCGTACTGGTCAGGTGCATGCAGAGGAGGTGTGAAGCGCTGCCATCGCACGAATAGGAAGGGGTGGGCTCTCCGCTGAACTGTCGAACTTGTTCATGGTCTGGACATGTTTGAGGAGGCGAAGATGAAAACTCTCAGTTATGGACTGATAACGGTTGGAATGGTGCTGGCGCTCGCGGGCGTGATGGCTGTATTCGACTTCGACCAGCCGTCAGAAGCGTTTTCACCGGCCTGGTTGATGATCGTCGGGGGGTGGTGCCTCGCATTAACAGGGATGGGGATCGACATCGTGCATTTGTTCAAGATCGCGAAGCACGAACCGGTCTACATGTTCCGACCCGAGGCGAATAGCGTCAACGGGGGCGAGGGCGAAATCACGCAAAGGTGATGGACTGAGAGGCATTGTAGGACATCTGAACCGAACAGGATTGCCTCACTGATCGTCGCAAAAACCCGCCAGCCCAAGGCGGGCCTTCTGGTTCTTCCCCACAGCGCTCAGATCGTTAATTGTCGGACAGACATCTTCGTCGAGGCCATACCGCAACACATATCGCTGCCCGTCGCCGGCGCGGACGCGAAAGCAGCTCTGGATCTTGGTGCGCCAGGGATCCAAATCCTCCTCCACCGATAAGGGGCTTCATCCACTGTAACGGCACGAGGTGTTTCTTCACGCTTATGCCCCGGCATAGGCGTCGACCGGTGACGGACGGAGGAGTCATGGGAGGTCTGCTCTTGTGAAAGTCGGCGAGCTGAGTTTATCATGGCGCCCGCGAGTAGTGAGAACCTCTAATTGATGGAGCGCCACGCATGAAACCGAATCAAAGTATGTCATCAGTGCCGACTCGAATGGAACGAGATACCATGGGGGAACTCGCTGTTCCCGCCGAAGCCTACTATGGTGTGCAGACGGCGCGCGCGATCGAAAATTTCCCGATCAGCTCGCTCCGGATACCGCGGGCGGTCATCCGGGCCATGGGAATGATCAAGCGCGCCGCGGCCACGGTGAACCATTCTCTTGGCTTGTTGGACAAGAAGCCGGCTGAGGCGATCAAACAGGCGGCGACCGAAGTGGTCGAAGGTAGATTGGACGCCGAGTTCCCGGTCGATATTTTTCAGACGGGGTCCGGCACGTCCACCAATATGAACACGAACGAGGTCATTTCCAACCGCGCGACGGAGCTCCTCGGCGGCGCGCGCGGCAGCAAGCTGGTGCATCCGAACGACCACGTGAACCTTGGCCAGTCGAGCAACGATGTGATTCCGACGGCCATTCACATCGCCGGGTCGGAGATGATGCAGCAGCAACTGCTCCCGGCGCTCACTCGGCTGCACAAGGCGCTGAGAGGCAAGGCCAAGGAGTTCGACACAATCGTGAAGATCGGGCGCACGCATTTGCAGGATGCGACGCCGGTTCGTTTGGGGCAGGAATTCGGTGGCTATGCCCGCCAGATTGAACTTGGGATTCAGCGAGTGAAGCAGGCCCAGGAAGCTTTGGCTGAAGTGGCGCTTGGAGGGACGGCAGTGGGGACGGGGCTCAACTGCCATCCGAAATTTTCCGCTAAGGTGATGGCGATCATTTCTAAAGAGACTGGCTGCTCCTTCAAAGAAGCCAAGAATCATTTCGAGGCCCAGTCGGCCCAAGATTCGCTAGTTGAAGCCAGTGGGCAATTGCGAGTGTTGGCTGTGAGCCTGATGAAGATCGCCAATGACATTCGCTGGCTTGGGTCGGGCCCCCGCTGCGGACTAGGAGAAATCAATTTGCCAGAGACCCAGCCTGGCTCTTCCATCATGCCGGGAAAGGTGAACCCGGTCATCGCGGAATCCGTGACGATGGTCTGTGCACAAGTGATTGGCAACGATGTGACGGTCACGGTCGGCGGCCAAGCGGCAAACTTTGAACTCATCGTCATGATGCCGGTGATGGCCTATAATCTGCTCCAGTCGATCGAACTGCTGGCCACGGCGTCCAATAACTTTGCCGCGAAGTGTATTGAGGGCATTAAGGCGAACGAAGAGCGGTGCAAGAGTCTCATTGAGGAGAGTCTCGCGATGTGCACGGCGCTTGCCCCGGAGATCGGGTACGAAGCAGCGGCAAAACTGGCGAAGGACGCCTACAAGTCCGGCAAGACTGTCAGACAGGTGGCCAAAGACCAAAAGGTTTTGCCGGACAAACGTCTTGCTCAACTCCTCGATCCTTGGCGCATGACGGAACCAGGGGGGCCAGTGGGTTCCGCCGGAGGATAGCGGAACGGACCGTAGGTATTGTCTTATGGCAGCCGGTCTGTATACTAAGTGCATGATGAGTTCTGTCGGACACAGCCGCTCATTCATGATCGGGATTCTGGCCCTGCTGGTTTCCGGCCTGGTCTCCGGCTGTGCCGCAAACGGGCGCCAGCCGCTCCATGGTGAAAGAAGCCTAATGTCCCCGATGAGTACACGGGGAGCACATTGCTGTGCGATGGCCAAAGGCATCCCGCGGCAGACGGCGCTCGCACAAACCGCCGTGCGGTTTGTGGGTCAGTCCCGTATTCAGGTCGGTGGCCGAAGCTATGCCCCGGACTGCTCCGGATTTGTCCGGGGGGTGTACGCCTCGCAGCGTGTTGACTTGTACGGCGGACTGGGCGAGCTTGACGGCGGCAACGGCGTCGGGCGCATCTTTACCCATGTGGTGCAACATGGGCGGATTCACTATGGCCCAACCGTCAATCCGGGGGATCTGGTCTTTTTCCACAATACCTGGGATTTCAACCGTGACGGATTGCCGAACGATCCGTTGACGCATGTCGGTGTCGTCGAAAAGGTGGATCTGGACGGGACCGTGGTGTTTGTGAGCTCGGTTTCCGCCGGAATCGAACGCTATCGCATGAACTTGAAACATCCCGACATGCACAAGGCCGCTGATGGACGGATTTTGAACGACTACCTGCGACGCAAGTACCAGGGTGACGCCCCGGGGACTTATTACCTGACGGGTCGACTGTTTGCCGCGTTCGGAACCCTGGCACATTGACATGTTGCGATCTCCCGTCATGCCCTCCTGACCTGGAAGACCACTGAAAGCTCGGCGACTTTTTCTTCTCCACCTCTCAAAGAGCGCGAACGAAATGGCGCGTTCGGAAACATAGGCGATCGATACCGATGACAACGGAGGCGACTCAGACTTCAACGGATATGGCAACGCTCAAGATTGTTTCGATTGTGGCCACGGAACTCGGCGTCGGGGCATCTCAAATAAGCGCCGCCGTGGCATTGCTCGACGGAGGCGCCACGGTTCCATTCATCGCCCGCTATCGCAAGGAGGCGACCGGCAACTTGGACGATACGCAATTGCGTATATTGGAAGACCGCTTGCGCTATCTTCGAGAACTGGAGGAGCGGCGTGCCGCCGTGTTGGGCTCGATTGAAGAACAAGGCAAGCTCACGGATGTGTTGCGTGAGCGCATCGAGTCCGTCACCACCAAACAAGCGCTCGAAGACCTGTATCTGCCCTTCAAACCCAAACGACGCACCCGTGCGCAAATCGCCCGCGAGGCAGGATTGGAACCGCTGGCCGACGGGCTGTTAGCTGATCCGCTGTTGCATCCGGAGCAGGAAGCGCTCAAGTACCTGCGCGTTGTGCCGGCTGCGGAAGGGGTGGAGGCGATCAATGTCCCCGATGCCAAAACCGCGTTGGAGGGAGCCCGCGACATTCTGATGGAGCGGTTTGCCGAAGCGGCTGACCTGTTGACCCCGCTGCGGTCGAAGTTGTGGAACGAAGGCGTCGTGACCTCGACCGTGATGAAAGACAAGGAGACGGCCGAAGAAGAAAAATTCCGTGATTATTATGCCTATGCGGAACCGATCAAGGCCATTCCATCACATCGCGCCCTCGCGCTCTTCCGAGGTCGTTCGCTCGGAATTCTAAAGCTGGAGTTGGGCCTGGGCGAAGCGCTGGAGACGGTCGTCCCACATCCCTGTGTCGCGATGGTCGCCGCGCATGCGGGCGTTCAAGATCGTGGCCGACCGGCGGACAAATGGCTGATGGGGGTTTGTGAATGGACCTGGCGCGTGAAGCTTCATATGACGCTCAGCACCGAATTGTTCATGCAATTGCGTGATGCGGCCGAGGCCGAGGCGATCAAAATTTTCGCCAAGAATCTCCATGAGTTGCTGCTGGCGGCACCGGCCGGGCCCAAGGTCATCCTCGGCCTGGATCCCGGCATTCGCACGGGTTGTAAAATCGCGGTGGTCGATGCCACGGGTAAATTATTGGCAACCGAGACGATCTATCCGCATCAGCCGCGCAATGATTGGCAAGGGTCATCGGAAACATTGGTCCGTCTGGTCGTTCGCCATGGCGTGGAATTGGTGGCGATCGGCAACGGGACGGCCAGCCGGGAGACCGACAAGTTGGCGGGCGAGCTGATCAAGTTAATCACGAGTCAGCAGCCCGACCGCAAGTTGGCAAAAATCGTGGTGAGTGAAGCCGGAGCGTCGGTGTATTCGGCCTCGGCCTTTGCCGCGGCGGAGTTTCCCGAGTTGGACGTAAGCTTACGAGGTGCGGTGTCCATCGCTCGACGGGTGCAGGATCCGCTGGCCGAGCTGGTGAAGATTGAACCGAAGGCGATCGGCGTCGGGCAATATCAGCATGACGTCGATCAGCGGGCATTGGCCCGATCCCTCGATGCCACGGTGGAAGATTGCGTGAATGCCGTCGGCGTGGACGTCAATACGGCATCGGTGCCTTTATTGGAGCGGGTCTCGGGCCTCAACAAAGCACTGGCCAGGAATATTGTGGACTATCGAAATGCACATGGACCCTTTCCCAACCGGACTGCGATCCGCAACGTGCCGCGTCTTGGCGACAAGGCCTTTGAGCAGGCGGCCGGCTTTTTACGCATTCAAGACGGCGACAACCCTTTGGATCGATCTGCCGTGCACCCGGAGGCCTACCCCGTCGTGGAACGTATTTTGACCAGGTTAGGAACGGAAATTTCGGATGTGATGCGCAGACCGGGGGTCTTGAAGGAGGTGTCGCCGGCGGATTTCACGGATGAAAGGTTTGGATTGCCGACGGTGCGGGACATTTTTGCCGAGCTGGAAAAACCGGGCCGCGATCCTCGACCTGAATTCAAGACCGCGACCTTCCGCGAGGGGGTCGAATCCGTAAGCGATCTGCAGCCCGGCATGGTGTTGGAGGGCGTGGTCACAAACGTGGCGGCCTTCGGCGCATTCGTCGACATCGGCGTCCATCAGGATGGTCTCGTGCACGTATCCGCATTGGCAAACAAATTCATCAAAGACCCACACGAGGTGGTGAAGCCGGGGCAGATCGTCAAAGTGAAAGTAATCGACGTCGATCTGAAGCGTCAGCGCATTGCCCTGACTATGCGATTGGAAGATGCGGCGAGTCGTCCATCTGCTCAGGCACAGTCCGGGAGTCAGGCAACACGTGACTCCCGCGGTCGTGGACCGTCGCCGTCCAGCCAGACAGCACGAACCCCTCAGCCGATCGGCGCGATGGCTCTGGCGTTGGCGAAGGCGAGACAGAAGTCATAACGAACATTCTATTGTTCTTATCAAGTCGTCTACGACGAATCAGACCCAATGGATCGGCCGTGCGAGACATCGCTTCAACCTAAGGAGACTTCCAGTGGCGCAAGGGTGAGATGACACCCAGAGCGCTCGTTATCTTGCAGAACGATTGTTTGCCACTCTATAAGACTCCGCGTGCTACCCGTATTTGATTTTCAGCGTGACGATCCCGAGCTGGAGAAGAAGGGTCACTGCATTCGCCAGTATGACAGGCAGCGAATCGATCCAAATTCCGTAGATGAGCCACAACAGTACGCCTGTGCTGAAGATGGTTACCATCCCCCAGGATAAATCGCCGGTCGATCTGGATTTCCACGCCTTCGCGAGTTGAGGAATAAATGCGACCGTCGTCAGTGTTCCGGCGGTCAATCCCAGCATCATGGCTCCATCCATGTTCTATACCGGCCACTTCTCTTCGTTCCACGCCATGTCCCAAAACATCCATTCATAGCGTGAACTGATGATGAAGGAGTCTTCCATTCGCCGCAGTTCTTCCTTGCCGGCGGTCTTGGCCCACTGATCGACTTTTTTCCGCATCCACAACTGGACTTCGGCAAACTCCGGCGAGGCGTACAGGATCAACCAATCCCGGTAGGGATGGTTCTTGGGCGGAGGTCCTTTCCTGAGTAAATGTTGGCCGACGACACAATACACCCAGGCACAGGGGAGGGCGACGACCGTGATCTCCGTCGCGGTGCCGGAGGCCGCGACGGCCAGCATGTGTCTGGTGTAGGCATGGTTCGTCGGTGCCATCGGAACGGACGTCATCTGTTTCACCGTCATGGTCCAACGTTTGCCGTAATTTTCGTGCAGACTGCGTTCGACCACGATGGTCTCTTCCGCCAGCTTGTTGAACCGCAAGGCGCTTTCTGAGTCCGGCGCGACGATTGCCGCCGCAGAAAATACACGCGCCAGATCACCCAGAAACCGCGCGTCCTGGAGTATGTAATACTTGAACTTCTGTTCAGGCAGTGTGCCGTTGCCAAGACCCACGACGAAGGGGTGACTCAGTTGGGCATCCCAGATCGACGTGGCAAGTTTGCGTAGGTGGTTCGAAAAGGACATGGCGGACTCCTTCGTTACCTTGTGGCTCTCACGCGCGAGACAGGTCTCACATCACACGCGGCACGATCAGATGTAGGGGACCCATGGCCTCGGCATGCGATTCATGCCGTCCAGGGCTGCGACTTTGTAACATTCGGCCAACGTCGGATAATTGAAAACCGTGTCGATAAAATAATCGATCTTGCCATGAAAGGCCATGACGGCTTGGCCGATGTGGATCAGCTCCGTGGCTCCTTCGCCGATGGCGTGGACGCCGAGCAGATGTCTCGTGTGCCGATGAAACAGGATTTTAAGCATACCGGTTTCATCGCCGATCAACTGTCCTCGGGCAATCTCTTTGTAACGGGCAATGCCGACTCCGTAGGGAACATCCGTCCGGGTCAGTTCTTCCTCATTGCGGCCGACCATGGAAATCTCAGGAATGGCATAGATACCGTACGGGAGGAGCGAGGTATCCGTGCGGTCCGGGTGGCCAAAGGCATGGCAGGCGGCATGGCGCCCCTGTTGCATCGACGTCGAGGCCAGTGCCGGAAAGCCGATGACATCGCCGGCCGCATAGATGTGGGGAATCGCCGTTTGGAAATGCTCATTGACGGTCAGACGTCCTCGGTCATCCGTCTTGAGTTCGATGGTGTGGAGGTTCAGCGATTGAGTGGCCCCAACCCGCCCGATCGCGTACATCAGTGTCGATGTGTGGATCGGTCTGGCATGGCGCAGGGATACTTGGATGGATCTGTTCCATTTTTTTGTGATCGCGAGGACTTCTTCATTGTGATACAGAACCACGCCGAGGTCCTTCATGCGTTGTTGAAGCGTGTCGATGATCTCCGCGTCAACGAACTCCAACAGCCGCGGTCGCTTATCGATGAGAGTCACGGGGATTCCCAACGCGGCAAGCATCGAGGCGTATTCCGTTCCGATCACCCCGCCTCCGACGATGACGATGGAGCCGGGGATGCGTTTCAGGGTCAACAGCCCGTCCGTATCGATGATGGTATGGCCGTCGAACGGGATGTGCGCCGGTCGAGCCGGCTCCGTGCCGACGGCGATGACGATGAAATCCGCCGTCAGCTCGAGCGGGCCGCGGCTCGTGTCGATGCGGAGGCGGTGCGGATCGAGAAAGCTGGCCGCACCAAAAAACATATCGACCTGGTTCCGAGCCATCTGATTCTGTACGATTTGGATCTCATGTTTGATGACGTGATTCGCCCGGAAGGCCAAGTCTTCAATCCGTATCTTTCTTTTTAGGCGGTACTCTTCTCCGTAGATACTGCGCTGACGAAACCCGGAGAGATAGAGCACCGCTTCGCGGAGGGACTTGCTCGGAATCGTTCCCGTATTGATGCAGACCCCTCCGACGACCGTCTTTCGCTCGATGATCCCGACTTTCTTGTTGAGCTTGGCCGCCTGAATGGCAGCCTTTTGGCCGGCGGGTCCGGTGCCGATGACTAATAAATCGTAGTGAGCCATCAGATCCTCTGGACACTGAGGTGACGGGTAAGCCGCGTCTCCGGCGACAGGTCCGTCACCTCAGGTCCAAAGTATCTCCTCTTAACTTTCCGTCACCAATCGGCGCGCGAACTGGAGCGCTTCTTCCATATCCGGGAGATGGGTGAGCTCCGGGGTAATCTGAAGATAACGAATGGTGTTCGTCTTGTCGACGACCATGACCGCGCGCGTCAGAATGTGAGGACCTTCCAGGAAGAGACCGTGGGTCTTCCCAAACTCAGCTCCCCGATAGTCGGATAGGAAGGTCACGTTGTTAATCTTGGCTTCTTCGGCAAAGCGTTTCTGGGCAAAGGGGGTATCGACACTCACGGTGATGAGCTCCACCACTTTATCGAGGCCTTTATTCCGTTCGCTCAGAAGATGGGTCTGCTGTTCGCACACGGGAGTATCCAGCGAAGGGACGACGCTGATCACGCGTACTTTGCCGGCGCCTTTGGTCTCCGCGATATTCACGAGAGAGAGATCGTTTTGGGCGACTTTCACGTCGCGCAACAGATCGCCGACTTTCACCCCGCTGCCTGCGAGTGTGAGAGGATTCCCTTTGAACAGGACCTTGTTGCCTTCGCCTGCCACCACGCTTCCGTCCGCCACGGGCATACTCTTGTAGGAAAATCCGGCGTTGGGTGACCCTCCCATCGCCTGACATCCGGCGAGGGCCAGTGAAAGGCACAGCGTGGCGCCCATGAACCCAAAATATCTCGTCCGCATCGTAAGCTCCTTTCTAATGAATGGGTGATCGTTGACCTTAATAGAGGCTATCTGGTCGGGGCTCTGATTGAATATACGCGATCAGCGATCGGTTAACCAAGTCCGGTCGTTCCCATTGCGGCATATGGCCGGCATGGGAGATCTTGACGAACGCGGACCCTCGGATTCGATGGCGAAGTTCTTCACCCACGGCGATGGGAAACACCCGATCGTTTTCACCCCAGATGATCATGGTCGGATGCGTGATGGTCGGGAGGCGGGGAGCGAAATCAGTTTCCCAAGAGGGGAGGGCGTTTCTCATCGCCATAATGGGCTTGATGATGCCGGGGCGTCGGCGGTTCTGGTTGGACCGTTCGATGACGGCGGGTGTGAGGAGGCGGTGGTCGTGGACGATTTCTTTCAGGACGGAATCGGTGACCAGGCCGCCGAACAGCCAATTCCCGAATGAGATCAACCAGGCGGGCGCACGAGTTTCCAATGCTTGTCGGAAGGACCGGCTGGTAAGTTTGGCCATGACATTGGACGGCAATCCGCCTATGAGCACGAGTTTGTCGACCCGGCTCGGATGCGTCAAGGCCATTCCGATAGCCAAACCCGCGCCCATGGAATTGCCGACCACGGTGGCTCGTTGAATCTGCAGCGCGTCCATGAATCCGACAAAGAAGTCCAACATTTGACCCGGCAGATAGTCGATGTCCGGCTTATCGGATAATCCGGCGCCTGGCAGGTCGAGCGTCACGGTGCGGAAATGTTGAGAGAGGGCATGTTGCTGATGTTCCCACTGCCACATGGAGCCACCGAAGCCGTGGATCAAGATCACCGGCGGGCCGGTGCCGACATCCAGATACGCGATCCGTTGATCATGGACGAGCACGGTTTTGATGGGAATACGTTCTATCGGGGAACGTTCGAGCGTTTCAAAATAGGGCGGAATCTGCACGGGGGCGGCACAGGCGGTCATGAGATACGATACAAGACAGACGATGAGCCGCACCAGATGCCGGGAACCGCATGGGCGAAGCACCGAGACGGTGCCGGATTTACTCCAGTTGAATGACTGTTTCATCCGTCTTCACATTGTCACCTTCGGCGGTCAGGATCGTGGCGACTCTCCCGTCGATCGGCGCCGGTACCCGGCTTTCCATCTTCATCGCTTCGATGATCAAGAGGGGATCGCCGGCCTTCACGCGATCGTCGACCGCCACGAGGATTTTCACCACTCGACCCGGCATGGGCGGCGCCACATCACCGGGTTTCGAAGGTCGAGGACGTTTGGGTTTTCCTCCCGATTGAGTCTCCGGGGATTCGGGGACACCGGCGAGCACTTCCTGGATGGGTTCGAGCGACACCTCTTCGAGCTTATCGTTGACCCGGATATAGTAGGGCTTGCGTCCGTCGATCTTTCGCCCGGATCCTGAGACCTTCACATGATAGGTTTCGCCATGCACCGTGACGTTGAACTCGACGGGGGCCAGGTGCAGTTCGTGAGCGGTGGCCGGTCCCTTCGCCGAGCCCAATTCGAGCGGCTCGGGGGTCAACTCGCCTTTCTCGCGGGCCTCAAAAAAGTCTCGCGCGATGTTTGGAAACAGCACGAACGACAGCTGGTCCTCGATCGTGTGGGCCGAGTCCGGAAGTTCCTTTTTCGCTTCATCCAATTCCGGTTCCAGTCGGTCGGCCGGCCTGGTTTTGATCGGTGTTTCATCGCCGGTCGCGCGAGCCATGACGTCGAGGTCGACCTGTCCCGGGGCACGGCCGTACAGTCCCAAGAAATAGTTCTTGGTCTCGGTGGTGATGACCTTGTACCGCTCGCCGGTCAGCACGTTGAGCGTCGCCTGCGTGCCGACGATTTGACTGGTCGGGGTGACGAGCGGGGGATAACCCATCTCCTTTCTCACACGCGGGACTTCATCGAGCACTTCCTTCATCCGGTCCAGGGCATTCTGCTCCGTCAGCTGGGCGGCCAAGTTCGACAGCATGCCGCCGGGGATCTGCGACATGAGAATTTCGGCATCCACGCCGGTAAAGTCGCTCTCGAACTGCCGATACTTGCGGCGGACCGTTCGGAAGTGTTCGGTGATCGGTTGGAAGGATGAGAGGTCCAGTCCCGTGTCGTAGGGTGTATGCTGAAGCGAAGCGACTAAGGTTTCCGTCGCCGGGTGAGACGTGCCCCCTGCCAGCGGAGAAATCGAGGTATCGAGCATGTCGAGACCGCCCAGAATCGCCATCAGCGAGGCCATGGACGCCATACCGGACGTGTAATGCGAGTGGAGATGCAGCGGGACCTTGACGGCGGCCTTCAGCCGACGCACCAAATGGTAGGCGTCGAGCGGGGCCAACAGTCCTGCCATGTCCTTGATGCAAATCGTATCCGTTCCCAGATCTTCCAGCTTCTTGGCGAGGTCCACAAAGCGATCGATGCTATGGACCGGGCTGACGGTATAACAAATGGTGGCTTCCGCATGTTTGCCGCAGGCCTTCACTTCGCTGACGGCGCGATCAAGATTTCGCACGTCGTTGAGCGCGTCGAAGATGCGGAACACATCGATGCCGTTCGTGGCTGAACGCTCGATGAACCGTTCCACCACGTCGTCGGCGTAATGGCGATAGCCCACGAGATTTTGCCCCCGCAACAACATTTGGAGCTTGGTATTGGGCATGGCGGCCCGCAGGGCCCTGAGTCGCTCCCAAGGATCTTCCTTCAAAAAGCGCAGACAGGTGTCGAACGTCGCGCCCCCCCAGACCTCCAGCGACCAATAGCCCACGGCATCCAGCTTTTGTGCGATCGGCAGCATGTCTTCCGTGCGCATGCGCGTCGCGAGCAACGATTGATGACCGTCGCGCAGCGCGACATCCGTGATCAGGACCGGCTTGCCCGGAGCCGGCGAGATCGAGAGCTCACTGGGACGGGATGCGGCGCTTTTTGAGGTCTTGATCGTCGGAGCGGACGATCGGGTCTTCTTCTGCAGTTTCTTTGTCGGTGGTCGTCTTTTCGCCATGGTATTCAGTACATCTCGTTGGAAAACAGAAGGTTGTTTGACTTAGAGTCCTTCGTAGGCGGCGATGGCGGCGGACAGCGCCAGCACGAGGTCTTCCGGCTGCTCAAACTCGTGGTACGAGTACAATTCAGGGTGTGTGTCCAGATAGGATGTGTCGAAGCGTCCGGCGATGAAGTCCGGCTCCTGCATGATCGCCTCCATGAATGGAATGGTGGTTTTCACGCCACGGAGCACGTACTCTTCAAGAGAACGTCGCATACGGCTGACGGTTTCCTCCCAGGTGCGGCCTCTGACCGTCAACTTGGCCAGCAGCGCATCGTAGTAGGGCGGTACGGTGTAATCCTTGTACACGGCCCCGTCGATGCGGACGCCGATTCCACCGGGAGAGAGGTAGGCCGTGACGGTACCAGTACAGGGCAGGAAATTGTTTTTGGGGTCTTCCGCGTTGATCCGGCACTGAATCGCGTGGCCTTGCAGGATGACGTCTTTTTGCTGGATGCTGAGCGGCAGGCCCGCCGCGATCTTGATCTGATTTCGCACGATGTCGATGGCCGTGATCTGCTCCGTTACCGTATGCTCGACTTGGAGGCGGGGGTTCATTTCGATGAAGTAGAACTTGCCTTGTTGATCGAGCAGGAACTCCACCGTTCCCGCGTTGTCGTAGTTCACCGCACGTGCGATGGTGATGGCGGCGTTGCCCATCTCTTCCCTGAGCTCCTGTGTCAGAACCAACGACGGGGCGATCTCGATCAATTTTTGGTGGCGTCGCTGGATCGAACAGTCACGTTCACCGAGATGGATGATATTGCCGTGCCGATCCCCCAGTATTTGAAACTCGATATGATGCGGCCGCTCGATATACTTTTCGATGAAGACGCTGCCGTCGCCGAATGAGGCCTGAGCCTCGCGCGCGGCGACTTCCATGTTTTCTCGCAGCTCGTCGTCGGACCGAACGACTCGAAGTCCGCGACCGCCGCCCCCGGCACTCGCCTTGATCATGACCGGATAGCCGGCTCTCTTGGCGAAGGCCAGGGCTTCTTTGATGCTGGTAATGGCTCCATCCGTGCCGGGCACGATCGGGACACCGGCCGATTCGGCCAGCTCGCGTGCCTTGACCTTGCTGCCCATTAAGGTAATGGCGTGAGTGGACGGGCCGATGAACGTAATACCGGATGCCTGGCAGAGCTCGGCGAACTCCGCATTTTCAGAAAGAAACCCGTACCCCGGATGGACGGCATCGGCGCCGATCCTTGTAGCCAAGTCGACGATCTGATTGCTATCCAGGAAGCCCTTCACCGGCCCGGGTCCGACCAGGTAGGATTCGTCCGCCTTCTTCACATAGATGCCGGTCGAATCCGCTTCGGAATAGATGGCGGCGGTCGCGATGTTCAATTCGCGGCAGGCGCGGATGATCCGCATGGCAATTTCGCCGCGATTGGCGACTAAGATCTTCTTGAACATGTCCGCGCCAGTCAGCTCTCGTGGGGAAAGGAAGAAACCTGGAAAACGAACGCGTAAGCTAGCATAGGATCAGGAGGTCTGTCGAGGGAGAAGCATCCGCGAGAAGTCTAAAGTCTATAATTAAACGAAGAGTTGCTCTCAGCCGATCATCAAACAATGGGGTCGCCTCATGTGCCTGATTCCTGTAGAGTGCCAAAGTGATTGCATGGTGAGCGGTCATCCTTAATCGAGGAGAACACTTCCATATGGCCAGGATTACGCTCATGCCTCTGAGGCAAAACTTCAGCGAGATGAGGAGCAGCCATGGGCTGGTAGCCGCATTTCATCGCCGGACAACTTTTCAAGGGATGCGGAAGAGACTGATTGCTTTCCTCGGAATTCTCTTGTGTGGCGGCATGGTCGCATCTCCGGCATGGAGTGAAACTCCCGCACCCTCCGTCCACTGGGGAAGTATGTCGTTCCCCGACCAGTATTCCACGATTACCGGCGGGCTGACCCTCAATCGGTTTACTCCAACGGACGGCTTGGGGAATAGATACGATTCCACGGTCGGGACGACACTCGGCTTCAACTTGATCACGATGAGCTGGACTCAACATTGGGGTGGAATTTTGCAAGGCTGGAGCACCAATCTCACCGCCGGCATCAGCCCCACGGGGGATGAAATCACTCAATATCTTCAAAATAAATTCGTTCATCAGTTGCGCGGGCTTCCAAAGGTTCCCAGTGTGGATCCTCGCATCGAGACCGACGCGATGGTCGATGGCTCCGTGACGCGGTGGTTGCCCTTGTTTCGGCCGAAAATCATATTCGTGGGCGGGGGCTTTTCGGTCGGGACGATCTACCAACAGGGATTTTTGCGCGCGGGCATCAGGAGAATGCCGATCACGCCGACCATCTACTCGGGACGTTGGGGAGATGTAAGTCTGCGGGCTTCCGCCTTGGGACGGATCAGTTATCAGAGCGACGGGTCCGCGCTCCATGCCGTGAGAAATACCGCGGGACTGGTGCAGCCGTCGATTGCCATCGGCCAGTATTGGACGACCGAGAAGGGCGAAACGATCCCGTCCTGGGAAATCGAGTTTGCGCTCATGTGGGATACCGGAATCTTCGTCAATGCGGCGGGAGAGAGTCAGAAGCATTTTGCCTGGTCGATCGCGGCTTCCGCCGGTCCGGTCCGATTCGAAACCTGGAACGATAGTATGGGAAACATCGTGGAGCGCGACTACGGTCCCACCTACGGCGCCACACTGACGCTCGACGTCCTGCGCGTCTGGAACATCATCCAAGACTTCCGGGCAAAGCCCACCGCAGGCCAGCCGGCTGCATCATGAAATGATGCTTCGACTTTCAGTATCATCTTATGTTCAACGAGATTGGACAATGCCGAGAGATAACAAATCCAAATTCGAGCGGTGGTTTGGATCGCTGGAGTGATGTGCAGCGGGAAGATGAAGATCGATGCAATTGAACGATGTGCTATCGCAAGAAAAAGTCTCCTACAAGCGACTCATCGCTTGCTCCATGGTCGCGAGTCGGCATCGAAGGCTCAGAAAGGGTATTGGATCGTGTTGCCTGGAAAGCGTTGTCCGTAACAGGCGGAGAACGGACCAACAATCACTCATTCATGCTGGTGCGGAGCGACTGAGGCAGTGGGCATGTCGGCGGTGATGCAGGACTGCATGAGCTCAACCTTGCATTGCCATGAGGATGCCGCATCGTTGACGCGGTTCACGACATCCGTCGGTTTTACGGTACTGGGAGTAATGTCCACGAGTACATGATCCGGGACACGATTGAAGTACACGCCGGTTACCCCGGGAATGGCTTGCAGGACGCGATTCATCTCCGTCTGTTTGCTGTCGCAACCTGAACCGCTCAGCATCAAGGGAAGTCGTTCTTTGATGGGTGGGGTTGCCAGGGCCGGGAGGGAAATGGAAAGACCTGTGATCACGATGATGGTTGATACGGTTATGGGGACCCAAAAGTTCTGCATGAGATGAACTCTCTCGATTGATAAGTCTGTCGCCGTCAGCTGATAAGGTACAGGATGCGACGTTCTTTTGTCGAGGCATGTGAGAGCTCGGACCTATTGTGTTACAACAACTCAGACCGTGTTGTACGAGCAACCGGTGGACTCACCCATCGAATCCGGCGATAATGTCCACCCCATGACCCTATCTCCCATCGATCAACCTCATCGGACTTGGCCGGAGGTCGTCGGACTCGTCCCTGCCGCTGGACAGGCCAAGCGTCTCCAGCCCTTTCCCTGCAGCAAAGAACTGTTTCCGGTCGGTTTCACGACAGACCCCCAGACGGGCATGCCACGACCGAAAGTGGCGGCGCAGTATCTGTTGGAAAAGTTCCGGACAGCCGGAATCTCAAAAACGTTCCTTGTTATCCGCGATGGGAAATGGGATATCCCCAACTATTTTCAGGAAGGACAGGCAGTGGGCATGTCGCTTGCGTACGTGGTCATTCCCGGCTCTCTTGGCCCGCCCGACACACTCGATCGAGCCTATCCATTCATTGCGGAGCATCGCATTGCGTTCGGTTTTCCGGATATTTTATTCGGTCCTCCCGACGCGTACATGCGATTGATCGCGCGACAGGAGGAAACCGATGCGGACATCGTCTTAGGCCTGCATCGCATCGACGATACACGTGTCTGGGATATGGTGGCGACGGACCAGGACGGCCGGGTTCGTGAGATCGTGATGAAGCCACCTGCGACGACACTGACGTTTGGCTGGTGTTTCGCGGTCTGGACCCCGGTCTTTTCCGAGTTTCTCCACCGGTTCCTGCGCTCAGATGAGACAAAGCGGAACATGGGCCTGCTGACGAACAGAGCCAACGATCCGGGAGGGGACCTTGCCGTGGGGGTGGTTTTACAGGCGGCCCTCAAGGTCGGCCTGTCGATCCAAAGCGTGAAATTTCCAGAGGACCGTTATCTGGATATCGGGACACCCGAGAATCTCGCCAGAGCCGTACGACAACAGGCCGCCGACGGATAGTCCCTCTCGATCCAAGCTTGCACGGTGTTCTCAATCGTCAAACAGGAACTCTTTTACTTGGCTTGCACCAAGAAGGCTTTCGATCGGGCGTTGCCGCCGCCGGCGACGACATCGATGAATGACATGCCGGGCTGAACAGGAGGAACCGTCACTTCGATGGTCGTGTCGTTGACGAATCTGTAGTCGATCTTGGTGGGGCCGGCCGCACTGAAGGCCACGCCACGGAAACAATCTCTCGTTCCAAAATTCTCACCCTTGATGAGGATCGTTTGTCCCGGCTTGGCTTCGTCGGGCTCGACTTGAGTGATTTTTGGTTTTTTGCTGCTGTCGCAGATCGGGTCTTTCTCGATGGTTTGTTCATCGTGGCCCTTGATTGATTCCGTGTCGTGCAGCGTATAGCCGGCTCCATCGACGATCACTCCTTCTTCGGCAACAGCGGACACAGGAAAACCGGCGAGCCCTGGCCACACCACCATCAGGAAGGGCAACAGAAATCGGGGAAACATCGTGACCTCCTTCCACGGGAACTATTTCTTCGGCATCGGAACATAGATTTCTCCGACGATCGCTTGTCCGGCTGGGGAGAGTGCGAACTGTGAAAAGGCTTCAACCAGAGGACTTGGTTCTTTTTTCGCGAGCAGCAATAGTGGGCGTCGAAGGCTGTAGCGGCCGTCCTTCACCGTCGGCACCTCCGGCTCGACCTTATCCACCGGAAGCAAGCGGACGGCGACGCCGTCCGACACGGCCGAGAGGCCTGTGCTCAACGAGATATAGGCCACGGCGGAGAGCGGGGGCAGGGTGCCGACGACGGCTTTCACGACGGCCTCATCCGTATCGATCACTTTGGCGGAATCAGAAATTGTTCCGGCGATCCCCAGTTGGGTTTCAAAGGATCCCCGAACGTTTTGGTTTCGTGGTCTGTCGATCAGGAGAATCTTGGTCTCCGGTCCTCCCAGTTCCGACCAATCTTTGATCTTTCCCGAAAACATGTCGGCGACTTGTTTCGTGGTGACCTCTTTGGTGAAGTTGGACAAATGGACCACGATGCCGATTCCATCCCAACCGATCTGTGTTGCTGCGAAGGAGGGATCTTCGGCTCCCGTGACGGCGATCTGAGCCTGGCCTGTTTTGACCAAGTGCAACGGTTTGGAATCCTCGTCCCACAAAATGTCGACATAGGCACGGGGATTCATCTTTTCGAAGGCGCGAGCCAAGGCTTCGATGGTGGTTTGTTCCGGCCCATTGCCGGCAATCACGAGACTTCCGACAGTTTGAGCGCATACGACAGCAGGGAATACCGAGACGCTCAGGGCGATGAGCAGCCCGGCCACGAAGGAACTGCCGGTCATCGAACCGGTTCCTCCGGGAGTTCATGCCGGATTTGGTGTCGATATCGGATCCTCAAGATGTCGAGTCTCCAGTCGACTGCGAATCCGACTCCGAGGTCATGTTCGGAGGCGGCATGTTGCGGACGGCGTTCAGCGGCGGCAATTGGGCAAAGCGCTGCATCCGTTCTTCATTCATCGCTTTGGCCTTCAGCTCGGTAAAGCCGGGTTTGCGGTCGCCGACGACATTGGAAGAGAACGAAGACATGAGCCGGATGGCCTGGCGGGCCTGACAATAGGGGCATTCCGTGTCCTCGACTCTGGTATGCACGGACTGGGCGGCCTCGAATTGCTTCTCACATTGCTCACACCGGTATTCGTAGAGTGGCACGGATCGCGTCCTTTTCGTTCAGCGGTTCGGAACCTTCACTAGAAACTTAGATTAAAAACTGAAAAACAGGAGCCGTTCTGGTACTTGACAAGAAGGCCCCATCCAAGCGATCTTGAACGGCTTACGTTAAGTCGGTATTGTACCAACTTACATGGCTAGACTGCCAGCGTCATAGGAGGGGTTTCAATGTCAGTGCTGATTCGACGGTACAAGGGCAATAACGGCATGATGCAGGAGGAACGAATCGACGACGACGATCGAATCGAGCGCTACATGAGGCTCTTCGACAAGGACGACGTCAAGAAATTGGAAACCGGCGTGAAGGTCTTCATCGAAAAGGATGAGTGGCAGCTCCTTCCCTGAGCCGGTACGGATCGAGGAGGTGGAAGATTAGTCGGATCGTCGGCACCCCTCACCACCGGCACCTCACGGGTCTCGCATGATCTATTGGGTTCACATTGCCCGTGCGATCGACCGTGTGACGCTCCACCGAGATCGGTGTTCGGAGGTTCCCTCAACCATAACCTCCAGTGACTTTTGGGAAGGAGGATGGTTCGACTATCCGGACAAGG
Organism: Nitrospira sp. SG-bin1; assembly: GCA_002083365.1. Lineage (NCBI taxonomy): Bacteria > Pseudomonadati > Nitrospirota > Nitrospiria > Nitrospirales > Nitrospiraceae > Nitrospira > Nitrospira sp. SG-bin1. Next base: position 215,191 of record LVWS01000032.1, on the reverse strand, counting down.
AGCGGGCGCTCCGTGCTATGGAACAGGCCGGGACCAATGAGCAACGGCGATGTTCTCTGTGTAAACCATGAGGGCCTTGCAATGGTGAGCGGTTCTTGCAATGGTGAATGTTGGAGCGTTCTGTTTTCCCCGTCGACATTCGCTATTGAATTATGCCGCGCCTTGCCCTTCTCTTGACCACCGTCATATGGGGCGCAACATTTCCGGCCACCAAAGCCGCGCTTGAACAGATCCCTCCGCTGTCATTCTTGTTGCTTCGATTTTTTCTTGGCACTGTACTGGTGCTGCTGTGGTTCAGGATCTACGGCCGCCGACTGCACCGTGATCGTGCGGTATTGAGCGCGAGTGCCCTCACCACCGTCTTTCTCTTTCTCGGCTACCTGTTGCAAACGGTCGGGCTCCGTTATACGAGTGCCTCGAACTCGGCTTTCCTGACGGCGTTGTACGTGATCTTCGTGCCGCTGATTCTGATGCGGATAGACAGGCGGGTGGTGGGGGCGACGGTCATAGCGGTGATCGGGCTCTGGTTGTTGGTCAAACCCGACACCGCGATGAATCTGGGGGATCTCCTGACGCTGGGGTGCGCCGTCGCGTTTGCCGGGCATATCATTTGTCTCGAGCGGTTCACTCGCGAAGTCGATGCGCCGTCGCTCCTCGTGTGGCAGATGGTGGCGATGACGGTCTTGTTTCTTCCCGCGCCGTGGTGGGAAGAAACGGCGCGGAGCGCTTTTTCACCCACGGCCGTCTTATTGACCGGCCTGGGCGTCACGGGGGTGCTGGCCACACTGGCGTTTGCCGTTCAGATGTGGGCGCAACGGCTGGTGCCGGCTCAGCAGGTGGCGATATTGTTCGCGTCGGAGCCGGCGTACGCTGCCTGGTTGTCCTGGTACTTTCTCGGAGAAACCATGGATATCCAAGGATGGATCGGGAGCGCGTTGATTCTATTGGCGGTGATCATCGGGGCGTTCGGAGGCTGATCGCTCTCAAGGGAGGACCGATATGGCGCAGAAGTTCGGCAATGGCCGATGGGTTCACGAAGGATTCTTGGACAATCGCGTCGAGGGAACCGTTGTAGGCCGGGTTGTCTTCGCCGTGATCGGGCCGGTGGATTTTTATTTGCGCGGGAATTTCAAGCCCGACATCGCCGGAGAAGTGATTGGACTCCGCAACAGCCGGTTTGAAGATGACGATATGGCAGGACAGGTCATCGGCGACATGGCGAACCCGCAGATTGGAACGGTGAATCTCATCTCGCTGGATCCGCACCCCAATCTTGAACCGCACCCATACGTCGAGTGGTTTACGCGCGGAAAGGACCATTACCGGTTTGAGTTGAGCGCCGGCGATGCATGGGTGTTATCGGAGGAAGAGCGGAAGGCAATCGATGAAGAAAGTCGACGAATTCGTCAGACCCTGGCCGACCGAGTGACCGACCGACCAAGGTCCGACAGCGATTCGGACTGGGTCTAAGGAGGCGTCAGTTCCAGTTGAGGTGGCGGCGCCGAAATTTCCGCCGTGTTCACGGCCGCGTCGATTTTCTTTTTGAGCACGCTGCGGTCTGAATCCTGTTTGGTTTTCCCCTCGCGCACATACCCTGGAACGCCCCGGATATCCCAGACCAATCCCATCCACTCAAGCCCTTTCAAACAGTAGTAAGTCATGTCGATTTCCCACCAATAGAAGCCTTGCCTTGTCGCGGCCGGATAATAATGGTGGTTATTGTGCCAACCTTCTCCCATGGTAATCAGGGCCAGGAAGAAGTTGTTTCGGCTGTCGTCACCCGTCTCGTACCGTTGTGAGCCATAGACGTGGGACAAGGAATTGATGGTGCAGGTTCCATGAAACAGTGCCACCGTCGAGATAAAGAATCCCCAAATCAGCATCTGAGGACCATTGGTTCCGAGTTCGGGTGCATAGGTCTCCAGCAGCTTGCCGAAACCGAACATGCCAAAACCGGTGATGGTGGGTACGAGGACGTCGAACCGGTCGAGAAACCGCAGCTCAGGAAACTTTGCAAAATCGGCGATTCCCTTGAGACGCGGCGCATAAAAGGTCTGCGACATAATCCAGCCCATGTGGGACCAGAGAAATCCCCCCTGGCGCGGGGAGTGCACATCCTCCGGTGTATCGGACGCGATGTGGTGATGTCGATGATGGCCTGCCCACCACAAGGGACCGCGTTGTGCGCAGGTTCCCCCCAACAAAGCAAATAAAAACTGCACGGTGCGGGAGGTCTTGAACGTGCGATGCGAGAAGTAGCGGTGGTACCATCCGGTGATGGCGAACATGCGGATGAAATAGAACGCGATCGCGACGACGACCGCCGTCCAGCTCCATCCGACCCACCACACTCCAAAACACATCAAATGGACGGCAATAAAGGGAATACTCCGGATCCAGTCGACTTTTGGGGGGCCCTCCACTTTGGTGTGCTCAAGGCCGGCCCAGGAGTCAAACCAGCGCAGAAAGGAATACCAAAATTCCTGGGCTTTGGTCAGGCGAAGCGTTTGCACATCGGACATACAATTCTCCTCTAAGTCGGGGGATCGGCCAAGTCACTGTGGTGGGAGACAGGGAGCCGGGGTCCCGTTAAGCTGATTGGTCGTGCAGGAAATGGCTAGGTCGTTATTATACAGAGAACGTCATGAAAGTGAAACCTGATTTTTGGGTGACTGTCCGCCGATTTGTAGTGTACCGAACTGATCGCCCCTGTCCACTCATATGGACAAGCTTGCAAATAAATAAAGGAACGGTCACTTGGCCGTTTGACAGCGCTCCTCGCGCGTCTCTAGAATGCCGCTACGATGAACGATCGATTTCTCAAGGCCTGTCGCCGAGAACCTGTCGATTGCACGCCCGTGTGGTTTATGCGCCAAGCCGGACGCTACATGTCTGAGTATCGGACGTTGCGCGCCAAACATTCGATCCTGGACATGTGCAAGACTCCGGAGCTTGCGACGCAAGTGACCCTCCAGCCGATCGATCGATTTCCGCTCGATGCCGCCATCATTTTTGCCGACATCTTGCTTCCGTTGGAACCGATGGGGATCAGTCTGGAATTTGCCGCCGGAGAAGGGCCGGTCATTCACAATCCGGTCCGCGATCGTGCGGCGGTGGATCGGCTTCACGTGATTGACGGGGACGAACTCGATTATGTGGCGGAGGCCATCCGACAAACGCGACGCGCTCTCGACGGACGCGTGCCGTTGATCGGATTTGCCGGTGCGCCGTTCACGCTTGCCAGCTATGCGATTGAAGGGGGTGGGTCGCGCAACTATCTACACACCAAGCAGATGATGTACGGCGATCCCACCGCCTGGCATCGGCTGATGGACAAGTTTGCACGCGTGCTCACGGGGTACCTCCGACGACAAATCCAGGCGGGCGCTCAAGCTATTCAGCTCTTCGATAGTTGGGTCGGCTGCCTGTCTGCCGGCGATTATGCTGAATATGTCATGCCGCATGTCCAACGGATTTTCGACGGGCTCAAGCGGGAAGGCGTGCCGATGATTCATTTCGGCACGGGCACAACGGCCATCCTTCGACAGATGCGCGAGGCCGGGGGCGACGTCATCGGGATCGATTGGCGGGTTCATTTGGACGAGGCTTGGTCGATGGTCGGGCATGATCATGCCGTACAAGGCAATTTAGACCCGCTTGTCTTGTTTGCTCCGCTCCATGAGATCGAACGCCGGGTGGAGGATATTCTGCGACGAGCCGGGGGGCGGCCCGGGCATATCTTCAACCTGGGTCATGGCATTCTGCCGACGACACCGGTCGAGCACGTGGCCGCGACGATCGATATGGTGCATAAACTCAGTCAACGCTAGCGTAATCGGCTTCGATAGGCATCCTCTGACGAAGACGCATGTCTGGTTTGCAAGGTCACACAGCCGTTCTTTTGATGGCGATGGGCGGGCCCGATTGCCTGGCCAACGTCGAGCCGTTTTTGCGCGATGTTCGCGGGGGGCGGCCGACACCCCCGGAGCTCGTGGAGGAAATTCGGGAGCGATACCGAGCCACCGGTGGAAAATCGCCGGCCGTCGGCATCACGCAGGAGGTCGCGAAGAAACTGGCGCAGCGACTGAATGCCGCGGATAACTGCCGGTACAAGGTGTATGTCGGTTTACGGCATTGGCATCCCTTCATCAAAGAAACGTACGCCGAGCTGTTGAAGGAATCGCCGGAACAGGTCATTGGCTTGTGCATGGCTCCACAACAGTCCTCCTTGAGCACCGGAGCCTATCGCAAGAAAGTGGAAGAGGCTCGTGCCGAGCTGGGTGATCGCACGGAGGTGACCTATGTCGGCAGTTGGAACCGACATCCCCGGTTGATCGCGGCGATAGTGGATAACATTCGGCAAGCTCTCCAGAAGTTTCCTTCCGATGTGCGGACAACGGTGCCGGTCTTGTTTACCGCGCATAGCCTTCCGGAACGAATTCTAGCGATGAAGGATCCTTATCCGGACGAGGTCAAGGGTACGGTTGAGGCCGTGACTAGATCATTGGGGAACCAACCGACGTACTTCGCCTATCAGAGCCAGGGGCGATCGGGTGAACCGTGGCTTGGACCAACCGTTGAAGCCATGCTGGACACGATCCGGCAGGGAGGACACCGGCATCTGTTGGTGGCGCCCATCGGGTTTATCTGTGACCATGTTGAGACCTTGTTCGATATCGATATCGAATTGAAGCAGTTGGCCGTGACCAATGGCATACAGCTCGAGCGCATCGCCATGCTGAACGACTCGTCCGCACTCATCGAGACGCTGCAAGACGTGTTGTCAGCACACCAATCGTCCCTCTGTCTTCCGTGACTCGACCACGTACAGTCGTGATAGTCGGCGGCGGTATTTCCGGTCTGACCACCGCCTTTTTTCTGTACGAGAAGGCCGCTCAAGCAAGCGTTCCCATCCACTGCACCGTCCTCGAATCCGATACTTCCTGGGGAGGAAAGATCGTCACGCACCGGGTCGGCGAGATCGTGACGGAAGCGGGACCGGACTCGTTTCTTTCCCAAAAACAAGCCGGGCTCGATCTCTGCATGAACCTCGGCCTCGCCGATCAATTGATCAATACCAATGAGACGGCAAAGAGGGCTTGTGTGCTCTATGGAGGGCGGCTGCACGACTTGCCTGAGGGGTTACTCTCCTTCGTTCCGAAACAACTGGGGCCCTTCTTTCGAAGCGGGTTGCTCACCTGGACCGGATTGGCCCGCATGGGGTTGGAATTCGCTGTTCCGCCGGGTCCTTCGACGGGAGATGAGTCGTTGGCCGCCTTTCTTCGGCGCCGGTTTGGGGCGCAAGCGTATGAGCGGGTCTTGGAACCGTTGATGGCGGGAATCTATGCGGGCGATGCCGAGCAGATGAGCCTGCGCGCCACCTTCCCGCGATTCTTTGAGCTGGAACAACGGCACGGCAGTGTCGTTCGCGGCATGATGGCCGCCAAGAAGGCCACCTCGACGGTTTCAACCGCCCAACCGAGACGTACGATGTTTGTGAGCTTGAAAAACGGTCTCGGCGATTTGGTGGCCGCCTTGACGGCTCGATTGAGGCGGCAGGGAATAGACCTCCGGATGGGTGCTCGAGTCGACGCGCTCAGAGTGAGGTCGCATGAATTGGGTCGCTGGATGTATGACCTTATCCTTGGTGATGGATCGACGCTGGCGGCTGAAAGTGTCGTCCTCGCGACACCTGCTTATGTGTCCGCGGAGCTCTTGCGTCCGTTGACACCGATCGCGGGTGGTCTGTTGGACTTGATTCCCTATGCCTCGACCGCCACCGTGGCGATGGCGTTCCCACGGGCAGTGACGAGCGCAATCGAAGGGTTCGGATTTATCGTGCCGCGAACGGAGCAACGGCATCTTATCGCTGCGACGTGGACCTCTCTGAAGTGGCCGCATCGCGCGCCCGCGGATCGACTGTTGGTGCGCTGCTATGTCGGTGGAGTCGGGCGGGAGGATGTTCTTCACTTGGATGATGCGGCGCTGACGGCGACGGTCAGAGAGGAACTCGCTCGGGTATGTGGTATCCGGGTGGAACCCGGTTATGTCGAAGTGAATCGATGGTGGAAGGCGATGCCACAGTACACGATCGGCCACCTGGATCGATTGGCTCAACTTGAGGCGGCCGTGAGCCGGTATCCCGGACTGGTTCTTACCGGGGCAGGTTATCGTGGGGTCGGCATTCCCGACTGTATCCGTGACGGGGCCGTAGCGGCCGAACGGGTCGTGCAGGATCTTGTCGGAGGGACGAGTGGAACACGACGATCTCAGACGAGCCGAGTGTCAGGTTAAACGACAACCTTCTTTTCCGTTATTCTCAGTGATACATCCACGCTCTGGTTAACGGGAATTCGGTCGGACCTCCGGTCTCCTGGCGGCTGGCCAACACCTGATAGATGTTCAGCCACCCTTGTGAAAATGCAAGGGATGAGCCTGCCAAATAGGTCCGCCAGACACGCAGTGTCCGCTCGCCGACCAGTTGCCCCGCAGCGCCCAAGTGTGCTTCAAGTCTGCGTGACCACTGTGCAAGTGTTCGGGCGTAGTGAGGCCGTAAACTTTCCACATCATAGACCTCGAAGTTCTGTCTGGCCATCTCTTGGATGACCGAATGGAGATGGGGGAGTTCGGTATGCGGGAACACATACTTGTCCATGAATTCACTGACTCCGGAACCGACCGTGCGTCCGTCTGCATCAGGGGTGGTGATCCCGTGGTTCAGAAACAGCCCGCGATCGCGCAGGAGCCGTCGGACAATGCCGAAGTAGACGGCAAAATTGTTTTGGCCGACGTGCTCGAACATGCCGACGCTCGACACCTTGTCGAACGTGCCTTCACCGAAACGGGACAAGGTATCTCGATAGTCTAAAAATAGGACTTCAACGCGTCCGCTCAGTCCTGCCTTTCCGACACGTTCCTGAGCCAAGGCGAACTGGGTACCCGACAGAGTAATGCCCACGGCTCGTACCCCGTAATGCTGCGCGGCATGCAGAATCAATCCTCCCCAACCACAGCCGATGTCAAGAAACCGTTCACCGGGCTGAAGGCGTAACTTGCGGCAGATATGATCGAGCTTGGCTACCTGCGCGGCGTCGATCGTTTCCTCGCCCGTCTCAAAATACGCGCAGGAATAGACCATGCGCTCATCGAGCCACAGCCGATAAAACTCATTACCGACGTCGTAGTGCCGTTTGATAGCGTCAAGGTCCTGCTTGGGCGTATGGCGTGAGGCCGATGCAGGAATTCGGCTCGTTGCCGGTGAGCCACCGGCCGCGACGAGGCGTTCCGCGCCCGCGATCACGGACATAATGTCACCGTCGATATCGATACGCCCATGGACGAAGGCTTCGCCGAGTCCGCCTAGTGTCGGATGGGTCAATAGCGGCAGCACGTCTGGATCGCGTATCGCCATCACGACGCGAGGTTCTTGGCCGAAGTTGAACCGCGAACCGTCGGGAAGGATAAGGTCAAGTGGTTGGCCACCCTTCGCTCGAACCCTTTCGGCCAATCGCCGAATCCCGTGGCTCAGTGTCTTATCAAGAACCTTGCGCGTTGCGCGAAACAATAAGCTGCTCTGCGACATATTGACCTCCCGTGGGGCTAGAACGGGAATTCCTCCCGCAGATATTGAATTATGAAAGATCCTAAGCTGTAACGTACAGACATTGTAAATGAATGTAGTTTAGGTAAATCCCTGGGGAGTTTCCAATGAGCTCCAGCATGGACGACGGTATGTATCGAGACGGATGTCGTGTAAGACTGTGCCGTGGCATCAAGCGAAGAACGTGCCCGCAAGGGGCAAGATAAATTGAGGGGTTATGAGAATGGTTCTGGAGGAAGACGTGGAAATTTGAGGAAAAAGTCGGCACAGTGGAGGGACAGGCTGAGGAAGAGTGCGCCAGTGGTCCGATCGGCGAACAAGATGTTAGGGGAGAATAATCGTTTGTTCAGGGTAGCCTAACTCCTTCAGCGTGGACTCGAGACTGTCCACCATCGGCGGCGGACCACAGAGGAAAATGCAGGTGTCGGGAGCGGGAGCGGGAAGATGGTGCCGGAGAATGTCCAGGGTGACGCGCCCCGTACTGCCGGTCCATCCGGGCGGCGGTTGCTCCAATACATGATGGCAATGAAAGTTCGGATAGACCCGGACATTGTGTTCCCACTCCTGTCGGAAGATGATGTCCGATTCCGTTTTGTTGGCAAAGATCAGGAACAACTCCGCATCGCTCTTGTTGATCAGAATCCAGCGAATGATGGAAATCATCGGCGTGATCCCGGTGCCGCCGGCCACGAATCCCACGCGCTTCGCCATTCCATCGACCCAATGTCCACCGGTGTTCGGCCCGCTCATCGACACGGTATCTCCGATCCGCTGATCGTGCAGGTACTTGGAGACGGAACCGGCCCCGTACCGCTTGACGGTGAGATCGAAGAACCCCGTGACGCCGACAAGCGAGGACGGGGTATACGGCCGTTTTACAGTTTTGCCGTTGATCGTGGCATGGACGTACAGAAAGTCACCGGGTAGCATGTCCAGCGTCGCGTTGACAGGCAGCTCGAAACGAAAGGTCTTCGTGTCGTGGGTATCGACTTCGATGGCCGTGATTTTATAGGAAGTCGGCGTTTTGGTCTTGACGCGGGTGACAGTTTCCATGGTGGGACGCATCATACGAGGTCGAATCAACTGGTGCAAGAGAACTCTTCCCGATACTTGCGCCCGGAACTCTTGCATCTCTCTGGCATCTCGCCTCATACTTCTGCCCCATGGATCTCCAGTCAATTGGTTCTTCTAAACCGCTCCAGGACCTCGAAACCGACGTGGCCTTGCGCGCGATCCTCGAAGGCACTGCAACGGAAACCGGGCAACGGTTTTTCGCTGCACTGGTTCAGAATTTGGCTAAAGTCCTGCGGACGCACGGAGCTTGGGTGACGGAATACTTTCCCGAAGAGCGCCGTCTTCGAGCTCTTGCGTTCTGGATGGACGGTCAATGGGTGCCGGATTATGAGGTCGGCATTGTGGGCTCTCCCTGCGAAGAGGTGATCGACAAGCGGCGACTCGTTCATTTTCCAGATCGACTGCTTGAGCTCTTTCCCAATGAGCCGGACATGAAAGCGGTTGGTGCCGTGAGTTACCTGGGTGTACCGCTCCTCGACACGGACGGGAGCATTCTTGGACATCTGGCGGTGATTGACCGGCGACCGATTCCGGCAGAACCGCGCGTCCATGCGATCTTTCAGATCTTTGCCGCCAGAGCCGCAGCGGAATTGCGGCGGCTGCGGGCCGAAGCGGAGGTGTGTGAACGGGAGGAAAAAGTCGGTCGACTCCTGGGCAGCGCCATGGATGCGATCATCGAGTTGGATAATCAGCTCAAGATTACCAATGTAAACACTGCTGCGGAGAGAACGTTCTCTTGCCGAGCGAACAACATGATCGATCAAAGCTTTTCCAGATTTGTGAGCCGCCAGGATGTGGCCCGGTTGGAAACTTTGATTGCAGAGCTTGACGGACGTCCGGAGGGGCAGCAATCGCGTTGGATTCCAGGCGGACTCACTGCTTGCCGTGCCGGTGGCGAACCGTTTCCTGCTGAGGCGTCGCTGTCCCGTTTCATGTTGCGTCGACAAAAATTCACGACGTTGATTCTCCGCAACGTGCATGACCGCCTTGAAGCGGAGCAGAAAATTCAGTCGCTCACCGTCGAAACCGAACTCTTACGGGAAGAGCTGCATGCGCTGCATCAAGACAGGACGTTGATCGGTGAGCATCAGGCACTCCGGCAAGTGCTTCGCGACATCACTCAGGTCGCAGCGACGGACACGACGGTTTTAATCATGGGTGAAACCGGCACCGGTAAAGAACTGGCCGCGCGTGCCATCCATGCCGCCAGCGGCCGGCACGAACGACCGTTGGTCATTGTCAATTGTGCCACCATTCCTGCCACATTGATCGAGAGTGAATTCTTCGGCCACGAGGCCGGCGCCTTTACCGGGGCCACCAAGAAGCGGGAAGGTCGGTTTGCGTTGGCCGACAAGGGGACCATCTTTCTTGATGAAATCGGCGAATTGCCGCTTGAGTTGCAAGCGAAATTGCTTCGCGTGCTGCAAGAAGGCGAGTTCGACCCGGTCGGCAGTTCGAAGACCAGGAAGGTCCACGTACGTGTGCTCGCCGCAACCAATCGAAACCTTGCCGCAGCGGTCAAAGGGGGCATGTTCCGTGAGGACCTCTACTACCGGCTGAACGTGTTTCCGATCCGGCTGCCGCCCTTACGCGAGCGCGGCGACGATGTGGTACGTCTGGCCTCTGTCTTTGCCCAACGGTTGGCTACAAAAATGGGACGGACGCTCGCGCCACTCACTGCCGGTGACGCCCAGCGGCTTCAAACCTATCATTGGCCTGGAAACGTGCGGGAGCTGCAAAATGTGATTGAGCGGGCTGTCATTACGGCAGAAGCCGGCAAGCTCAACCTCGAACGGGCCTTGCCGGAGACATCCTCAGTTCACGGAGTTTCAGCGACCAGAACCGCGTCTCTTCCCGACACGATTCTTTCAGCAAAGGAACTCGAGGAATTGGAACGAGCCAATATTCTAAAAGCCCTCGAGACCGCCAAGTGGAAAGTGTCCGGTGAAACGGGCGCGGCCTCATTACTCGGACTTAACGCCTCCACGCTTTCGTCACGCATGAAAGCGCTGAAGATTCAGAAACCCAGCTGACCTCATATTCTTCACGACTCGTCACTTCTCGCTGACCTCACTCTATCGTCGTTGTCTTCACGAAGATTTGTGAAATGTCACAAACTCCTTTCGTGAGATTTCACGAATCGTGAAACCTCACCGACTCCACCGTCCCCCTTCGCCGTCCAACATATTGAAATTCCATCACATCAGTGATTCATCGTTCTGGCATCGATACTGCTCTAGGGCTTGCGCACAGACAATCATGTACAGCAAGCAGCTGAACGTCAAATTCGGGTTTACTTGAATGGGAGCACGATCAGACATGAGGACCACACGATGTGTAATCGCAGCAGCATTTCTCCTGGTCGGTTGCGGGTCTAAGGAACAGCTCACCACGGCGATGGTTTCGGCTGCTTCACAGGAGGCTATTCAGGCTGAAGTTGTCGAGATCAAATACGCTTCGGCGCCGATTCGCATTGAAGCGACCGGTCAGGTAACGGCGATCTCTCAGGCTGCGCTTTCCAGCCGTATCCAAGGAACCATCGACACACTGTTCGTTAGAGAAGGCACCGCGGTCGTCAAGGGACAGACGCTTCTACAGCTGGATAACCGCGACGTACAAGCCGATCTGGCCCGTGCCACTGCGGAGCTAGAAAACACGAAGGCGCAGCTCGACCGCATGAACCAGTTGTACGCTCAAGATGCAGTTTCAAAACAAGAGCTGGAGAATGCGACTCGTGCCTACAAGGTCGCGGAAGCCAACCGCAAGACAGTGCTTACCCAGCTGAGTTATACGACCGTCAATGCGCCGTTCGACGGCGTGATTACCGAGAAAATGGTGGAGGCAGGGGAATTGGCCTCGCCGGGGCAGCTCTTGTTGAGAATGGAAAATCCACGGCAGCTACGGCTTCACGCGACCGTGGCAGAGGGAGATTTGAGATCGGTCTCTCACGGAGACAAGATTTCTGTGGTCATTGACGCTTTGGGTGAACAAGCGTTGGATGGCGTTGTAGGTCAAATTATGCCGGCTGGCGATTCGCAAACCCACACGTTCATTGTGAAAGTGGACTTGCCTGTGGAGCCGGGGCTGAAGACCGGTATGTTCGGACGATTCCAATTAAGCAAAGGAACGAGCAAAACGATTCTCGTGCCACGGACCGCCGTCGTCGAACGCGGTGAACTCACGAGCGTCTATGCCGTTGGCTCGGGTCAGATCGCCCACCTTCGCTGGGTCAAAATCGGTCGGCGGCTCGATCAGCAGGTCGAAATCCTGTCTGGTGTGAATATCGGCGAGGTGGTGCTGCGCGATGCCGCTAGGGGCATTGATGGTGCCGTCGTCAAGATCGTCGATGCTATGGCATCACCCGCTGTGCCGACACCATGTCGTGTGCCTTGTCAGTTACCACGGTCAACAGGTGCGAGTTCTCTTGCCCAGGTTTCCGGGGAGCGGGCTCTGTTACTTGAAACGTTAAACTCGAAAACGGGTAACCAATGAAGAACTATCGCCTCGGTCTTTCGGGCCGTATCGCTGCCTTCTTCATCGGGAGCAAGCTCACGCCGCTGATCATGTCGGGGGCATTGCTGCTTGGCGTATTCGCGGTCATTGCCACGCCACGTGAAGAAGAGCCGCAGATCGTCGTTCCCATGGCGGATGTTTGGCTGCCCTTTCCCGGTGCCTCCGCCCAAGTCGTCGAAGAACAACTGACCAAGCCGTTCGAGCACAAGATATCGGAAATCAAAGGTGTGGAGTACGTGTATTCAGTCTCAAGGCCGGACGGGGCGATGATCATTGTCCGCTTCTACGTCGGTCAGTCGATGGAAAAGAGTCTGGTCGATCTTTATGACAAGCTGATGTCGAATCAAGACCTGTTGCCACCTGGTGCTGAACCCTTTGTAGTCAAGCCGAAGGACGTGAACGACATCCCCATCGTGACGATCACCATCTCGAGCGAACGGTATGGCGAGTTTGAATTGAATCAATTGGGCGAGCAGGTGTTGGAGGAGATCAAGAAGGTTGCCGGCACATCAGGGGGGTTCATTGTCGGCGGACGGACGCGAGAGCTACGGGTCCAAATAGAGCCTGCAAGGCTGAAGGCCTATGGTCTAACCCCCTTGCAAATCGCGGCGGTCATTCGCGGTGAGAATCAAGCCTTGCCGACGGGCCGATTCGACAGCCGCAATGAGAACTTTCTCGTGAAGACCGGGCGCTTCATTCGATCGCGCAAAGACCTGGAAGGTCTGGTCGTCGGTGTGAGCGATCAACGACCGGTCTATCTGCGGCAGGTGGCGGAGATCATCGACGGGCCGGCTGAAGCGACGAGCTATGTCTGGTTCGGTGAAGGAATTGGTGAGGCGTCAGGGGTTAGGGGTGAGGTGAAAAAGACGGATAACACTCCTAATACTTCACACCGTACCCCTCACGAGCTTCCGGCTGTGACCGTGGCCATCGCCAAGCAGGCTGGAGTCAATACCGTGGCCGTGGCCGAGCAGGTCATCCGAAAGGTTGAAGCCATGAAAGGCGTGACGGTTCCGTCGGATGTCCGCGTGACCATCACGCGCGACTATGGGGAGACCGCGCAAGAGAAGGCCAACGACTTGCTCTGGCACCTGCTCATCGCCGTCGTCGCCGTGGTCCTCTTTCTCGGCGTTGCGTTGGGGCCGCGCCCGGCCTTTGTTGTGTCTATCGCGATTCCGCTCACCCTCGCCTTGACGCTGTTTTCATCCATGCTCATTGGCTACACGATCAACCGTGCAACGCTCTTTGCCCTGATCTTCTCCACCGGCATCTTGGTCGACGATGCCATTGTCGTCGTCGAGAACACGTACCGGCATCTGCGGCTACGCCTTCGTCCCCATGACGAAGCGGCGGTCTATGCCGTCGATGAAGTTGGAAACCCGACGATCTTGGCCACCTTCACCGTCATCGCCTCGCTTCTTCCGATAGCCTTCATATCCGGTTTGATAGGTCCCTACATGAGGCCGATTCCGATCAATGCCTCTATCGCCATGTTCTTTTCCCTGCTCGTCGCTTTCGTGGTGATTCCGTGGTTCTACCGAACCTGGTACCGTCCCATGGTTGATGCCGGAGGAGTTGATCATGAAGAACATGAAACTGGCTTCACGGCGCGCCTCTATCGCCGAATCCTCTCTCCGCTGCTGACGAGGCCGTTGTTGGCCTATACGTTCTTGGGCGTGGTCACGCTCTTACTGGCGGGCTCATGCCTCTTGTTTTACACACGTCATGTGGTCATGAAGATGCTGCCGTTCGACAACAAGAGCGAGATTCAGTTGGTGATCGATATGCCGGAAGGGACGACGCTGGAGGAAACCGCCCGAGCCACGAAGGCCTTGACGCAATATGTCCGAACCCTTCCCGAGGTGCGAGACTACCAGGCCTACGTCGGCACGGCGTCCCCTTTCAACTTCAACGGGCTGATGCGCCACTATTTTCTGCGGTCGCTTCCGCACGAGGCGGATATTCAGATCAACTTGGTACCCAAGACTGGACGGACGGCTCAGAGCCATGACATCGCACAACGGATGCATCCCTCGATTCAAGAGATCGCGCATCAGTACGGCGCCAATGTCAAAGTTGTCGAAGTGCCGCCAGGTCCGCCTGTGCAATCAGTGCTTGTGGCGGAGATTTACGGGCCCGACTATGGTCGGCAACTTGCCGTCGCGAGTGAGGTACGTACGTTGTTCGAGTCTACGCAAGGGGTTGTCGATGTCGACGACTCTGTCGAGGCAGATCAGGTGAGGTATGTCTTCACGGTCGATCAGGCAAAAGCGGCCCTCGCTGGAATTCCTTCCGAGGAGATTGTCCACACGTTACGCATGGCATTCGAGGGGGCAAAGATCGGACTTGTCCACATTTCAAAGGAGAAGAGTCCGGTGCACATCGTACTGCGCCTCCCGCTAGCGGAGAGAACGGGGCTCGAACATATCGGAGAACTCGGACTGAGAACGAAGAGCGGTGGGATCGTCCAGCTCTCCGAACTGCTCACGGTCGAACAGACGGTGCAGGATAAAGCGATTTATCATAAGAACCAGAAAGCCGTGGTGTATGTGACGGCCGACGTAGGAGGACCAGGCGCAGAGAAGGCGGAGAGTCCCGTGTTCGGTGTGCTGGGAGTTGGAAAGCAGCTGGAAGACTATCGGCCAACAGAAGGGTACCGGATCGAACAATATTACACCTCCCAACCCTGGTCGGAAGATAAGCTCTCAATGAAATGGGATGGAGAATGGCAGATCACCTATGAGACGTTTCGCGACATGGGCATCGCCTTTTCCGTGGCGATGTTGCTGATTTACCTCCTGATTGTCGGGCAGTTTCAATCCTTTCTGACGCCGCTGATCATCATGGCTCCGATTCCACTCACGCTGATCGGCATTCTACCGGGACATTGGTTGACAGGATCATATTTCACGGCTCCGTCGATCATCGGCTTCATCGCGCTCGCCGGCATCATCGTCCGAAACTCGATTTTGCTCGTAGATTTCATCCAGATTCAAGAGCGTGCTGGTGTTCCGTTGCTGGAGGCGGTGATGAAGGCCGGCGTGATTCGTATGAGACCGATCCTCTTGACCGCCGCTGCCCTCATGGTGGGCGCCTTCGTGATCATTCTTGATCCGATCTTCCAAGGGCTGGCTGTCTCGCTCCTGTTTGGCGTAGGCGCTTCGACGATGCTCACACTGTTCGTCATTCCCTTGCTCTACTATCGCGTTATTGGACAAACGGCCCAATCCAGCCGCCCCGCCGTGACAATTGCGGTAGGTAATGGAGAAGCGGTCATGCATCGCGTGCGGGCAGAAGGAGTTCCGGTGTGAACAAGCGAATATGGCTTTCTCCCAGTGGTTGCATGTTCCCTCTGTAGGACATGGTGAACCGTCATGGTGTTGCTCCAAAGGATAAAATCCCTCCGTTTCACGATCGGATTGCTTGTTGCCTTGTTGTGTTTGCCTTCCGTTGACCTCTGGGGTGAGACTGGCGGAATGGTCAGTCTTGAAAATCCGACGCGATTGGTCTTCCCTGAACTTCGGCTCAGCCTACGTGAGGCTATTCAGGCGGCCGTCGACAACAACCTCAACGTTCGCTTGCTAAAAGAGCGCATCGCCGCAGTGCAGGCTCAAGCCGATGCCAGTTTTGGAGCCTTGCTTCCGAATGTATCCGGATATGTGAACGGCCGGAACCAAACGGTCAATCTCGCCGCCTTCGGACTTCCTGCCGACCGGCTCTCCGGTTTGGGATTAACTCGCAGTGTGACGGAACCGTTCGAAGTCTATGATGCGCGGGCCACCTTGGTTCAGAACATTTTCAGCCTCAGCCTCATTCAGCGGTGGCGCGCCGCGAAAACCGGCGTCGATGTGGCCGGTTTGGAAGCGGAGGTCACGAAGCGCGACGTGATGGCGATGGTCGGACTGCTCTATATCGAGGCGTTACGGGCCGATGAAGCGGTGAAGGCGCGTGAGGCGGATATCGAGCTCAGTCGGCAACTGCTGAAACTGGCAAGGGACCGCAAAGCGGCAGGTATTGCCACGGGGTTGGATGTGACCAGAGAGGAAGTTCAACTGGAGAACAATAGGCAACGGCTGCTCGTTTCGCAGAATGAGCAGGAAAGTGCACGTCTCAACGTCATCCGTGCCCTTGGTATCACGTTCGACGTGCAGTTAACGTTGACCGATGAGCTGAAGTTCATACCGGCGGAGCCTGAACGCACGGAGACGGCTCTCACGACCGCGCGCGAACAGCGAGTTGAATTGAGAGCGCAAGAGAGCCGCCAGAAGTTGATAGCGCTGAGCCTCAGTTCCGTGATGAGCGAACGATTGCCGGCACTCTCGCTGACCGGTGATTACGGATGGATTGGGGTGAAGCCGGAAGACGCGCTGGCGACTCGCTCAATTGGGTTGTTGTTCTCGATTCCGATCTTCGACGGAGGCCAGCGGGAAAGCCGTATTTCGGAAACCCGGAGCCGAGTGAGGCAGGAATCGATCCGCATGAAGGACATATCGGATCAAGTCACGCTTGAGGTCCGTCAAGCACTTCTCATGCTGGAGTCGTCAACACAGCAGGTGGCAGTCGCCGAAAAAGGATTGGAATTGGCGCTGAAAGAACTGGCCTTTGCGAGTGATCGATTCACCGCAGGCTTGGGAACCAATATCGAAGTAACGAATGCTCAAACGTCCGTGGCGCGGGCGAGGGACAACCACATCGAAGCCCTGTTTCGCTTCAATGCTTCGCGGATCAATCTCGCACGGGCTAAGGGCGAGATCGAGAAGGTGCTCTAACGGCACGTCGAAAGTGGAATGCCGTCGTGAGTCAGTCGGCGAGTGGTGATCGCGTAAAGAAAGAGTAAGTTCCCAAACTCAATGCCTCAATGCGTTCAGATCCGACGAAAGCGTTGAGGATTCATATGCTCAGTTGAATCTACATTCCCTTTCAAGTCATTCTTTTTCCCCTCGTTCCCATTCGTCACAACTGTTCTGTGTAGATTTGCCAAATTTCACCAATCCTTTCGTGAGATTTCACGAGTCGTGAAATCTCATAAGACGCCTTCTTTCTCCGACCTCTGTCCAACTCGTTGAAACTCAACACGCAATCTTGCTTTTGGAGCGCGGCATCAATGCTGCTGTAGGGACTCGGCATAGGGTCATCCACTCACAATAAGGAGAGCATGATGAGAACGATTTACGATTTGCTCACAGGTCACCGCACTATCACCACCCCACGATCCAACCAATTGCATTCCGAACCCGAAAGAAGAAGGCATGCCATGAAGTTGCCTCACATTATTGGGTTCACCGCGGCTGCCTTGCTCGCCTGGGCCACCCCCAGTTCAGCTACGGAATCGACGGCCGCGCCCACGTCGCCAACGAGCTTGTCTGACACAGTCCCCCTTTACACGAACCTCGGTTCCCACCACAAACGCATCTCCACTCGAGTCTCGGTCACGCAGCAGTACTTCGACCAGGGCCTGCGACTTGTCTATGGATTCAATCACGCGGAAGCGATCCGCTCGTTCGTACGTGCCGCGGAGCTAGATCCCAGCTGCGCCATGTGTTACTGGGGGATTGCACTTGCCTATGGGCCACACGTCAACGCTCCAATGGACTCGGCGAGCGGAGTTGCCGCGTATGCGGCGGTGCAGAAAGCGGTGTCGCTCAAATCCCACGCCACGGCGCCCGAGCGTGCCTACATCGAGGCGCTTGCGCAACGCTACGAGGCGGACCCGCCGACCGACCGTGCCAAATTGGACACGTTGTATTCGAGTGCAATGGGCAAAGTAGTTAAAACCTATCCCAACGATCTTGATGCCGCGACCCTGTACGCTGAATCGCTGATGGACCTTCGCCCATGGAATTACTGGCGCCCAGATGGGACTCCGTACCCCGGTACGAACGAAATCGTGCGCCAGCTCGAGAGGGTCCTCTCGCGTAACGCCAATCACCCCGGTGCGTGCCACTTCTACATCCATGCGGTTGAAGCGGTGAATCCGCAGGCTGCGGTGCCATGCGCCGAGCGACTCGCTAGTCTCATGCCGGGCGAAGGACACATGGTTCACATGCCTGCCCACATCTATATTCGCGTCGGACGCTGGAACGATGCTGTGCAGGCCAACCAGCATGCCATCCACAGCGACGAGGTATTCATTGAAGGGCAGCACCCCACGGGTGTCTATCCGCTCGCGTACTACCCGCACAATATCCACTTCCTCGCCTTCGCCTCCACGATGGCGGGCCGCAGTGCCCAGGCGATCGAGGCATCCAGCACCCTCACCTCAAAGGTGAACCTCGATGCTGCGCGCCAGGTCGGGATGCTGCAGGAAATGTTGCCGTACCACGCCCTCACGCTCACAACGTTCGGAAAATGGGACGAGGTGCTTGCCGAATCCCTTCCACCGGAAGATATCCGTCTCTCGTACGCCATGGCCTATTACGCCCGCGGAGTGGCGCATGCCGCCAAAGGAGAGTGGGCGGAGGCGCAAGGCGCACTTGATCAGGTATCGGCGATCCACACTGCGACGCTCGATGGGACGGATGGGAAGACTGCGCTTTCGATCGCTGTGCATGCCCTGTCCGGCGAGATCGCGACTCGTCGCGGCGATCTTGATGGGGGCATCAACTATTTCCGGGAGGCGGCCAGGATCGAGGATGGGGGACTCTACTTCGAACCGCCCAAATGGTACTACCCGATTCGGCACTCGCTCGGCGCCGCGCTGGTGAAAGCGGGGCGACATGCTGAGGCTGAGAAGGTGTATCGCGAGGATCTTCGTCGGTTCCCGGAGAACGGCTGGTCCCTGTTTGGGCTTGCGCAGGCACTCTGGGCACAGGGGAAGAAGAAGGAAGCGGCCGCTGTGGAAGCGCGCTTCAGCCGCGCGTGGGCGAGCACAGACGTGACGCTGACAGCATCGAGGTTCTAGCGATGGAGACTACTTTGCATAGTCAGTATGTGCGGCAGCTTGGTATGAGCAAAGAAACGGTCTCACGTTAGGGACTCGGCATCAGATCATCTACTCTCGATGAGGAGCAGAACAATGACGACGAGTCACGACCTTGGCTGGTGGTACTGGGCGATAACTGTAGTCCTACTCGGCGTCGGCCTCTTCGCCTGGCAGGCGGGAATCTTTCCGGCGATGGTTCTCTGTGTCGTTCAGATCATTCATGTGAGGAGTCTGACGCATGACCTCACTGCCTTTCCCGTACAGGTGCGTGTGGCGTATCTCGCTATGCTTTTGGCCGGATCGTGGGGACCGCTCCAGTGGCTTCATTGGGTGCAATTGATCGGAACAAGTACCAGGGTTGTCGTCGGGTACTGTTTTCTTGCACGAGCATTGTCTTTGGCTTCGTGGAACCGTCAGCAGATGTTCTCGTGGGATCTTCTTGTGCGCACATTCTGTTCGCCGCAATCCAGCGTGTCATCGTGTGGCCAGGTGTTTGAACAATTCCAGCTTGAGCGGGTGCAGGGATGAACTGGGATTCGTTATGCCGGAATGCCGACCGGCTTTTCTTTCGGCAACATATCAACATCCAATGTCAGAGAGAAGGAGATGCACATATGTCGCAAACAACCATTAATGAAATCATTAACGGGGTCGATGTGGGTAGGATCGGCGAGACCGTGGAGGCGGTTCGGCGCACACCCGGTCTTGCGACATTCCGATTTCGCGCCGCAAACCAGTGGATTGACGGCAGCCACAATCGCTCCACGATCAAAAGCTTTTACGGAGCCGGGCAGGAGGATACGTTCCGTACCACACCCTTTGTACTCGATACAGACAAACCGCCGGTATTGCTGGGAAAGAACCAAGGGCCAACTCCCGTCGAATTTGTGCTTCATGCTTTGGCCGCCTGCCTGACCACCTCCCTCGTCTTCCACGCTGCCGCGCGGGGCATCCATATCGAGTCGGTTGAATCAAAGCTGGAAGGAGATCTCGATCTCCACGGTTTCCTCGGCCTCTCTGACAGCGCCAGAAAGGGCTATCAGCAGATTCGCGTTGCGTTTACTATCAAGTCGGATGCGTCCGCAGAGCGGTTAGAGGAATTAATGAAGTTTTCACCGGTGTACGACATTGTGTCCAATCCGGTGCCGGTGTCGATCCACATCGAATCCCGCTAGATCCGATGGCCTGGACGTCTTCTTTGCGTCCAGGCCGTTAAGCCATTATGCTGGAGAGGAAGCAGTTACTTATCAAGCGAATGTTCGTCCAGCGCCTAGGGGTTGTAGAGAGAACTGTCCAGGATCCCAGCTATTCTCCCGTTTGAAGCCCGCTTAATGGTGCTGACTAACGTTTTTGCTTCGGTTGCTTGTCGGGGATCTGGGATCAGTCCCACGATTCGTTTCTAGACTCGTAAGAACCGGCTGAGCCGCCGTGATCTTATTTTCAACCGCTTGCGTCAACCACCGCCGTGCTTGTTCTGTATCCCTTGTGACCCCTCGCCCATAGGCATACATGACGCCAAGCACGTACATGGCTTGCCCGTTGCCCGTTTCTGCCAAATGCCGAAGACCGGTAGCGGCTTTCTTATACCACTTCACGGATTCGGGCGCTTGCCGTCCATTCTGTTGGGCATAGAACCGTCCGAGGCGATACTGGGCAAATGCATCGCCCTGTTCGGCCAAGCGAACGTCGATGTCCGGATCTTGGGCAGGTTTTGAGGTCGCACTTGATGCCGATCCGTCGTTTCCTAAAGATGCAACGTTGTGGTCAACGGGACGGATGGTCAGCTCGGAGGACGTCGGCTTTGGGTCTGGACCGTGACTCTGCGGTGTTGCGGGAGCATCGGGTAAGCGAACGTCGATCGTCGGATTTTGGGAAGGTATCGCGGCCGGCAAGCGTGCTGCTGATTTGTCGTTCGTGTGAGGGGCAACGTCGTGGTTCACGGGATGGTGGGCCGGCTCGGATGGCTGAGGTTGTGAGGCTTGATCATGATTGTGCTCTGCCGCGGGCCGATTGGGATCAGGAGGTGAAGGCAGGGGATCCTTGGATTCGGTCAGGCCTTCAGCCTGTGAGACTTGTGTCAGAGTGAATTCGTTCGGATTCGATGGGGGCTCTGGGATCGGTTCCAGTTGGCCACATTTTTCAGGGGAATCGACCGAGGTTTCCTGCCCGACAGCAGGCGGACAGCTTACGCTATCGTGTGAGGTGGGTCGCCACACGCTCAATGTTGATGCACCCCAGATCAGAGCGATGAGACACAACGACCAGCGTAGTATGCGGCGTCGTAAGATCGTTCGATCGCTAGGGGGGACCAAGACAAGTCCAGGATAGCCTTTCTTGGCCATACCTTCACCCGGAAGAATACTCGGTTGGAATCTGTGGGCGCGTGTCAGAAACCTGCTTCAGGCTCTGAATCTCACGCACCGCTGCTGCACTGGGTCGCTGCCAAAGTCCAGCATTTCCGGAACTGTCCGGCCGGTGGCTCTTATGGACAACCGCCGCTCTATAAATAGCCTCTTGTCCTCTTCAACTTCAAGCTCTTATAGTGGGGTCGATAGAGGGCGTTTTCATGGCCCAGGAGTGCGTGAACCATGTCGTCAACTGAACATGCTTTTGCCATCGTGGATGTCACCGGTCCGTTTCGCGAGCCTCGAGAACAGGTGTTTTCCTATGACTATTCGATTCAACGGTCGACTTGGCCGACGCCGCACGGCGTGCGCGTGAAGGTTTCGATACCCGAAGAGCTGGAAGTCATGAAGCGTCGTCTCTTCGGGATGATCGGCGGATCACCGGGTCAGCAATTGATGTTGAGCAACATTCTCTCTAAAACGATTGCAGATCGAAAGATGCGAGTGGCTGAAGAGGAGGGCATGTTGACGGAACGACGTGATGTGATGGTGCCCCCGTTCGCGGGCTCTTTGGCCCATTTATTCCCCAAGCTTGAAGCGTTCCTGGTGGCGGAACAATCGGCGATTCAGGCGGAAGTGAAGAGACGAGCCGGTCTCTGATGGTGTGCGAGGAACGTCGCAAGCCGTCGGTTAAAAAATTCTTCGATAGTGTCTCGAGTGGACCCCTGACTCGTCCGCGAAACCGAGCGATCCCTTGTCCGGGCTGCCGGTATCGTTCAAGTCAATACGGTAATGGCCACGCACATGCTCCATGGCCACCTCGAACGGGACGGCATTCGGATAGAGCGTCCCCGGCGCATGGGCCCCTCGCGCCAAAGTCCGGAGCGTATCGGCTTCCGCGAGGTGCTTCTCTGAAAAGATGAAGATGTCTGCAATGGCGTGAGCACCGAGTTTGTGGCCGGGGGTCGTGGAGGGAAGCTGCTCACCGAGTATGCCGTCCAGGCGTGCTTGTTTGAGGCGTTTCAAAAGGGCGACGATCTGACTATCCGTCGCTTGAGGGGGAACGACCAACCCCAACGTGTTCATATCCAAAAGGGTTGTTTGGACTTTAAACATGACCGGCGCCGCTTCCGGATCTTCGATGACCGAGACAGTGGGGCCCTCCGTCCCGGTCGCCTGTTTGTTCCTCGAACTGGGAACGATTAGAGCAACGAACAGCCACAGTCCGATCAATATTCCAAAGACAACGATCAACGGATGCAGCCCCGCACGCTTTCCTTCTTGGTACGGTCCCTGATTTTCGCTCATAGACTTGTGTCCTTCGATGGTGAAGAGGGCGCTTGTTCGGATGCGTCCTTAGGGTGGTGATGCAGGCGTTGTTTCGCCTGTTCCCAGAGCACATCCATTTCCGCCAGCGTCATGTCTGGTAGAGACCGACCTTGCTCTGTTGCTTGCGCTTCCACCAGGTGAAATCGGTCGATGAATCGATTGGTCGATCGGCGAAGCGCTTCTTCCGGGTTAACTTTTACGAAGCGGGCCAGATTGACCAGCGAGAACAAGATATCACCGAGTTCCGCCTCGATGTCTGTCTGTCCGTCAGACTGGCTTCGCTCATTCTTAATCTCAGCCTCAACCTGGCTCCCGGCCTGAGCGAGCGCGTCCTTGAGCTCGCCGATTTCTTCCGCCACCTTGCCGAAGATCTGTTCGAAGCCTGCGGCATTGTGCGGCCAATCGAATCCGACCCGGGCGGCTCTGGCTTGCGTTTGATAGGCGCGCAGTAGGGCCGGCAGGGTTTTGGGCACTCCTTCGAGCGCTGATTGTTTGTTCCCTGCCGCGTTCCGCTCCGCGCGTTTGATCTGTTCCCATTGGCTGAGGACCTGTTCCCCGTTGGTGAGAAAACCGGCTTGGTCCTCGGTCCCGAAAACATGGGGATGCCGGCGGATAAGTTTCTCGTTCAGCGTGTCCAGCACATCGTCTACGGTAAAGGCTCTGTTCTCGGCGGCGATCTGGCCGTGAAAAATCACCTGTAACAGGACGTCGCCCAGTTCTTCCTTTAACTTGGCCGTATCGCCCTGGTCAATCGTCTCCAAGACCTCGTAGGTTTCCTCGAGCAGATAGGGCTTCAGCGATTCGTGGGTCTGCTTCCGGTCCCAGGGACAGCCGTTCTGGGCGCGCAGCGCCGCCATGATCCCGACGAGTTTGGAGAATCGTTCCGACATCGATGCCGCCACTCTATACCGAGAACTGCCGTTGCTTCAATGGCGTCTGCTCTCTATAGACACCGTCTCTCCCTATTGAAACGCCAGCAGTCCAGGCGTACAGTTCGCAAACCGTAGCGGCGTGTTGGGCGGATAGGAACCTGCGGATCTGGCTCTTATGCAGGTCGGCCTACACGTAGTGAGGTGGTTTGAGGACCCGATGCCCATACAATCCGATTCGAAAGACTCGGCTGTCTTCATGCCTGATAACGAGCCGTACCTCGGTCGCGCCACGGTGTTGCAGTTTGATCAGATAATTTTGACCATTCTAAAGTGCAATCAATCGACAGCTCAGCGGACCCACGGGATGCAGCTTTCTGACATGCAGCAGATGGCTTGCGTCGTAATACCTCAGTCTGTGAGCCTAGCTCTCTCGATTCGAGAACTTGTGCGGGCCACCTGAAGCCAAACGTTAGGCGTCACTAGTAGTGCGGCTCATGCGTCACCCCAATCAATTTAAGGTCAACGATGCGTGGATTGCTTTCCGGCTCAATGATGCGCCTATTATCACGGAACAAAATGGCGACTTTGATTGTATCGCGTTAATGGACGCGGCGAGTTGCTACATTCTTGGTATGGAAATGTATTCCTCTCGCGCCACAGGTCCGTCCGCGCAAGAGTCGCGCCGCTTGCTGCTGCAGGGGCAGGGTCGCGAAGGCAAGTTGCCGCAAAGGCTGTTCGTTGCAGAAGGATACGTTGCAGGCGCGATGTATCAGGAAGCAGCTCGCCTCAACATCGAGGTTATCACTGTTTCGGAGGATGAATTGCTCGTGTTCATTGGCGACGCGCGTGACGGGTTCAAGGAACGATTTGGGAGAACGCAGTGACGGCTATGTTGCGCTATTGATAGTCACGATGAATCAGCGCACGTGGTCCACAGCGGATTTCGAGTCGATGTCCTGGCATGACTGCCATGTCCATGGCTTGCGTATCGCTGAAGGACAGTATGGCGCGGGTGAGCTCGAGTTGGACTTAGACTACATCCTTGAATGGAAGAGGGTGAGCGATCGAATCACCTTTTTCATCGTCCCGGCTAGGCTCACTTTCCACGAGGTGACTAACCTTCGCATCAATATCGACTGGGCCACGCCGAGTGCCGCACTCGGGCCCATTCCCCTGGCGGGAGTCGAGCGCAGCTCCGAGGTGAGCCCTCGCTATACGGCCACCATCTGGCGGCTCGCCGTCAACTGGCCGGCGGGGAGTATTGAGTTTGAGGGTGCCGGTTTCACGCAGGCTGCATGGGGTCGTGAGGTGGAGTCCGAACAGCAAGTACTCAGGCAGAGCGAACGCAGCGCCGGCTAATTCCTTGCCTAACACGCGCCTTCGATAGCTTCCAGACGGGAACAGACACCACGCATAGCGCGGGGAGGTATCAGGTCCCCGTCGGCTCGCGTCCGGTCGGCTGGTGGCTTGCGACCGAATGGACCCTATGGTAGGGTACCGGCCATACCGGAGGAGTGAGGAGCTATGGCGGAGGAGCAAGGATTCGTCGTTCGTGATCGGCGGGCCAGCGGAGGAGCCGAGCAGGCTCCCGCCTCGCCGTCGCCTGCCGCGCAAACGACATCTGCGACATCGTCGACCGAACCATCTCAGGCTCAAGCACCTCCGACACCTCCGGTCACGTTCTCATCCTTCGTGATCTCATTGGGTTCGTCCTCGCTCATGCTGATGGGCGAGCAACTGGATCCTGCGCAGGCTCCAATACCCGTCAATCTGCCGCAAGCCAAGGAAATCATCGATCTCTTGTCTGTCTTGGAAAACAAGACAAAGGGCAATCTGACCCCTGATGAGCAGACGGTCCTGCGCGACATGCTCTATGCGCTTCGCATGAAGTATGTCACGTTGGCATCACCGAAGTAGTTTCCCATCTTTAGGATCCGTGAGCTGCCCGGTTTGGGTGCTGCGAGATGTGCGGCAAGCTTTGTGACTGTCTTGTAAGTCGGCTATAGTGGGACAAATTCCTGGTTCCCTGCGTTGACGGTGCCGGAAGGCGACTGCATGTCAGAGCTCGATCATCCCCCAAGTGCATTAAGACCTGTCTCCAGAGGACTTCCGGAGGTTCAGCCGGTCATGAGGGGCGGCCACATGCGGCCCGCGTTGACCGACCCACCGAAAGAACCGGAACGAAAACCGCCCCATCTTCGCCCTGTCTGGATTGTACTGATCCTCCTCGTTCCCTGCGTGGCACTGACGCTTTATTACTCACAAGTGGTTGCGCCAGGTTCCGAAGAGAGCGGCTCCTTCCTGCCGACCACGAGCTACGCACTGGTTCTCCTCCTGGTCAATTTGGACCTGATCGGCTTCGTGGTGCTGGTGCTCCTCCTGTCCAGAAATTTGATCAAGGCCTATTTCGAACGCCGACACCGTCTGGTCGGATCAGGGTTTCGGACCAAGCTTATCGCGGCCTTTATCGGGTTCTCGTTGATCCCGACGCTGCTCTTGGCGTTCGTCGCCAGCGGGTTGATCAACAAGGCTGTCGATGTGTGGTTCAGCGAGCACATCGAAAAGGTCATGAAGGACTCGTATGAGGTGGCTCGCATGCAGCATGCGGGGCATGTCGCGCTCGCGGTGAACAGCGCGCGGGCGATTTCCCAGGAACTGTTCCGCGAAGATATGTTGATCCCTTTCCAGCGCGATCTCCTGATCGCGGCGATGGCTCGGAAACGGATGGAATATGGTGTGGCGGGAATCGAAGTGTTTTCGAACAAAATGGAGACACTCACCAAGGCCCTTGATCATGACATTCCGTCCGGAGTGTTGGATCTGCCGATCAGCCAGCTGGTCTTACAGGTCATTAACGGCAAGCAAGAGTTTACCTCCGTCCAGGAGGCCCAGACGGGGCGGTTGGTGCGCGCTGCCGTTCCGGTGGCTTCCGGAAGCCGCCGAGGCGAGCTGGAGGGAGTCGTGGTCGTCGAAACCTACGTCCCTGAATCGCTGTTGACCAAAATGGAGGGGATCGGTCGCCAATACATGGCGTACAAGCAAATCAAGGCGATGAAGAATCCCATTAAGGCCGGGGCGTATCTTTTTGTCGCGGTCGTGGCGGTGTTGATTCTGTTCAGTGCGACGTGGTTCGGGTTTTATGTGGCGCGCGGCATCACCGTCCCGATTCAGCGGTTGGCGGAAGCGACCGAAGCCGTCGCCCACGGCGATCTGTCGGTGCAGATCGATGCCAAGGCCACAGATGAAATCGGAACGCTGATCGAGTCGTTCAATCGGATGACGCAGGATCTGCAGGGGAGTAAGTCCAAGCTCGAGGAAGCCAACTTGACCCTGCGAAACACGAATGTCGAGTTGGATCGCCGCCGTGCCTATATCGAGACAGTCGTGGACACGATCGCCGCCGGCCTCTTGTCGATCGACCGCTATGGAACGATCACCACGTTCAACCCGTCGGCCGAGCGTATTCTTGGATTGACTGCCGACCGGTTCAGAGGACGATCGGCCAATGAGGTGTTCAAGGAATACGGTCTCGACTCGTTCCAGACGGCGTATGACCGTATGCTGGCCGATGAACGCGACGATTTGGACCTGGAAGGACAACTGGATATCCAGGGAAAGCTCATCACCATTGGTTTGAAAGCCTCTCGGATGCGGGATGAAACCAACAGGGATCTGGGGTTTGTGCTGGTCTTTGAAGATTTGACGGAGTTGATCAAGGCACAGAAGGTCGCGGCTTGGCAGGAGGTCGCCAAGCGCGTCGCCCATGAAATCAAGAACCCACTGACGCCGATTCAGCTGTCGGCTCAGCGATTGCGCAAGAAGTTCTTCGAGAAATCTCCCGACCTTGACCGGGTGTTCGACGACGCGACCAACGTCATCATCAACGAAGTGGGGAGCCTGAAGCAGATGCTGGACGAATTTTCAAAATTCGCCCGCCTGCCCGCTCCACAAATGACTCGGCAATCCTTGCATGATGTCGCGAGGGAAGTGGCCACCCTCTATCGCGAGGCCCAGAAGGATATCGAGCTGATTTTGGAACTGGACGACGACTTGCCGCTCATCAATTTCGATCGGGAACAGATGAGACGCGTCTTCGTCAATCTCTTTGACAACGCGGTTCAAGCGATGAATCAAAAAGGGCGACTGTGGGTCGGAACGAAATATGATACGAAACGTCGCCGTGCGGTCGTCACCGTCGCGGATGAGGGGCCCGGCATCACTCCCGAGGATCAGGAACGATTGTTTGTGCCCTATTTTACACGCAAAAAAACTGGAACCGGGTTGGGGCTGGCGATCGTCCGCCGGATCATCACCGACCATGAAGGACAGATTCAGGTCGGGAACAATCATCCGAGGGGGGCCGTGTTTACGTTCGATTTGCCGGTGTAGGACGGTCCGCGGAGGGTAGGTGGCAAGGAGAAGGGAGTTATGTCGGCATCGATTCTAGTGGTGGATGACGAAGAAGCGATTCGTACGTCACTGCGAAGCATTCTGGAAGATGAAGGGTATGACGTGTCGGTGGCGGCCAATGGCGTCGAGGCCTTGAAGATCTACGGAACCGACCCGCCGGATCTCATGATCTTGGATATCTGGATGCCGGAGATGGACGGATTGGAAACCTTGCGGCGTGTGAAAGAATTCGCGCCCGCGACGCAGGTCATGATGATCTCCGGGCATGGCTCGATAGAAACCGCCGTGAAAGCCATCAAACTGGGGGCGTACGACTACATTGAGAAGCCGTTGTCCTTGGAGAACGTCACTCACCGCGTCAAACAAGCGTTGGAGCAGTTCCGATTGGCGCAAGAGAATCGGTCGCTGCGGAACAAGGTTCAGCAAAAGTTCGAGTTGGTGGGCCAGTCTCCGGCCATGCAGCGGCTACGGGAACTCATCCAAACGGCGGGTCCTACGAACAGTCGGGTGTTGATCGGGGGCGAGAATGGAACCGGAAAAGAGTTGGTGGCGCGGGCGATTCATATGCACAGTACCCGATCGGACCATCCGTTCGTGGCCGTCAATTGCGCCGCCATCCCTGAAACGTTGATCGAGAGCGAATTGTTCGGTCACGAGAAAGGCTCTTTCACCGGCGCCACGTCCATGAAGCGCGGGCAGTTCGAACAAGCCGATGGAGGCACGCTGTTTCTGGACGAAATCGGCGACATGAGTCTCAATACGCAGGCCAAAGTATTGCGGGCCTTGCAGGAACAACAATTCACGCGAGTCGGCGGAACCAAATTGATGAAAGTCGATGTACGGGTCCTGGCGGCTTCCAACAAGGATTTGGAAAAGGAAATCGGCAAGGGACAGTTTCGGGAGGATCTGTACTACCGTCTCAACGTGGTGCCCATCGTCGTGCCTCCGCTGCGGGAGCGGAGAGACGATATTCCGGCCTTGGTACAGCATTTCATGAAGACCCATGTGGAAGAGCAAGGATTGCGGATGAAGGAAGTTTCTCCCGAGGCGATGGTCGTGTTCCGGCAATACGAATGGCCCGGGAACATCCGGGAACTGAGGAATCTCATCGAACGTCTCATGATCATGGTGCCGGGGTTTGTGATCGAAGCTTCTCATGTCACCCTGTCGTTACAGGGGCGGACGGCCGCCGTGGCGCCGGCGGCCAACCACGCGGCCCATTCACTCCTCGCCAAGGCGTATGACTCGCTGCGAGACGCTCGAAACGCGTTTGAGAAGGAATACATCAGCCGTAAACTTCGGGAACACCATTGGAACATTTCACGGACCGCCGAAGATCTCAAGATCGAGCGAAGTCATCTTCATCGGAAGATCAAGTTGCTCGATGTGGAGATGCGGCCGGAAAGCTGAAGTCGACGCCGGCAGTATCAGTGCCCGGCGCAGACGGAGCAAATGAGATCTTGAAACTTCGTCTGGGGGTGGCTCCGGATATATTCGTCGAGCGCGGCTTGAGACATGTGGAGGGGATGGGATTTCTTACATGAGGGGCAAACAGGGATCAATTGCTGTAGTGTCGCCATGTCGCGCAGTGTACGATCCAGCTCGCTGATGACCTTTGTCAGTTCCTGTTCCCAGTGATTTCGTTCCTCTGTTTCCCGTTTGAGTTTGAGCGTGGCCTTGACTCGCGCCAGGAGTTCCACCCGCTCCACCGGTTTTCGGATATAGTCGGTCGCCCCGGCCTCGAAGGCGGCTTGTAGGAAGTCCCTTTGGTCCCGCGCCGTCACGATGATGATCGGAATTCCCGCACACGCATCGATGGCTTTGATGCGACGACAGGCCTCGACTCCGTCGATATCCGGCATCTTGATATCCATCAAGATGAGATCCGTCTTGACGCCGTTTGCGCCTTCATGATCAAGGTCCAAATGCATGAAGACATCACGAGCGGAGGAGACCGTGATCAAATCCCGGTATCCCGCGGTCTTCAATATGTGATGAAGCAACAGACGCTCGTCGGGAGAGTCGTCGACTATTAAGATTGCCACCAACTCCTCCTGGTGGTTCGTTGGGCTGGAGTGAAGTGTTTCCCACTCATACGTAAAATAGAATAGGTCTTGTTCCTACACCATGGTAGGACATTCTCCTGCAGTGGCAAGAAAATGCTGAAAAGATAGAGGAAGGACTTGCGCGTTGACCTCCTCTGGACCCTCCGCTAAGATGCGCCCTCCGAAGAGAGGGTGAAGGTCAAGGTTCATGGCAAGAAGCTCGCAGACGCCCTCCGGACTCAACCTCAACATCAACCGTAGCCTATCCGGGATATTCTCTCTATGACGACCTATCGTGATGCCGGTGTGGATATCGATGCCGGCGATGAATTTGTCGACCGCATCAAGCCGCTCGTACGATCGACTTTCCGCCCCGAGGTCCTGACCGATTTAGGAGGCTTCGGCGGCCTCTTTGGCTTTCAAGCCGGCAAGTATAAAGATCCGGTACTTGTCTCGGGCACGGATGGAGTCGGGACCAAACTGAAGATTGCCTTCCTGATGGATAAACACGATACCGTCGGCATCGATCTGGTGGCGATGTGTGTCAACGATATTGCGGTGAGCGGGGCGGAACCATTGTTCTTTTTGGACTATTTTGCGACTGGGAAGTTATCCGTCTTTAAGGCTCAGGAAGTGGTGGCCGGAATCGCCGAAGGATGCCGTCAAGCGGGCTGTGCATTGATCGGGGGAGAAACGGCCGAAATGCCGTCATTCTATCCCGAAGGAGAGTACGACCTGGCCGGTTTTGCCGTCGGGGCCGTGGATCGCTCAAGGATCATCGATGGCCGGTACATTGTGTCCGGGGACGCGGTCGTCGGTCTGGCCTCTTCGGGCCTCCATAGCAATGGCTACTCATTGGCCCGGCGAGTACTGTTTGAACAAGCCCAACTGACCGTTGCCAGTCGCATCCCGGAACTTGGTGGTTCGCTCGGGGAGGTGCTGCTGACACCCACCAGAATTTATGCGAAGCAAATTTTGTCGCTCGTCGAGCAGTTTCCCATCAAAGGCATTGCACACATTACCGGCGGAGGCATTACGGAGAACTTGCCGCGCGTGTTGCCGAAGGGAACTCGGGCTAGGATTACACGCACGGCTTGGTCGGTGCCCCCGATCTTCGACGTGATGAGCCGTTTGGGACAGATCGAGCGTGAAGAGATGTACCGGGTGTTCAACATGGGGATCGGACTGATTCTCGTGGTGCCGCCTGATGCAGTGTCCGTGGTGCTGGCTCGCGCCGCAGCGCTGGGAGACCAAGGCTGGCAGATCGGCGAAATCTTGTCCTCCACGGGTGAGGAACCGGAGGTCGAATATGTCGATTAGCCGAACGACTCCATTGCGGGTAGCGGTACTCGCTTCCGGTCTGGGATCCAACCTGCAGGCTATTATCGACGCAATCGAAGCGGGACAGGTGAAGGCTCAAATCGTCGTGGTTATCAGCAATAAGAAGGATGCGGTCGCACTGGAGCGTGCTCGGAAACACGGGCTCAAAGACCTATTTGTGGATCCCAAGCTCTTCGCCGGACGACCGGATAGTCGTGAAGCCTACGATCGCGCGCTTCTGGAAATTCTTCAGCAGCATGAGGTCGAACTGGTCTTGCTCGCGGGCTACATGAAAATCGTCACGGCGGTGCTGGTCAATGCCTATGCGAACCGCATGATGAACGTTCACCCTTCCTTGCTGCCGTCATTTCCTGGATTGGACGTGCAGAAGAAAGCCATCGACTGGGGCTGCAAGTTGGCTGGGTGCACCGTGCATTTCGTCACGGAAGGTGTGGATGAAGGACCAATTATCATTCAAGCAGCTGTGCCCATCCTCGACGGTGATACTCCAGAAACTCTCGCTGCCAGAATCCTCGTGCAGGAACACAAAATTTACCCTCGCGCCGTGCAACTCTTCGCCGAAGGCCGGTTACAAGTTGATGGGCGACGCGTCTTCATCAAAGGCGCCAAGCAGGATGGAGAGGCGATCATTAGTACGGTATAAGGAATCCTTCACCCTTACAACCTTCATGACGAAAGTAACTTGCGAGTGCCTGCACCGTAAGCGGTGCATTCCCCTCCGATCGATTGTTCACCAGCACATAGGCTTGTCGATTCTCTCCGACGGCCTGTTTGATGAGAGTTATGGTTTCTTTCCGCATCTGGGGCAGCTCTTTCACGATCTTGTTGTAAGGTGCCGCTCGTTTCTTCGCCACTTCATAACTCATGTTCAGTGGCGTGAGGAGACGGATCACCGTGAATGGCGCTGTGAAGCGTTCCTCCATCCGTTTGTGCTGAGACAGCAACGGTGGCATATAGGACCAGTGATTGTAGACGTGTGCCACGCCATGGCTTTCTAAGATCTTGCTATAGTCCGGTCCGAGCAAGGCGGCATTGCGGATCTCGACCGCGTAGCGGAAATCATTCGGTAGCTGGCCGAAGAAGCGATCAAGCCGAAAGCAAAACTCGCTCGCGGGCATCCGGAGTTGTTGAAATTCAAAGAGCAGAGGTCCCAGATGTGGTTCGAAGTGCGCCTCGCGGTATGGCATCAGCACGAGGTCGATGAATAGTTGTGCATCGAGAAAACGGAGATTCGGTTGTCCGGCTTTTACCCCGTAACGGACGTGCCGCGCAAAGTATGGGATGGTAATCTCTTCCCACACCTTGAAACACATCTCGAAGTCTTCAGGAGTCTGGTTCAGGTAGTGGAGAAGCTGGCCAGCAGTGGGTGGCCGATAGAAGGTGGAATCGTTCCCGACGGTGCGAAAGAGGGGTTCGCCGTCGTGGAGGCATTGACAATACTCGCCCAGACATTCCCGTGCGAACGTCGTCTTGCCGTACTTTTTTAAATAGACCTGTCCTTGCCAGCCTTCGTAGGTCCACGTTGAAGTGCCGAAGCGAATCAAAGGAGAGAGAGGCATGAGGTGAGCCAACCGGAGCTGCAGGGAAGGTTGGTGGAGGGCAGGGGAGTTGAACCCCCGACCCCTACGTTGCGAACGTAGTGCTCTCCCAACTGAGCTAGCCCCCCACCTGTGGGAATGGGATTGCGACTCGGAATCCCGCAGGGTTTGCTGCATATGAGCATGCAGGCCTGTTGCTGCGGTCGAAGAATGGGGAGGAATATTGGAGTCACATCCCCGAACCGCATTATACACAACCTGTTCTCCAGACTCTACCAATACTTTGACCCATACCGGATATGGCGATGATCCGCCTGACGGGCGCTGAGAGTCCTCCGTATGAAATCTCGTTCGGTAATAAAATCGCACTCCATCGTGTGATGACTGTTGTAATTATGCTTTCCTCTTGCGGAATCGATCAAAATCGGGCATCCTTAAATCATTAGGAGCAAATACTTAGTATTCCTCAGTGCATTGAGGAGTGGCTCTGTCATGATAAAGGTCGATGCGTCGCTGCTGTACTGGATGGTCATGCTCTTGGAGCAGATGAAAGTCAGTTGTCGGCTCCAAGCGGACATACAGACGGTAAAAGAGGCGCATCAAGAGGAGTTTCTTCGGCACCTCGAAGTAGCTCGGAGCTATGCCGAAAAACTCTCTCTTCCACTGACGCACAAACAGGTGGATCGGCTTGCGAAGAACATCTGGGAAAGCACCTGTTCCTACGAAGGCATCCTGGCCGGTCTCACCGAGCTGACCACCCGGCTTTGTGATGAGCTTGTCCTCTATCACATTCCTTCAGAAAACCGGGATTTCTTAGAGTGTGCGAGAACCCAGATTGATGACAAAGTATATGAGCGGTTTCCTGAAACTCGATTTGATCTTGAGGAAGGGAGGAAGTGTTTGACTCTCGGTTGTGGAACAGCCTGCATCTTTCATCTTTCACGCGCCATAGAGGTAGGACTACGCTATATCGCAAGAGAAGCGCAAAAACATGGAATTGCGTGTCCTGACCCCGAGGCCACTCAATCTTGGGACCATTGGCTCCAGCCGATCGAGATCAATCTGGGAAAGAATCGGAAACGAAAGCAGGACGGTTGGAATGCCGTGGAACAAAACTATGCGACCACGGTGAATCTTCTTCGGATGGTAAGCTCGGCATGGCGGCATCCGACCCTGCGAGGAGCGGACAAATATACGGTGGAGGAAGCTCGCGATGTTTTTGATAGCACCTACGAGTTCATGCGGTACCTGGCGACGGCGAAATTCAGCTGACGACTCGCAAATGCGGCGACCGATTTGTCGTTGACTGGGTTAGCTGGTTGGTGGATCTCGGAGCGGTTGTCAACATGAGAGCTTCCTTTGACGAGCCGAGCGCTAGTGGGCACGCTGTTTTCTGCCGGCCTGCAGTCTACACCATCAGTGATAAGACCATATTCTCTGTGTAACTCACGCATCTCACCTCATTTACCTTCAGGGTAAGGCTGAGTGATGATGAGATGCCGTCCGAATGTCCCTGGTAAAAATTCGCAATCTAGGAGGTCAGGATCGTGCTGCGGCTAAGTCCCTATCGATAGACGACAAGAACTTTCGAGAGAAAATCGTCCAGCTGAGCAATGTGCTGTTCGACTGTCGCGCGATCCTCTAGTTTTGCCGCGCGTTCCATCGCCGCTCCGATTTCCGTAATTCGATCGAATCCAAAACCGCCCCCGTCGCCTTTCATGCGGTGGCCCAGTGTTTGTATGGTGTGGAAGTCCCGTTTGTCCAACGCGACCCGGAGGGTTTGCACATCCTTCTTCCGGTTGCTCAGGAAAATGGGGACGATTTCTTCCAGGTCGCGGCTGATCTCCACGGTGAGTTTGTCTGTCGGCTCAGGTCGTGAGGAGTGCATGGTTAGGCGACGTGTTCCTCATAGGCGCGAAGAACATCCAACAGTGTGGATTTCTTGACAGGTTTTGTAAGATGGGCGTCGCACCCTGCCTTCATAATGCGGGCGCCTTCTTCCTTGAGAGCCAATGCCGTGAGAGCGATGATCGGTGTGGCTGGGAGATCATGATCTTTCTCCCATGATCGAATCGCCTTTGTCGCGGCATAGCCGTCCATCACCGGCATTTGTACGTCCATCAAGATGACGTTGTAATGAGCGGACTTGAATTTCTCCAAGGCGGCAGCACCGTGTTCTGCCACGTCGAGGAAGTAATCGGTTTGCTTCAAATATGACCGTACCAACAGTTGGTTATCCGGGGAATCTTCTACCAACAGCACGCGCAAGGCCCGCCGCGATGTAGACGGAGGTGGCGCGGTGGCTTCCACGCCAGCCGGCGGTGTGCCTTTTGTTCGACCGAGGGCGATCCCGAGCGTTTGCAAGAGATCGGACCGTCGGATAGGCTTGATGAGATAACCTCCGAGGCCCAGGTCATATGTTCGGGCGATATCGTCCGCCCAATGATCGGAAGTCAGCATGATAACGGTCGGGCCACTCGCGTTGATTGAGAGTTTCAGCCGTTCCACAACCTGAAAGCCGCTCATCCCTGGCATGCGACAGTCGAGAAGCAAAAGCTCGTACGGCCGTCCTCGTTCGGATGCGTGGCCAAGTGTGTCCAATGCCGTCATTCCGTCGCTCGCTTCCGTCACGCAAGCTCCCCAAGCACTCAGCAGTTCACAGAGTATGAGGCGGTTGATGGGATGGTCGTCCACGACCAACGCTCTGACTCCCGCAAGGTTGATCGACATCGTGGATTTTTGATGGAGCGGTTCTGTTTGATTCTGCAGCAAGACGGTACAATGGAAGGTGCTTCCCCTTCCCACTGTACTGTCAACCCAAATCCGTCCGTTCATGCTTTCGATGAGACGTTTGGTGATGGAAAGGCCGAGTCCTGTCCCACCATACTGCCTGGTCGTGGAGGCATGGGCCTGCGTAAAACTGTCGAAGATCGAAATGAGTTTGTTGGAAGGAATGCCGATTCCCGTGTCGCTGACGGAAAATCGAATGGCGCCGTCGATGTTCCGGTCGGGATCGTTCAAGACTCGAACGATGATGGATCCTTTATCGGTAAACTTGAGGGCATTGCCGATCAGATTGATCAACACTTGCGTCAATCGCGTCGGGTCACCGATCAACTGACATGGCACATTCCGCTCCACATGGCAGGCCAGTTCCAGACCTTTCTCATTGGCCCGCATCGCCAACATATCGATGGCCTTGTCGATGACATCGTTCAAATCGAAACCGATGGACTCCAATTCCAAACGGCCGGCTTCGACTTTGGAGAGGTCCAAAATATCGTTGATGAGGTTCAGAAGCGTTCCTCCCGCACGTCGGAAGATCCGGAGATACTTTCGTTGGTCCGGTGTGAGCGGAGTCTCCCAGAGGAGGTCCGCCATGCCGATGATCGCGTTCATGGGGGTACGGATCTCATGACTCATGCTGGCTAAAAATTCACTCTTCGCTCGGTTCGCGACTTCGGCTGCGTCTTTGGCGACACGAAGGGCTTGTTCCACCTCACGCCGTTCTGCCGCATCCAAAGTAAGGGCCGCCATGGTGGTAAGGAGGTTGATGAGGTGTTCGTCATGCCGACTCCACCGTCGAGGTTGCCCGACTGATTCCGCGCAGAGCGTGCCCACGAATTGTCCATTCTGCAGGATGGGCATGCTCAGCACGGCCTCGATATGAAATCGAGACAAGTACGAATGTGCGAGGCCCTTGAGTCGTGGATCTTGTGAAACATGGCCGACTCTAACGGCACGATATTTATTGGCCGACGATGGAAGAAAGACAGACCATTGGGAGGATGAAAACACGAAGGAAGGGCTGGAACGGTGTCGGCCGGCTGTGCAGGAATCGATCAGCTTGACGGAATCTCGCTCCTTGGTGAGTAACCAGATGCTGGCGCGTTTGACTTGGAGCAAGCTGCAGCACGCCTCGGAGAGCGCGGCAAAGATGCGGGACATGTTGCCGCTTTTCAAAGCCCCGCTTTGCGCCAATCTGAGGAACGTAGCTTGGTACTCTCTAAGCAGCGTGGTTGCGCTCCGCCCAACCGGAGGAAGGACCCGCGCCGAAGGACGCCTTTTGCGAGAGGCGGAAATTCGTCGGCGCGCGGAACGGGAACGTCCAAAAGAGTTCACGGTTCCTGCGACTCGGCCTTGGGATCCTCCACCTGGATGGCGCGACATACGGTCTGAATGTCCGGCGATAGTTGGGGATGGGCTCTAGGTGTCGAGTGAGTCTTGAACCAGTGACAGAATGCTGGCCGATTTAGTCCGATTGCGTCCCTCTTGTTTCGCTTGATAGAGCGCCTGATCCGCGGCCTTGATGAGATCGGTGGGAGAAGAATTCCTGCTTGGGACCATGCAGGCGTACCCGACGCTGATCGTCACGATCTCCCCATCTGCGTGCCTCATGCCCAGGGATTCGACTCGGCGACGCAGACTCTCCGCGACCTGTGCGGCCCCATCGATACCAGTGCCGGGCAAGACCGTGACAAACTCATCTCCGCCATAGCGCGCGACCAAATCACCGGGGCGATTCACGGAGCTGGAGATCGCCGCAGAGACTTGTTTGAGACATTCATCGCCGGCCATATGACCCTTGGCGTCGTTATAGGTCTTAAAACGGTCGATGTCGAACATGATCAGAGACAAAGGAGTCGACTCGCGCGCCGCTCTCCGCCACTCCTGGTCGAGAAAGTCATCAAACTGGCGTCGATTCGTGATTCCCGTCAATCCGTCCAAACAGGAGAGACGGAGCAACATCTGATTGGCTTCCTGAAGTTGCCGCATGACCTCAAGGAGTTCCTGCTCACGCGCGCGGCGCCGATCGATTTCGTGGACAAGCCGAAGCACCGACCGCACTCGGGTCAAAAGTTCGACCTTGTTGACCGGTTTGGCAAGATAGTCCATCGCTCCGGCCGCAAACGCGAGTTGAAGATCGACGGGATCGGTTTTAACCGTAACCATGATAATCGGGGTGTCCCGGAATCGGTCGACGGCCTTTATCTGGCGACAGGCTTCGATGCCGCTCATCTGAGGCATCAGAATGTCCATCAAAATCAGATCGACGCGCGCGCCACCTTGTTTGCCACCGTCGAGGCCGAGATGCTTGAACGCCGCGGCGGCGGAATCCGCCGTGAGAATGTTTTCATAGCCGGCAGCGGACAGGATGGCCTGTAATAGTAGACGATCGTCTGCAGAATCGTCGACGATGAGAATGCTCATACCCTCACAGGTCTTGAGAAGAGAAGCTTGCGGAATCGTAACAGCTAGTCTTGATAAACGCCAGGATAAAGCTTTTTGAGGCAGGGTTGGCAGAGTCCGTGGCTAAACTCTGCTTCGGTATGCTCACCGATATACTCTTCGAGCTGCTGCCAAAATCCACCGTCATTGCGGATTTTCTTGCATGAAGCGCAGATGGGGATCAGCCCGCGAAGGACTTTGACTTCACGAAGGGCCTGTTGCAGTTCCTCATTGCTGCGGTGGAGTTCCGCTTCCCGTGCCTTGCGGCAGTCCATTTCATGCTTCAAGGTGAGAGCCGAGGACACACGGGCGAGTAATTCCACTCCGTTCACAGGCTTGTTGATGTAATCCATCGCCCCGGCCGAGAATGCGTCCCGGAGGTTATTGAGATCGTTTTTGGCCGTCACCATGATGATGGGAATGTCTCGAAGATGCCCCCGTTGCTTGATTCGTCGACAGGCCGCCACGCCGTCGATGTCAGGCATGAGGACATCCATCAAAATCAGATCGACGGGGACTGGTACACGTGTGCCGTCAAGGTTGAGGGTCGTAAACGCAGTCTGGGCAGACTCGGCCGTGAAAATCTCGTCGTGGCCGGCTTTGGTCAGGATAGACCGAAGTAATAAATGCTGGTCAGGAGAGTCATCAACGATGAGGATGGCCATACTGCTCTTAACGGCTGCGAGGGAACGAAACTGAAGTCATCACCCGACAGGATTCAGTATAGCAAACGATTCTGGAGCGGATCAGGCGAGCCTGTTCTTCACCAGGTCGCTGATGTGCTTACCGTCCACAGATTGTCCGGCGAGGCGGACCATAACCGTCTTCATGACGACCCCCATGTCCTTGAGGGTTTGAGCACCGGTCTCTGCAACAGCGGATGCGACGATGGCTTCGAGCTCTTGAGGGGAAAGCGGCTTGGGGAGGTAGGACTCGATGATTTCGATCTCTTTCCGTTCTTTAGCCGCCAGTTCCGCCCGCTGAGCTTTTTCATAGTGCTCGACGGATTCCCGACGTTGTTTTACGAGCGCCGTCATCACACGGCTCATCTCCGCATCATCGAGATCCCGCTTCAGCTCCACTTCTTTATTCAGAATGGCGGCTTTGACCATCCGGATCACGTCCATGCGGAGTTGGTCGCGGGATTTCATTGCGAGTTTGAGGTCTTCGGCCAACCGGTCGGACAGGGACATAAGAATCTCACGGGTGAATGACGAGATAGGGGGGAAAGCATACCTTCTTCGTCTTGGCGAGTCAACGAGACGAGGAGCATTCAGACAAAGGAATGGTATGATGCGATCCGAGTTGGACGGCTCTCATGACAAAGGAGGAACACATATGCGGAAAAATGAAACATGGTCGACGGAGAACAACAACGGGTTAATCGCTGCTGGAATAGGGGTATTGCTGTTGACGATGGGAGGCTGTGTCGGCGAAGCACCCCGGCCTGCGCCGACGATGACGCAGGACCAGGTTCGGAGCAATGCCGATAAAGCGTTCGACAAATTGAAACAAGAGGAGAAGAATCACTCTGGCGCCTCCGGATCCGGCTCTCACTGATTCGTATGGATGACACGGCGAGAGAGTTGCCGCAAGGGTTTCAACAACGGCAGTTCCCATACCAACAGGTGATGGGCGCATCGCTCTACTTGACGCAGCTCATGAAAAGTCCTGAGGAGTGTCGCGGAGACGATCAAGCGAAGCAGACCCGAGATAAAAAAGATAAGGGGGAGGTTGGAGACAGACTCCAGAGCCAGAGATCCGGCTTGTATCCTGTTTGGTACCGTGGCGATCAATAGGCTTCCCAACAGAGTTCCCACGGCCCATCCGACGGCATTGACGATGCTCGAAAGGGCGACGGCCTTCCCACGATCGGTTGGCCGTACTGCGTCAAAGACGTAGTTGTTCAGCCCAAGCCCAAGTCCCGCCCATACCACGCCTCCAAAGAAATTTACCGTGACAAGAAACGGCCACGCCGTTCCCAGGAGGTATAACATCGGCAGGAATGCGACGAGTAGTCCGGTGAAGGTGAGCAACGCCTTGTTGCCATACCGATCGCCGAATTGTCCCCAGGCCGGTAGCGTGAGAAATTGCCCGATAATGCCGGCGGCCAGCCAGGTTCCATATTGCCAATGTGCAAGATGGAGATCCTGAAGGAGGTAAATGACAAAGAAGGGGCCGGCGACCAATACGGCGGAATGCATGAATCCGGAGAACAGCAGGAAATGGCGAAAATTGTCCGACATGCCGGTGCGAAAAAAGACCAGAAAACCGGTTGGGTTGCCACTTGGTTCATGCTGTTGTAAGCCCCGTATGTTCCATAGGAGGAGGGCCGACGCGCTGCGGCTGAGGCCGGCAGCGAGGAACATGAGAGCAAAGCCGACCCAGAGAAGTTGTCGTTCCTCGAAGAAGCTCAGCAGGGCTCCGCCCAGACAGAGCGCGAGAAAGCTGGTCATCGCTACGGTTCGCGAGCGTTTGGCGAAGTATGCGCCCCGTTCGTTGGGTTCAAGCAAATCAGCGATAAGACTATTCCATGCAGGAGCGGTGAAATGAGAAAAGGTGAAATACATAGCGACGGCTGCGATGAGCAACCATGGGCCGTGGTCGGGCCAAAGCAACGGCAACGCAAGAATGGGAATCCATGCAACTGATTGTCCGATGATGCCCCAAAACACTTGAGAGGCTCGGTTCGCGAACCAGGGAGACACTTTGACGGAGATCAACTGAGCCCATGTGCCCAAGAGTTGAGGAACGGCTGAAAGAATACTCAACTGAAGAGGTGTCGCTTGGAGAAGCAGGGCAAAGGCGGAGAGGTACTGCTCGCCTCCGCCTTGGGCGACGGCTTGGAATAACCCATCACGAATGCCAAAGCGCCGACCGGCTTCGTGTGAGGTGATGGTAGCAGGAGCGGTGCCGGGGGCTTGTGTCGTTACATGGGAAGAAGCTGGTTGGGCTGCCATGATCCGACGTCAGGAGCACTCTACCATAGAATGGATGTGGCACAAGGATTCGTCGGATGATGGCTGGTGCTGTTTGACGCCTGTGGTGGGCATCAGTACCATACCCTTGATGACGAAGACTATTTCAGCAGATAGATTGCCGCGCGGCTGGTTTGCAGCAGGACTTCTTTGCACCATCATATTCTATGATCATGCAGGGGCTGCCAAGGACCTCTTAGCCCCCAAACAGCAAGAGACCACGGAGATCGGATCCACCGAAAGTCAGTCGTTCGATGATCAGGAAAAAGGCGTTCCGCTGTCGATTTTCACATGGATCAAACTGGCCAAGGGCTTTGAAGTCGAATGGGATACGTTTGGACGAAAAGGATGGTATACCCAAGATCCACGGCTGAAACCGATCGAACCTGGGTCGACGTTCACGCCGGAGACTCCGGCGATCTATCTCGTCTTCGAGGTCGCGCCTTTGGAAGATCCTGCGCAGTTCGGCGTGCAGTGGTATCTGGAGCAGTCGAGCGGGCTCCTCAACGAGCGTCCGTTGGGCAAGGATGTGCTGGAAGTGCCGGGGCACGAACGATACGGTTACCTTGAGTTGAAACGATCCAACGAAAAATGGGCGGTGGGCCACTATGTGGCGAAAATCTATGTCACACCATTGGGACAGCAACCGTTCCATGCCGCGAATCAGGTGGGCCTCATGCACTTTAAGATCAAAGACGCTGATCCCGCCTTGTCTCAGGATGAGAAAGCGGTGAGGTAGTTCAGGAGGACGGAGACTGATGAACAGGCGAGTCCGGATCACAGATCCCGAAAAGCTGACGTTACTCTATGAGCGATTTCGGGATGTGTGCTTGGTAGAAAAAGAAGTTTGGAAGGAAATTTTCCTGCCTCGCGAAATAGCGCAGGGGCCGGTACGGACGAATATTCAAGATCGGTATGAGGTGGAGATCGACGATCCGGGGATCGAGGCGGCCCTTGAGGCGAACATTCCGCTGGGAGCGGCCGCCCTATGGGCGGCCGTCCAGGAGTATCGCGAACATATCGGGTTCTACCGAATGGGCTGATGCCGTTAGACCGGCAAGCGCTGCAAGGCCGCAATCCGCGCCTCAATGGGCGGATGAGTGGCAAAGAGGTGCATAACCCCGGATGTCTTACCGGATATCTTGAAAGTGGCCAATGGGTCTTGTGTTCCGTACTCAGGTTGGGCTCGGTTGACCCAGCGATCGATGGCTTGAAGCGCGGAGATCATTGAGCCCTTGCCATACACCCTCGCGGCAAAGGCGTCTGCTCCGAATTCCCGGCGACGGGAATGCCAGCTGACAACCAGCATGGCCAAAAAGGACAGCACCACCTGCAGAAAGATGTAGACGACAAAAGCCAGAAATGGATTCCCTGCGCTCCCTTCCCCTCGCTCGCCCTGCGGTTGTCCGACCAACTGCGCCAAGAAATTGCTGATGTAGTACACGAACGTGTTCATCAAGCCGGCGAGAACGGTCGTCGTAAACATGTCCCCGTTATAGACGTGGCCCATCTCATGGGCGAGGACCGCCTTCACCTCATCTTCCTTGAGGTTTTGCAGGAGCCCGGTGGACACGGCCACCATCGAATTATTCTTACTCGGACCGGTGGCGAACGCATTGGGGTCGGGTGAGTCATATACCCAAACTTCCGGCATGGTGATGTGGATCCGTTGAGCGATCTCCTGGACGGAGCCATAAATGACGTGCTCCGCATGTGAGCGCGGCTGGGTGATCTGCTGGCAACTCAGCATGGCGCGAGCCATCTGCTTGGAAAAGGCCAAGCTGATGAACGCCCCGCCGAATCCGATGACCAACGACCAGACCAACAACTGTTGATTAAAGGCTCCCCGCACATCGATTCCAAACGCGGGCAGCACGACATTGATCAGCAGATTAGCCGTGAATGAAAGCGTGATATAGATGAGGAAGTTCGCGATCAGGAACAGGCCAATACCTTTAAGCCACTTCATCGACATCCTCCTTCACGATAAGCTTAGGCTTACCATTTATAAGAAACCGAACCGCCCTTATTATACACAACCTGGTTCTTGAGGGTTGCAGTCTTCACTCCTTGTCACACCATCAAATAAGAAC
This sequence comes from Nitrospira sp. SG-bin1, assembly GCA_002083365.1. Classification (NCBI taxonomy): domain Bacteria; kingdom Pseudomonadati; phylum Nitrospirota; class Nitrospiria; order Nitrospirales; family Nitrospiraceae; genus Nitrospira; species Nitrospira sp. SG-bin1. Next base: position 171,902 of record LVWS01000032.1, on the reverse strand, counting down.
GCACGAAAAAAAGTCAAGGCGTTCGAAACCCCTGGAAGTGCGGGGTAAAGTTGACCCTCTCCGTGGATACCTGTTAAAAAGTTCTAATGAGAGTCATTTTCAAGTTTTTTGGTGTGCTGGGTATGGTGGGATGGTCTGTCGCAGCGCTGGTGTCCGCCGGGCAGGCGGGCGACCGCTCCGAGTTCACTTCGTCGGTTGCCGTTCCGATTTCCTCGGATGGTGTTCAACGAGCCCAGATCACTGTTGACAGCTATTCCTTTTCACCGAATCACCTCGTCGTGGAAAGCGGGAAGCCGGTTGAACTGACTCTGATGAGCGTCACGACGGTGACGCCGCACAATTTTCTCATCAAAGATTCAGCCGGTGGCTTGTCGGTCGAACAGGATGTCGGCGCAGGAAAGACCGTGACGGCAAAATTCGTTCCGACACAACCGGGCCATTTCCTATTCTTTTGCGACAAACGATTGTGGCCCATGCGCAATCATCGGGATAAAGGAATGGAAGGCCTACTGGAAGTCAAGTAATGGATCGTTCCGCGGCAACCGCCTCGTCGAAGCACGAACTGCTCCGAGGTCTGCTCAAACAAGTCTCGCGACTGTTCTATACGACGTTAGTCATCGTGCCGGAAAATGTGCGCGATCAAGTCGGATTGGCATATCTCTTTGCCCGAGCTGCGGACACCATCGCCGATACGGAGCTGATCGACCGGTCCCGCCGCCTAGGGTTCCTCAATCGTCTCAGAACGCAGTTTCTCGGCGATCAAATTGATGAGGCACAGATCCGTACCATCCAACAGGTTGTGGGGCCGCTTCAACACCATTCCGCTGAGCGCATCCTGCTCGAACGGCTGGATGAGTGTTTCCGGATCTTTCTCGACTTCTCGTCGGATGACCGACGTCGAGTTCAGCGGCTGATGACTACCTTGACGCAAGGAATGGAAACGGACTTGAGTGTCTTCCCCGGAGCTTCTGTGACCGAGCTTGCCGCGCTCAAGACGCTCGATGACTTAGACCGTTATACCTACCATGTGGCCGGATGTGTCGGCGAGTTCTGGACCGATCTGATGTGCGCCCATCGTAAAGCACTTGGGAACTGGAACGTTCAGCAAATGTCGGAAGTCGGAATACGATTCGGCAAGGGGCTGCAATTGACGAATATCGTCAAAGATATCGCGCATGATCTACAAAAGGGGCGTTGCTACATTCCAGAGGTGATGCTGGATGAAGTTGGATTGAAGCCGCGGGACTTGTTGGACCAGAACAGCCTCCCTCGCCTTCGACCCGTGTTGACCAAGTTGGTTCGTGTGGCGGTGGAGCACCTCGATCAGGGCTGGCTCTATACCATGGCTGTTCCGCGGTATGAAGCTCGGTTGAGACTGGCTTGTATGTGGCCGATCCTCTCCGCCGGGGAATCGCTCAAGCTCGCCATGAATTCCCCCGATCTGTTGAATCCTGCCGTGAAAGTCAAGATCCCTCGCCGCAAGGTCTATCGGATCATGGCCATGACGTCAGGCACGATTGCATGCGGATATGCCGGGACCGCCTATTGGGGACACTTGCGCAAACAGATCATATGATTGCCAGCGCAATTCGTCGAGCAGGCCACCGGCACATGCGATCAGTGGAGTAGTGAACGGTCGGATGTACGGTGCACGAGCACAGAAAGATACGGGCTATCCCGTCGTCTTCTGCGGCTCCAACAGCTTGTCGCCCTTCTTAAAGACTGAATAAATCGCCTGTGATGGACAGGCGTCGAGGCAGAGCCGACAGCTTTCCAGGCAGCGTGAGGGATCGAATTTGTAGGGAGGCGTTGAGAGCCAGGCGCTAGTCGGGCAGATTGGAACACAGATTGCCTGATGAGTGCAGCGGTCAGGATGGCGGACGAGATGATCACGAACAACCAACATGGGTTTGACTCCTTCAAAGAGACCCTGCGAGAAGATCTCGAACATATTTTTCTTCGGCAGACTGTTCACTTCCATTCCTTCACGAGTTCTTTGAGCCGTTCTTTGAGTTCGGGAATCTGTTCAAGATTATTCTGAACGGCGCCGATGATCTTTTCCAGCCGGGCGGAGCGAAGGGCGTCCTTATCCTTCTTCACCAGCCGATCATACTCCCTATACGCGTCCCGGTGTGTGGGTTCGAGCTGCTCCCTGGCATCGAGGAGGGCTTGTCCCAACTCCCACGGCTCGGGCGTCAGCGGGGAGGCAACTGTAAACGACCCGTCCGTAAACACGACCACCGAGGCCCCCGGCTTACCGGTCAAGGGGATCACGGTTCCAATCGTTTTATTTTCACATAGCTTCCAGTCGAGTGTGAGTCCCGGAAATTGCTTGGTAAAGGCCACCTTTTCCTGGTTGGCCTTCCATTTGTCTTCTGTCGGCATGGAAGTGGGATAGTCCTATGGTTTTTCGATGGGCACCAGTCGTTCCGGAACCGGATGGTCGGGCATAAGCAGCCGGGTGACGATCTCACCTTTCAGAACATGCCGTTCCATAATTTCTGTGACGTCGGCTTCTGTCCCGACCCAGTACCAGACACCCTCGGGATAGATCACCACGCTCGGGCCCAGCTCGCAATGGTCCAGGCAGCCGGCTTTATTGGCACGCACCAGGCCTTTGAGATTCAAGCGTTTTGTTTCGCTCTTGAAATGCGCGTGTAGTTTCTCCGAGCCTAAGTTTGCACAACAGCCGCGGGGGTCGTCTTTCGGACGCTGGTTGGTACAGACGAAGATATGCCGTTGAAATGGTGGCATACGCGCAGTTAGACCGGCATCGTGAGGGTATTAAGCCGTTCCATCAGCAGCGTTACGTCGTGGTCGCTGAAGAATGGAGATTGCTGTTGGGTTGCCCTCACAATGGTCATGATTTCCTGGAGCCGCAATGACGCACGTCGGAACTCGTCCCCTTTTGAAAGTTCCGATGATTGGCCGGCGCGTAATTTGTCGAATTCGGCACGGATATCACGCAAGTCCCGCTGCAAGTTCTTGTGTATCGAGCAAGGAGCACAATACCACTTGGGATTCTGGTCCGTTGACGGCGACAGACGATCGTAGGGGCGGCCGAAAAAGTCCTTTCCCAGCGACAACTTCGTAAGAGGAGTCGCGCTGGTCCCACAAGCCTGACATGAATCGTTCCAGGAGTCCATTCTCACCTCCGTCAGCGACGATGGAATTTGCATCTTACAACAGGCTTTTCCAGGCTGTCCACGGGCCGATGGCGGAGTCGCCAACTTCGATCGCTCAGCGTATCAAAGTATCGTATCAAGGTATACAAGGTATAATGGTTCCCTAGAAAGACAGCATTCATAAATTGGAAGGGGGCAGGTATGATCATCGGGGTCCCGAAAGAAATCAAAGATCACGAGTATCGTGTCAGCCTGACGCCTGACGGTGCAGCGGCCCTTCGCCGGAGCGGGCACGAGGTCTGGCTCGAACCGTCCGCAGGGCAGGGGAGCGGATTCGGCGATGACGAGTATCGAAAGGTCGGAGCCTCGATCGCCGGTTCGAAAAGCGACGTATTCAAGAAAGCCGAGTTGATTCTGAAGGTCAAGGAACCATTGCTGTCTGAGTGTCATCTGTTTCGTCCGGGGCAGGTTTTATTCACGTATCTGCATCTCGCCTCATTGCCGGAAGTGACCAAGGAACTGCTGAATGCCGGAATCACGGCCATCGCGTATGAAACGACCGAGGCGAAAGACGGTAGTCTCCCGATGCTCAAGCCGATGAGTGAGATTGCCGGACGGATGTCGGTGCAGATCGGCGCCCAGTATCTGGAGAACATCCATGGGGGGCGGGGGGTTCTCTTGGGAGGGGTTCCCGGAGTGGAACCGGGGAGGGTGGTTGTGCTTGGCGCCGGGATAGTGGGAAGTTCGGCGACCCGCATTGCGGTCGGTCTGGGAGCTCAGGTAACCGTCATCAATTTGGATGTTGACCGTCTGCGGCACCTTGACGATCAGTATCATGGTCGGGTTGTCACACGAGCTGTGAGTTCCGCTAGCATCGAAGAGGCGGTGTGTTCGGCCGATCTTGTCATCGGAGCGGTGCTGGTCCCCGGCGCGAAAGCCCCCAAGCTGGTGTCCCGTTCGCTGGTTTCTCGGATGAAGCCCGGGTCTGTCATCGTTGATGTCTCTGTCGATCAAGGCGGTTGTGTTGAGACGACGAGACCGACGACTCATTCGGACCCGATCTATGTCGTCGATGGAGTCGTGCACTATGGTGTGGCCAATATGCCAGGAATCGTTCCCCGCACATCGACCTACGCTCTCACCAATGCGACATTGCCGTATCTTCTTCGGGTCGCATCTGACGGCGTGGATCGAGCAATCCGGTCTGACCCCGGGCTGGCCAAGGGAGTCAATCTCAAAGACGGGAAGATTACCCATCAAGGTGTGGCCGAAGCTCATGAGTTGCCTTTTACCCCTCTCTTGTAAGACAATCACGCCTCGCGTTCTTCGGTCGGTCTTGTCGGGGCGTAGCGCAGCCCGGTAGCGCACTGCGTTCGGGACGCAGGGGTCGGAGGTTCAAATCCTCTCGCCCCGACCAAACCAAGCTTGCTCGTACCGCCGGCTATTTATCGTTTTATCGTCATTGATGCCGGCGGATAAAGCCATCCAGTGGTCCGAGCTTTCAGGCGCCGGAGAGACATCCCGGTTCTCTTTATTTCTTTCCCGCCACGCAGACGTACCGCTGGCCCTTTATCGTACTGGATGTGACGGACCAATCCCTCCAACAATCCCGGTCCGTTTCTACCGTGGAGCTTGTTTTGGCCGTCAAGTCTTCATTGAAGTCTGGCGAAGCGGAGACAATCGCTCCACCGTCTTTCTTCAGCACCGGATATGAATGTTGTGTGAACTGTCTCTCGCTCGGATCCATCTGTAGTGCTCCGGCTGAGCGATCATAAAACCGCTTAGAATTGTAAAACGCGTGACGCATTGGAAGAGGTGTGAGAATATCCGCTGTGCAGACGCCTATGCGGGTGTTTGCGCTCGAGGACGTGGTCAAGCCAATGACTCAATCGGTTGATGAACCGCCGGTCAGAGTGCGAGTCCTCGTGAGCGGACGCGTGCAAGGAGTAGGATTTCGAGCATTTGCGGCGCGGGCGGCGACACGTCTTAACTTGCTCGGTGGCGTCCGTAATCTTGACGATGGTCGAGTTGAGTTAGAGGCGGAGGGAAGAAGAACGCTCATCGATGAACTGCTGCGTGAATTGAAAACCGGTCCTCCTGCCGCTCGCGTCACAAAGGTTGAAACGGAGTGGGGGGCTGTCACCGCGAGGTACTCAAGTTTCAATATTTGGTACTAGGAAACGAGGAATCATGAGTCGACTGGATGACGAGGAATCCGAGGCGAGTGAAGCTCGAAGGCAGCCCATCGACGACGATATGGATGCCTCGGAACCTCCGACCGCACCTGACAAGGGCGAACAAGAAACCGGTCGATCTGAAGGACTCGACACGCTAAAGAGCTACTTGCGGGAAGTCCGCCGATCGACCCTGCTGAACTTCAAACAAGAGCAGCAACTCGGTAAGCGGGTCATGGCCGGCGACGAGCAAGCCCGGCAACAGATGATCGAATCGAATCTGCGGCTTGTGATCAGCATCGGGAAGCGCTACATGCACCGGGGATTTCCGTTCTCGGACATCGTGGAGGAGGGCAATTTAGGCCTGATCAAAGCGGTCGAGAAATTCAACTATAAGCGGGGATTCCGGTTCAGCACCTATGCATCGTGGTGGATCCGACAGTACATCGAACGGGCGATCATCAATCAAGGCAAACTGGTGCGTCTTCCAGTGCATGTGGTCGAACGTCTTAATCGTTATCTGAATCGCACTGAGCAGTTGGTTCAAGAGCTTGGGCGGGAGCCGAGAGCGGCCGAAGTGGCTACAAAGATGAAGACATCGGAGGAGGAAGTATTAGACCTGAAACAGTTGGTGCGCACGACGTGTTCGCTCGATAGCCCGCTCAACGACCGTACGGATACTTTCTTACGCGATGTGATCGAGGATCCGGTCGGACTCTCGCCCGATGAGACTGCCGACGGAGTTAGACGCAGGGCGGAACTAATGGCCTGGGTAAGGGAGTTGCCTGAGAAAGAACAAACTGTTATTGTGTCACGGTTCGGGCTCGACGGAGACGAAGCGAAGACGCTGGAAGAAATCGGCCGGACGATGGGACTGACGCGCGAGCGCGTTCGGCAGATCGAGATGGCAGCGTTGGTTCGGCTTCGCAACACCATCGAGCGGAAAACCATGACGCAGGCAGACTTGCTCTAATCCAGTGACCGCCGTCAACTATCAAGCTCTCATTCGTGAAGTGCCGGACTTTCCGAAGCCCGGCATTCTCTTTTATGACATCACCACGCTCCTGAAAAATCCTGCCGCGGTTCGAAGCCTGGCCGATAACTTGACGACACGGTATCAGGATCGAGGGATCACCAAGGTCGTGGGTATCGAATCCCGTGGGTTTATTTTCGGAGGAATTCTTGCCGCACGGCTAAGTGCCGGATTTGTCCCGGTTCGCAAGCCCGGAAAGCTTCCGGCCGACTGTTATGAAGTCAAGTACAGCCTCGAGTACGGACAGAACAGCCTTGCCGTGCACCGTGATGCCATCGAAATCGGAGAGCGTGTGTTGATCGTCGACGACTTGTTGGCGACCGGAGGGACGGCAGAGGCGACGGTCCATCTCGTTCGGCAACTGGGAGGCACGATTGTGGGGCTCGATTTCCTGGTTGAGCTGAAGAGTTTGAAGGGACGCGACAAACTCACCGGCCATGATGTCCATTCGACCATTATGTATCCTTAGGATTTAACGCATCCTTCATCACCGCTTGTTCAAGAGGCATGAGACGTGATATAGAAGCCGGGATTTTTTGACCCTCCCAACCACTTACTTCTATTTCTGGAGCGGACTCTCTATGGCAACGAAAACGCAGGCGAAGAAAAAGGGCGAGGCTAAGACGAAATCAGAGGTTTCCGCGGTCAAGAAATCTCAACCGCTGATGACGGGAACGACGGCGGCGCTCAAGGCGCCGTCGGAGGTCGAGGTTGAAATGGAGACGCCTGTGCGACCTAAGGAGACGGCCAAAGAGCGGGAGGCGCGGGAACGGCGTCAGGAAGTGCTTCACAAAATGCTCCTGGGAAAACGCCAAGAGATCATCAAGGAGATCGAAGAGAGCCTTGGCCAGTCTTTGACGGAAGACCAACAGCGTCGTCTGGAATCGGCGCGCGATGTCGGCGACCAAGCGTTGATGGATCTCGAGCGGGAGCTCGGGATTTCGTTGATGGAGATGCGCAACCGTCGGCGGCAATCGATCGATGAAGCCCTCACCCGTCTGCATGAAGGGACCTACGGAATATGCGCGGAATGCGGGGTTGAGATCAGCGAGAAACGCCTCCAGGCGGTCCCCTTCGCCAAGTTGTGTGTCGAGTGCCAGTCGCGCGCCGAATTGCTGGAGAAAATCGAGCGCGAAGAAGAGCGCGATTAACCCACAAGATTGTTTTCCAGCGAACCTGCATCGTTCTTTCCCGGCATGAAGGGGATGGCTTCAGAACGAGCGGTCATTCTTGCCAGCGGCGGGTTGGACTCTACTGTGGCGGCGGCGGTGGCGCAGCGTGACGGGTATGCGCTGCATTTCCTCACCATTGACTATCAACAGCGTCATGCCGTGGAAATTGATCGGTCAAGGCAGGTGGCGACCGCGCTGGGAGTTCACCAGCACGTCGTGATCGAGGTCAATTTGAGGGCGATCGGTGGATCGGCCCTCACCGGCGACATGTCGGTCCCCAAGTATCCGACCGAATCGGAACGGAAGCGGGATGTACCGGTGACATACGTACCGGGTCGAAACCTGATTTTTCTGTCCTTGGCTGCGGCTCATGCCGAAGTGCTGGGGGCATCGATCATTTATTTCGGTGCCAATGTCATCGACTACTCGGGGTATCCTGACTGCCGTCCGGATTTCATCAAGGCTGTGGAATCAGCCCTTCGCACGGGGACAAAGGCGGGTATGCAGGGCAAACATTTTGAGATTCGAGCGCCGCTGCTCCAGATGACGAAGGCCGACATCATCCGGCTGGGCCTGGATCTAAAGGTTCCCTTTCACCTCACGCATAGCTGTTATGACCCGATCGGGTCGGTTGCCTGTGGACGGTGCGACAGTTGTCTGGTTCGGAGGCGGGGATTTGAAGAAGCAGGAGTTGTAGATCCGGTTCCGTATGCGGTATCTTGAGCCATGGTTCACTTCGTGCAACGAACACACTCCATGACGGTATCGCGAATGTTTTGGGTCACTCTCGTAGTCTTGATCCTTGGTAGTGCACCGGCTTGCAGCCAAAATGGGGTGGAACCAAAGGGGACAGGAACCACCGTTTCGGCTCCGCCGGAGCTTCGAGATGGAGAACAGAAGTTCAACGCTAATTGTTCAACCTGTCACGGGATCGGCGGAGTCGGAACCACCCAAGGGCCACCGCTTGTCCATAAAGTGTATGAACCGAACCATCACGGCGATGCGGCCTTTCAGCGAGCGGCGGCCAATGGGGTAAAAGCGCACCATTGGCAATTCGGCGATATGCCAAAGGTCAATGCAGTGACACCAGAGGACGTGGATCAAATCGTAAAATACATTCGTTGGCTGCAGAAACAAGCCGGTATTTTCTAGGCCCCTGGCTTATGCTCCGGCTCCTCCATTAGTCGCTAGTCTAGTCGCTAGTCGCTTTAAAATGGTAACGTCCGTGATCAATTATGAGAACGAGCATCGGTTAAGAACGAGTACGCATAATTGTTTTGTTCATTATAGCTTGCGATGACATAATCCCCTAAATCAGGGTTCATCATGTTTGCTTTTCTTGTTGTCCGTTTATCTAGATGCAACACTACCACTTCGCCGGTTTCACGATCTTTAACCGATACATCCCATCTTTGGGATGGTCGGTCCTTCTCTTCAACGTTCACCACCACACCCTTGATGATCTTAGCCGGTTGCACATCGGGTTTGTCATAGACCGTTCGGTCCGAGGAAGCAAGGGCCATTGTGGTTAAGCCCATGCTGAACACAACAGTCAAAACTGTTTGGCCTATAGCCTTCGATATAGGGCGCATGATCAGATCCTCCACTTTGTTATTACTTCGTTGATAATTGGTTCTCCATCCATATATTCCACTTACTCCACTCAGGTGAAGCTGCGAAGCTAGAAGAATCACTAGCTTTGCGGCTGTATGCTCTGTGCGCTCCACGTACGAGAGGCACTAGGGAAATAACGAGTCGCTTCCTCTCGCTAACCGCTCCATGTTCCTGTACAGAGACTTCACAGAGGGAGGAGGACTATGAGGAGGACTATGCTGAAGTGTGCACGAGGCTCTGTTGTGCTGGGGATATTCATATCGCTATTGTTAGTTACGCAGACCGGATGGTGCGAAGAGACTATATCGACTTCCAACTTACACCGAAGCCTCCCGGGCGTCATCGTCGAAAAAGCCGGTTCACCCGCCGTAAAAGTTCCTGACGGGACGGTTTACCCATTGAATCAAAACCGTGCGCTCAGACATGGCCATGAGTTGCCTCCCAGTGGAGAGGAGGTGACGGTCATCATCGATGAAAACAATGCCGTGCTTGAAGTCCACCCCAAGGGAACGAAGAGCGTTCATCGATTTATTACGGGAGATGTGGTCTCAGTAGGGCTCAGACAGGGAATCATTACCTTAAAGACCGCAGAAGGGGAACGGTCTTTCCCTCTGGAAAAGCGAGAAATGTCGGCCTCTGTTCGTGATGGAGCGACGGTGACGGCAGAAATAAATGAAGCAGGAAGCGTCATTGATGTGCATCCCGCCGAGCATAGGCAGCTAGACCCCGATGAGAAGGGTACACCGATTAACCGATCCCATTGACCAAATCAAATCGGAATCCGTCGATTTCTCAGACTGGTATCCATCGGACGAGGTCACATCAACATTAACATTGGCAGCGCTCTACGACGCATTCCAGCTTGCCAAAACGTGCTTATTCCCGAAAATAAACATCCCTATTGAGGTGATTATGCGGGATGAGTACGGTGGCGGGATATGGTCTCATCGACGAGTGGGCGCCCATTTCTTGGCCCGGTCTTCCGCTTCGGCAATCTGACTCGCCGTCATCTGGGACGCCACCGCGTCGCGCGATGCGGCCGCGCGTTTCTCACCGTAGGCGACCGAAAGGTTGTACCACATGTGAGCCTCGATCAGGCTCTGAGGCACGGCCCGCCCTCGTTCATACATCATCCCGAGTTTTGCGAAGGCTAATGCATTGCGTTGCTCCGCGGCCTTCTGAAACCAGAACAGCGCCATGTGGTCACTATATGGGGCACCACGTCCAAGAGAATAGAGCGTACCGAGGTTGACTTGGGCACCAGCGTGTCCTTGATGAGCCGCCTTTTTGAACCAATCCTTCGCCTCACTGTAATTTTCCGGAAGGCCTCGTCCTTCGCTATACAGGATACCCAACTCGTTTTGAGCGTTGGGATCCCCGGCCTGAGCGCGTTTGAGGATATCGCCGACGGCGGATCCACCAATGAGCGGTTGAGGAGTGTGAGGTGGTGGCGCGGTACAGCTCGATGTGGCTGAGAACACCGCGAACAGTCCTATAAGAGCAACAGACAGGTGCGGCAGCCGGTGATTCATGTTGAACGATCAGTCATGTGATGGATCTCTGTCCGTTGGCCGATGAATATCGTACTGAGCCCGAAAGAATGAGTTCAAGGGTAAATTACTTGCTGAGCGCCATGGTTTGCCAGACAAAAGTTGGGCTTTCCCCGCTCCTTCGATGTTCCATGTTAGGACGGTTATTACAGAGATGTGACGTTCTGAAGTATGGGGCAGAATGGGGAATAAACCGGTGAAACTCTCGGGTTAACGTTCTTGAATGGAGTCATGAGTTTTCGGCCTCCAATGCCGTGCGAAAAACTGTGCCTGGTCGATTTGCGTCGGTGTCATGTGCCCCGCTAAACGGTCTCGCCATTTCGCTCCGTCTTCATAGCCGTTCGCAGCCGCCAAGTTGTACCACTGATACGCTTGCACGAGGTCCTTGGGAACTCCCCGTGCTTTTTCATAGTAGGTGGCGATCACGAACATCGCCGGTCCGTGGCCCTGGTCGGCGGCAAGGCGGCACCACCGTAGCGCTTCTTGATAATCCTGCGGCATCCCACGTCCGATGTCCGACAGCACACACAACCGATAAAAGGCACCGACATGTCGCTGGATGGCCGCCATACGGTACCACCGAACGGCTTCTCTGTGGTCTTTCGGCAAGGCGTTCTCATATCGCAGTCCGAGATTGTACTGGTCCTCGGCGCTTCCTTGTTCAGCACTTGTCTGTAACTCATTGATGAGAGACACCATGTCTCCTACGTCGACGTAGGGAGATTTGGGCGGGTCGATGCACGCCGACAGAGTACAGAAGGTGGTCATTATTACGATATATCGCAGGTAGATCTTCATGATCCTTTCTCCCAGTGAACGGACATGGATTCGTCGTTCAATCTCGCGAGCATCGTGTGGTGCCGCCTACTGTAGCATGTCTGGAATAAAATTGACTTCTCCAATTCGTGTGCTAATGAGTGTCATTAATATCATCTTGTTGAGAATCGAACGGCAATCATGGACAACAACCGAGGAGGGCTACTGTGCATAGGATGGCCATAAGAATTCTGACTGGCATTCTTCTCTACACCTTGACTGCATGCGCTACTGAACCCGCACATATTTCTTTTACACCAGAACTCTCTCGGCCTGTCAATTCGTCGAACGGCGTAATTATGGCCACTCAAAAGGAAATCGTCGCGGATATCGAAAAGTCACAAGTAGCCATGTATACCGGTGGAGGGTTGATTCCCGCGCTGATCGATGTAGCTGTCGAAAACTCGCGCGCGAATTCAGCAGAAGACGCCGTGAGGCCGATTCGCGATGCACTCCTTGATTATGAAATCGGAACCGAACTGCATAAAGCCCTTGGTACCAGGCTTGAGGCCGTCCCCTGGCTGCATGTGAAGAAGATCGAAGTAGTCCATGATAATAGACCGAAGCAAGTTACTTCTCTCTTAGCGGCCAGTTCCGAAGATGCGCTCCTGCTTTTGATTCCGACATATGCTCTCACATCTGACTTCTCAACCTTGAAATTCGATACGGAAGTGCGAGTTGTGCCGAGAGCTGCTCATCTACTGCCATCTGAAGTCGGTGATGATGCTGAAAAAAGAATGGCCCCGCTATACAAGACAAAAATTTCTCATCATGTACCATTGACCGTCCAAGGAAATTCTAAAACGGATGTCGCAAACGCATGGGCCAGCGACGGCGGCAAGCGGATTAAAGAAGCACTCCAGCAGAGTATCAGCCGTACTGCCGATCAGATCATTGAGGCATTGAGCCACCCAGATCGATCCCCTTCGACACCATAGCACCTCATCGATTTACGAAAGTCGCTAATGAGGACTAGGGGATTGGCAACAATAATGCACGCCGGGTGCTCCTTAGTTGCTGCGCTGCATGTGCCACGACCAACCCTCTCGTCGTCGATTTCAGTGGGGCAACAACCAGAGAGTCACCGAATGGCATTGAGCGATGTGCAGTAAAGGTTGCCCAGGTAGTGGATGAACGAAAAAGCACAGATGACCTTGGCGTGCTCGGGTCGCACGTGGTGGAAGGACGACATGTGATTCCATGGTTGCAGCGGACGGTTAACTCATTGAACTCTCCTGGTATGGAGAGTTTAGATCGTAAAGACGATTTAGGACATATTCAAAGCCTGGATATCCAAGTTGGGCTCGCTCAACTCCATGTCCATTCCTTACAGAGTTCATTTGCCGCGAATATCCTGTTAAAGGTGCGGTATCTGTTGCATCAGGACCCTCCCCAGCCTCACCAGTATTGAGGTAACTGGACAGGGAGTGCGGATTCTGTCCGCGCTCTTTTTACCGACGTTCTTGAAGATGTCCTGCGTCGGATGCGCACCGATATAAAGCGGCTCTGTCGGGGCACCGGAGGGATGTAGGGAGATGAAACCCGAAGTCGGTCCTCGCTCACTCTCCCCGCTGAATTGAGCTAGAGCTTCCCATAATCCACATAGTTCTTGCCTCTATGGAAGACGTCATGGTATACCTAAGTATATGTACTGTTATTTGTTCTATTTTGGAGGTGACGATGAAGACACTCGTTTCAGCGGTTCTTCTTCTGCTGACCTGCATTGTTTGTTATTCCGGAACAGCTCGAGCGCAAGAGGAGGTTCAGGTGAAGCCGGTTGATGCCTATATCTCCGGTTTCGGTGGCTATTCGTTTCCCTTCAAGACGGATAAATTGACGTGACCAATTTTAATCCCGATGCTTCGAGTGGGCAGGTATTGTCCTCGAGCATCGGGCCAGGCATCCTGCTGTCAACGTTAGAGCTCAATGCCACATACTTCGGCATTAATGTGCTCGCTCGTTTTCCGATGGGAATTACTTCAGATTTGCCGAATGGACGATGGTTTCCTTATATCGGTCTAGGTGGAGGAGGGCAACGCCTTACATTCCAGACAGCGGGAACCAACGAGTGTAGAAATACGGCACCGGCCTTCCAGGGACTCGGAGGAATCAAAGTGTTTTTGACCAAGCACATTGCCGTGTTCGCAGAAGGTAAGTTTATCCATGCTTCTCATACGTTCGGTATTCAAGGCGGGGGTACGGTCGAGCTGGACTTGAATTCGGTTCATGGCGTTGGCGGCCTGTCGTTCCACTTCTAAGGTTTGCAGAGAGTGAGAGTATCGGAAGCCATAATCGATGCTTTCCGCGGTGATCTTTTCCTGTATCTTCACCCTCAGCTTCTATCGCCATTGACTCCTTTTGGGTAGAGTCGTAGCCTGTGGCGACGTAAGACTTCTCTATCGGGATTGATGCTGCTCAGGCGGCATCAAGCTAGGTATTCAAGCGTCTGACGTCTTATGAGAAGACGGAGAGTCTCGGTCCATGTTCTCCTCGCCGGACTAGGGATCATCCTGCTTGCTGTTCCAGCCCCGGCACAGCGTGAGTTCGCGCCGTCGTCAGTTGAAAAAGGCGTACTTTTGGTCGCCAGTCCTTCATTGGAGGATGCCAACTTCCGTCAAACCGTCTTGCTCATCGTCGAACACGGACGAGGCGGAACAGTCGGCCTCATTCTGAATCGCCCCACGAATGTGCTCTTGTGGGAGACCATGCAGGACCTCCCGGCGCTCAAGCGAACCACCCACCGATTGTTCGCCGGGGGGCCGGTCGAGCGCAGACAATTGATTCTGTTGTTTCGACTGACGCAGCCTTGGCCTGATACACGTCAGATCATCGATGGAATTTATGTGGGCACACCGCGCGTTTTGGAACGCATCCTGGCGCAGTCGAAACCGACCGAGACGTTTCGAGGGTTTGCCGGATTCGCCGGATGGGCTCCGGGGCAGCTCGACCATGAGATGCGCCAAGGATCATGGGCCGTCTTGCCGTTTGGCACGCTGAACATCTTCGACAAAGACCCGGCCACACTCTGGCCGGACAGCATCAGTCGTCTTCAGGCTCCGAAAACCATTTCAAATGGGTGAGTGATGTCGGGTCAGTCGTGCTGGGCCCGGAGTCGGGGACTATTGCGGTCTGGTTCGGATGGCGTGTGACAAAAGGAAAGTTGGTGACGGCCTGGCGGTTGCTGCTCCTATGGCCTATGTTCTTTTGCCGGCTGCATGCCGCAAACCTGCAACCCGCGCTGCGCGCATAAGCGTCATCGCATCCTGGAAGCCCAGGACATATCGGTCAAGCACCGTCGGGGGAGCATGCCGATATTTATGGACGTGATCTCGACGTAGCACGGCGTCCCTCAAACCTTCCTCCTCGGCACGCCAGGCGTTGATCTCAAGATCAGTCCGAGCCTTCGCCCTCTGCCGTCGGCACCAGACTATCCGGAATGTCACGGGATGGGATGTCGCGTCCATGGGGTCCTCCTTTATCAACAGGTCTGGAGTGACCACTTTGTATGTAAACCGAGCAAAGAAGGTGCCAGCGGAGCGGCCTATTACAACTTCTCTTTCTGTCTCCATACACCGGTCGGATTTTCAATAGCTTCCAAATCGATTAATGCGCGTCGAGCGTTGTTCTCAAACTCGCGAGCCGGCCCTCCATGGGGACATATTGGAGCGACATCTGTAGGAATAGGAGTACAGCGGGAATGTCATTTGCCGCTAGTCAATAAATTGGCCCAGGTGTTTCTGAAGAATGGAATGACCCAGTATTCCGTTGCCAAACCACGAGGTGCTCATCTGTTCGAAGTCTACGAAGCAGTCATGACATAATGGTGAAGCGTCGTTCGTTCGATCGGTCAACGAGAGGGAGTTCATGACATCTCGTTGGAGAGTGCAGGTTCTGCGAATTTCTGTTCCGGTGGCTGCGGTGGTCTGTTTTACGACTGCCATCCATGCCACTCATGAAAACCTAGGTAAATCTGAAATGGCAAGCGCGGACGTCTCTGGATCAGGCCACAAGATTCCAGGTCTTGCGTTCCGAGTGTTTGTCGCTCGAGGGACGGAAGAAGCACTCAGCGGATCTCTTAGTGAGATTGAAGCGCATGCGGCTCTCCAGACGGTCATCGAGACGTTCGGCTACTTGAATCGGCATCGACGAGACTTTCCGCGGTTCGATGAAGCGGTGAGCAAAGGACTGCTCGAACGCGTCATCGTTCAACCGAGCGTACATAATCGTGAGGGGAAAACGTTCCCGTTCCTGGTCGTGCGGACGGTGAATCCCGGTCAAGTCAGGTTGTTGATCAGCGTCTTGTCAATGAGAGAAGGAGGCTATCTAGGAGAGGCCGAACGGTTTGCGCCGGTGCTGGCGCGCGAGTTTCAATGGGTGATCAGCAAAGCGAACACTGGGCAGAAACCGAAAACAGTCTCCATAGGACGAGACCTTCGGCATGCGCCCATTCGGACCGACAAGGAGATTCAAAAGCTTTCTGGTGATGAGCGGGTTCAGCTGCTCCAAAAACTTTTCGAGACGTATCTGCGCACCGTCGATGATCAACGAAGCCTGGATGGGCAGTCGTACTATGAGATTGGCAGCACGGTGGTCGTTCCACTCAGTCAGCCGGATTCCGGGACGAAGTTCTATGAGATTCTGGTTCGAGAAGCCTTGCAGAAAATCGCGCGAGAACCGGAATTCCTCGCGCGTACTCCTCTGGCCGTTATCAGTCTTCTAAATGGAAGTATCTGGAACGTGGCATTTGTCAAAATCGATCAGCGAGATTGGGCGACGCGAACCAGAGTGTTGCCGGCAGACAAGGCTGTGATGGTCGGGGACCCAGGGCGATTGATTCAGCCGGCGGCGATCCTCATCAATCTCCATCGGACAGCAACTCCTGATGATCCTTTTTATGCCGACACAAGGCAGCTGCCGATGGGTGCGCTGTCCGCCGACCAGCTGGCGCTGGTCATTGCCAAAGAAATTCAGCACAATCTCATGGAAAAATCACAGACGGGTCATGTGGCACAAGATGCACTTACGGCACCGAAATAGCTCAATATGGATAGGGGAGAGGCTGCTGGCAAACTCGATTGACAGTTCAGTTCGTGTTTTGACACGCGGCCATCTTGCGCGGGAAGAATCTCCGTACGGCTGTGAGCGAAAGGAGAAAACATGCGACATGTTCTCATTCAGTGCGCCCTAGTTACGGCTCTGATCATCGGAGGAGTAGCTGTGGGTTACACCCACGACCTGAACAGCGCCCCGTCGCCGGCACCGGCGACTTCTCGGGAATCCCCAGCGGTCACGCTTTTCCAAAATGTCCGAATTTTTTGGGGCAAGGGCTCCGAGCTATCCGGGCCCTCCCACGTGCTGGTTCGTGGCAACCAGATCGAAAAGATTTCGTCACAGCCGATCTCTTTAGATCGCCGCGGTGACAGCGTCATCATCGACGCGGCCGGCCGGACGCTGATGCCAGGCCTGATTGATGCCCACACGCACATGATGTTCGCCAATGTGCCGCAATTGGTGTTGATGACCAGCGACGTTACCTACAGCGCGGTGGTTGCAACCAAGGGCGCGAACGAGATGCTGCTGCGGGGCTTCACCAGCTCTCGCGATATGGGCGGCCCGATCTTCGGTCTCAAGCGAGCGATCGATCAAGGTTTGGTGCCGGGCCCGCGTATCTGGCCTTCTGGCGCCACGATCTCGCAAACCGCCGGCCACGGCGACTTCCGGATGCCCAACGACTTTCCGTCACGACCCGGCGACCATTCGTTTGCCGAGCGTGTCAATGCGACGGCTATCGCCGATGGCGTGCCCGCTGTGCTCCAACGGTCGCGCGAGCAGCTGGCGATGGGTGCCTCGCAGATCAAAGTGATGGCCGGTGGTGGCGTGGCGTCCCTCGACGATCCCTTGGACGTCAATCAGTACACGTCGGCTGAGATGCGGGCAGCGGTGGACGCGGCCGCCAACTGGGGTACCTACGTGACGGTCCACGCCTACACGCCAGGAGCGGTGCGGCAGGCGGTCCAAGCCGGGGTCAAATGTATCGAGCATGGCCAGTTACTCGACGAAGCGACGATCAAATTCCTCGGAGAAAATGGGATCTGGCTCAGCCTGCAACCCTTCACGGGGGACAAGGATACCTTTACGTATGCCGATCCGATGAGCACGGCCAAGTATGCGCAGATGGTGGCGGGAACCGACCAGGCCTACCGATGGTCCAAGCAGCACAAGGTCAAAGTGGCCTTTGGTACAGATGCTCTGTTCGACGCCAACCTGGCGGCGCGCCAGGGCGCTCAACTGACCAAGCTCACCCGTTGGTACTCGCCGGCTGAGGTGCTGACGATGGCGACCTCGACCAATGCTGAACTGCTGGCGTTGTCCGGCCCGAGAAATCCGTATCCTGGCAAACTGGGGGTTGTGGAAGAAGGAGCGTTAGCGGATCTGCTCCTGGTCGACGGTAATCCGTTGGAGAATATCAAGTTGATCGAGGATCCGGAAAAGAATTTTCTGGTCATCATGAAGGACGGAAGGATCTACAAGAATTTGCTTCGCTGCTCGATGGAATGCCAAACCAGCCATTAAGCCCATGCATAGAGAGAGGTAGGATAGCCGTCTGAATGGCTCTCGGTCGGTCATTAAACTTGTGTGTCTCTGCACTGATCGTTTTTCGAAAGTATACAATTCGTTTCCCTACAGCAACGTCGGCGATACCACGAGTAACCGGTTCAGGGAGCGAATAGGGGTCATCGCTGTGTTTTGCCGACAGTGAGTCGCCTTTGTTTGCCGATAGGTTGAGTAACCGGAGCGTTTCCCTCTGCGACGAACATTGTTCTTTTTTCAAGCTCCACTCGTTCCAACCAGCCTTATGGTATAAGAACATCGTAGTCGTTCCTTTCCTGGTTTGGGGGCTAACGGAATACATCTAAAGGGGTCTTCCCGTGGCCGATGTTCCAAAGATCGTGCGGCATTTCCGCCAGATCCTGCTGTGGCCGATGCAGCTCACGCCCATCCGTGAGGATGCGCCGATCCAAAAACATTGGGAGCTGCTGCAGGCGACCAACTTCGGCAATCCTTGGCGGGAGGTGCTTGACGAGTTCACGGGCGATCCGCGCCAGTTTCAGGAACGGCATTACAGCGAGTTCGTGACGTTCCTGCCCTATGTCCAGCGGTTTCTGTACGGCGAGGGGAAGCGAACCCACTCGGATGTCCGTGAGGAGGCCGCCATACGTGTCTTTCGTCGCGACGATATCGCCGAAGTCCGGATGGTCTTTCCCGGTCCCGATACGGCGCCTACGACGTTTGCCGTGGCGCACGTGGATCTGTATTTCTTCTACGACATCGACGTGGCCATTCTCGTCGTTGAGATCTATGCCCATGATCTGCCGCTGTCACAAGTGCAGAACTCCCTGTTCCGCTTTGGCCGCTGTTATCCCACCTATTGGGAGCCGGATGGGCATGGCGGCCATTGTCCCAAGCATGTGGAATGGCTTTCGTCCGAAGGCAAGGTGCTGGCCGCGTCGGATTATGATCACCGCGAAAAATACCTGTCCTTCGTCTGCCGGCATCGTTCGCTCAGCCTCGCCTCTCATTGGGAATTTTTGCTGGAACCACTGGTGCTGCACCATTCAGAAAAGCCGGGGGCGATTCGATATCGACAGATCGAATACCATTTGATGCCGGTGATGGCGTATCTGACCCTGGACGATCCAGGGTCGCTGACTCGTGCGGAGTTCGCTCGGATCGGATTGGCGGCGGCACCCGGCAGATCCGATACGTTGCCTTTTTCCGAGCGCTATCTTCGGGACTTTGAAGAACGCTACTGTTACGACCGGTACTGGACCGGACAGGAGCGGACTCCCGCCGGTACCCGCTTTATGTGTACCGGCCGTGTATTTACGATGGTCGGCGAGGCGGGGGAAGCGGCGTTTGAAGATCGCAAGACCAACCTTGAACAGTTTCGCCATGAATACTTCCTGCTGTTCCTGATTCCTCATTTTCATAAGGCCGCGTTGTTGATGCTGACCAACCGCCTGGTGGAGGCGATGAATCAGCTCGATCTCACGAAGTTGGATTCTGTCCGGCAGTTCCGGCGTGTGATTCGCCAAACATTGGGAATTTTCTTGCGCTTCACCCATCGATACTGGTCCCATCAAATTTCGGATCATGGACAGGTGAAGGAACTCTATCGGATGATTAGCGAGCATCTCGGGACCGGTCGGCTCTACGACGAACTCCGGTCGGAACTGGAAGATATGAGCCAATACCTCGACAGCGATGCGTTGCGCCGCCAAGGCGAGACCATGGTGCGTCTGACCGTCGTGGCCACCGTCGGCTTGATCGGCGTCGCCACGACCGGAGTGCTGGGCATGAACCTCTTCGCGCTGGGGGAAGAACCGGCTATGGTACGCGTCGGCTATTTTGGAGCGGTTCTGGTTCCCGTCATTGCCGTGACCTTGTACACCGTGTTGAAGTCGAGACGGCTGTCGGATTTTCTGGAGACACTTGCAGTGGAGCATCGGTCGCCCAAGGAGAAGCTGGCGGCGCTGGTTGCCGTGTGGAAAACCAAACACGGGCGAGATTCCTGACTTCCTTTCAATGCTAACCGGATTCCGTTGTGCGTCATCCCGCGCCGACCTGCTGTAGTAATCGACCGCATCCGTTTAATCACGCGGCGTTGTCACGTGACAGACATCGAAGAACTTGATCATGTCATCAATGACGGGGATGTCCTCCTTCCACCAGGACAATGCCCCGAGCAGGTCCGTGTGGTCGACGCCGCGGTAGATACGAGATTGGACGCAGCCGCCTCGGTGCGTGATGCGTTGTTCCAATTTCAGGAGATTGCTCAATTTTACGGCACGGTCCTTGTCGCCGTATAACAGCAGCATCGGTGGTTGCGTGCCGTCGATGAACGAGGTGGCCTGCATGTTCGGATAATTCTGCGGCGGACCGAACATATCTTCCAGGTCCGGCTCGTCGGGCGTAAAGGAGTAGGGACCTGCGAGACCGGTAAAATCGTAAATAAGGGAAGAACGTTCTTTCCCCTCCCGGGCCAGATACTGCAGATCGGCTGTAAGCAATGCACCGATAAGGGCTCCGGCGGAATGTCCCACGACATGGATCCGGGCTGGATCACCGTGAAAATCAGCGATGTGATCCTTGATCCAGGAGAGAGCTTTGGCTCCGTCTTCTACAAAGACGGGGAAGCGTACAAGCGGGTACTTTCTATAGTCGGGAATAGCCACGAGAAATCCTCTCTTGGCGAACGTTGCGCCGACAAATCGATAGTCCTCCTTCGCTCCATAGGTCCAGCGTCCACCATAAAAAAAGACGACGACGTCCGCTGGTTTATCGTGGGAATCAGCCGGGATATAGAGGTCAAGTTTCTGTGAAGGCTCAGGCCCATAGGCACTGTCACGCACAACCGTCATGCTTGCGAAATGGGTGGGCAGATTGGCGGCTGTGAACGCAACCCTTGTACAGTCTGATGTCGTCAGAAGGAGAACGAGGAGTGCGATCCGGGAGTGCCAGTCTTGGGAACCAGACATCTATCGTCCTCATTCTTTCAATCAAGGCGGGCGACAACGGCTTATAGCATAGGGCGACGGCGAAGGATGTCACCATATGGATCGCAAAATATGTATCGCATAGGTAATGTAGGATGCCTCGTCAATAACCTCATGCCGCCGTCTTCGAGTGCTTGACAGGTGCCGGGACTTCAAGTTAGGATCGAAAAACCTTTAATGCTCATCCAGTGAGGTGAGCAAGGAGCCATCATGGAGGGTGATCCGGCTACGGCCGGTTTGAGATTGACCTTCTCACCACAATAGGGTGAGGAGGTTTTTTTGTGCCTTGAATCTCTGTCGCATCGCGTCACGAGATGGTGCCGATCATGACGACTCCTACGAGCAAGTCGGGAGAACGGAAGGACGAAAAGTTGATCATGGATGCCGGGGACATTTCCCGAGCCATGATGCGTATCGCGCACGAGATTTTGGAGCGGAATAAGGGTGTGAAGGATGTGGCACTGGTTGGAATTCGAACCGGCGGTGTGCATCTGGCTCATCGGCTCGTCAAACGTATCCACAGTATCGAGGGTGTTCTGGTTCCGATCGGTGAATTGGATATTACCCTGTATCGCGATGATCTGGCGTTGCGAAAGAATCAACCGATCCTGAGAAAAACGTCCGTGCCGTTCGACATGACGAACAAAGTCGTGGTCCTCGTCGACGACGTCCTGTTCACCGGGAGAACGATACGGGCGGCGATGGATGGATTGATGGACCTGGGACGTCCCGAAGAAATCCAACTGGCCGTGCTGGTCGATCGCGGTCATCGGCAACTGCCGATCAAAGCGAATTACATCGGGAAGAATCTGCCGACCGCTCGGGACGAGCAGGTTCAGGTATTGTTGGACGAGGATGGGGAAGATGACCGGGTCGTCATCTTGAAATCCTTAAGCGGAGGATCCCATGAGCCTCAAGCATAAAGATTTGCTGAGTCTCGCCCCGTTGTCGGTGGAAGAGATCATGCTCATCCTGGACACGGCGGATTCCTTCAAGGAAGTGACGGGCCGTGAAATCAAAAAAGTGCCGGCGCTGCGGGGCAAGACCGTCGTCAATCTCTTTTTCGAGCCGAGCACCAGAACTCGGACGTCCTTTGAACTGGCGGCCAAGCGACTCAGCGCCGACGTGATCAACTTTTCTCCTTCCTCCAGCAGCGTTGTCAAGGGGGAAACATTGCTTGATACGGCGCGGAATATCGAAGCGATGCAGGCCGACATCATCGTCCTGCGCCATTCCTCGGCTGGTGCTGCGGAAACACTGGCGCGTGGCGTCAAATCGTCCGTCATTAACGCGGGCGACGGATGGCACGAGCATCCGACACAAGCGTTGCTTGATCTGTACACCATCCGCCAACGGGGGATGCATTTTCGTAGCTTGCGGGTGGCCATCGTCGGCGATGTGTCGCATAGCCGCGTCGCACGTTCAAACATCTACGCCCTGCTCAAGCTTGGCGCCGAGGTGCGTCTGGTAGGGCCTCCGACGATGATGCCGCATGGCGTGGAAAAACTCGGCGCGAAGGTTTACTACAACATGGATGAGGGGCTACGCGAGGTCCATGTCATCATGATGCTTCGATTGCAGCTGGAGCGACAGGGACGCGCGCTCTTTCCCACTATTCGTGAGTACTCGAGGCTCTACGGCTTAACCCCTGAGCGGGTGCGGCTGGCCGACGGCGGCGCCATCGTGATGCATCCGGGGCCGATCAATCGCGGGGTGGAGATCGCCCCCGATGTGGCCGATAGTTTATCCTCGGTGATCCTTGATCAAGTGGCAAACGGTGTCGCGGTGCGCATGGGGATCTTGTACCTGATGTCCGGAGCCAATTCGTGAATCCGATGACCTGATGATCTGTGTGTGAGCTGTTGGCCGAGCTGGAAGTAACAGATCATCAGATCAACTGATTCTGCCAAATTGAAGAGAGGGCGTATCGTGTCGATTCTGATTAGAGGTGGGCGTGTCATCGATCCGGGCCGGTTGGTCGGCATCGCCGATGTCTTGATCGACGACGGCAAAATAACCGCCCTCGGATCACATCTTTCCGCGCCCGTTGGTTGCCGGACCATTTATGCCGAGGGGAAGCTCGTGATGCCGGGATTCGTCGATTTGCATGTCCATTTTCGCGAGCCGGGATTTGAATATAAGGAAACAATACAGAGTGGCAGCGCGGCAGCCGTTGCGGGCGGATTCACGACGGTCTGCTGCATGCCCAATACGAGCCCGGTGAACGACAATCAAGCCGTCACGGAATTCATATTGGAACGGTCACGGTTGGCCGGTCTCGCGAACGTATTGCCCATCGGCGCCATTACAAAGGGATCGGAAGGGAAAGAGCTCGCCGAGATCGGCGACTTGCGTCGGTCCGGCTGTGTGGCCATCTCCGACGACGGCAGACCGGTCATGAACAGCCTGGTGATGCGCCGGGCGATGGAATATGCCTTAGCCTTTGATCTGACGGTCATCGACCATTGTGAAGATCTCCATCTTGCCGAAGGCGGCTGCATGAACGAGGGGTTGGTCTCGACCGAACTTGGATTGCCGGGTATTCCGTCCGCCGCGGAGGATGTGATGGTGGCGCGCAATCTCTCGCTGTCGGAGTTGACGGGGGCCCGCCTTCATCTCGCCCATATCAGCACGGCGGGATCGGTTCGAATGGTGCGCGAGGCAAAAGCGCGTGGGATCCACGTGACGGCGGAAGCCTGCCCTCACCACTTTCTGCTGACGGAAGAACTGGTGCGCGGGTACAATACTCACGCGAAAATGAATCCTCCGTTGCGCACATGGACGGATGTTCAGGCGATCAAAGAGGGATTGCGGGACGGGACGATCGATGTGATTGCGACCGACCATGCTCCCCATGCCACCCAGGAGAAGCAGCAGGATTTTACCGAGGCGCCGTTCGGAATCGTCGGGCTTGAGACGGCGCTCCCGCTGACCTTGGGATTGGTGGAAGAGGGGGTCCTGTCGCTTGAGCAGGCGGTTCAGAAGTTGACTTCCGCGCCGGCTGCGGCGTTCGGACTCAAAAAGGGAACCTTGGCGGTCGGTGCGGAGGCGGATGTCGTCATCGTGGATCAGCAAGAACAATGGGAGGTCGATCCGACGAAGTTCCGGTCCAAGAGCCGCAACACGCCGTTTGTCGGGTGGAAGGTAAAAGGGCGGGTGCAGATCACCATCGTGGGTGGGCGTGTGGTATTCGAAAACAGCCCGGTGGGGTAGCGCAGTGCGACGGTGGCCCCGTTGGGGGATGGTGTGCTGCCTCACGCTTGAATGGCTCGCGCTGGCTGTGTGGGTGGGGGGGATGGTCGTCCTGAGCGGGGCGGTGATTCCAGCGGTGTTCAATATTTTCGGCGGTCAAGACTCCGGCGGTATGTTTTTGACCCGTGCGTTCGAAGGGTATCATCGGCTTGTTATCGGGGCAGGGACCATTCTCTGTATGACGGTTTGTTATCGTCGATGGAGCGGAGATCCAATTGTGGACGTCGGTCGGAGTGAGGTGGTTGTCCTGACGGTCATGGTGCTCATCGCCGGGCTCATTATGGTGGTGCTGCACCCGAATGCCGCATCGCTTCAGGCTCAGGCATTCGCGACGAAAGATGAAACGCTCAGGAAAGCAGGGTTGGAGGCACTCTTTCGTGTACTGGCGCCGATTCGGTCGCTGTACATGGTGAACCTAGTCTTGGGCATCGTGCTCATCGGAATCAAGGTACACCATTCACTGGCTCAAGATAGAAGGCAGTCATGAAACGGGCGGTACTGGCATTGGCGGACGGCACCGTGTTCGAAGGCCGAGCCCTTGGCTATGAGGGAGAAACGGTCGGCGAAGTCGTCTTCAATACGGCCATGACCGGGTATCAGGAGATACTGACGGATCCATCCTATAAGGGACAGATCATCACCATGACCTGTCCACATATCGGCAACTATGGGGTCACGCCCCAAGATGTGGAGTCACGTCGAGCGTGGGCGGAAGGATTCGTGGTCCTGGAGGCCAGCCGTCTTGTCAGCAACTGGCGAAGCACGCAGACTCTTCAAGAATCCTTGACGGAGGCGAAGGTCGTTGCGATCGAAGGAGTCGATACGAGAGCCTTGACGAGGCACTTGCGTGAGCGGGGGTCACAGCAGGGGATCATTACTCACCTGGACCTTGATCCGGATCGGGCGGTAGGACGAGCGCGGCAAGCTCCCGGCATTCTCGGCCGAGATTTGGCGGTGGAGGTCAGTTGTGGGCGTCCCTATGAGTGGACGACGGGGACTGGCGATTGGGCGCCAGCACCGGCAGGCGGTAGGAAATATGGAAGATCCAAGTCTTGGCGGGTGGTGGCTTATGATTTTGGCATCAAACACAATATTCTAAGGCGCCTGGTAGATGTCGGCTGTCACGTCACGGTGGTGCCTGCAGCGACGTCCGCCGATGAGGTGGCGGCACTCAACCCGGATGGTATTTTCCTCTCGAACGGGCCGGGAGATCCGGAGGGCCTTCCCTATGCCGCAACAACCATGGAGAAACTGATTGGGCGCTATCCGATTTTTGGCATTTGTTTAGGGCACCAAATTCTCTGCTTGGCCTTCGGCCTCAAGACGTACAAGCTGAAGTTCGGCCACCATGGAGCGAACCATCCCGTCATGGATCTTCGAACGAGAACAGTCGAGATCACTTCGCAGAACCACAACTTCGCGGTGCAAGGCCCGGCGCCTCTCCTTGGCGTGCCGAAGCTCCCGCCCGTGGTCGACACTCGCTATGGGAAATTGTCGCTGACACATGTCAGTCTGAACGACTACTCGATCGAGGGAATGGTCTGTCTGGACCATCCGGTTTTCTCGGTCCAATACCACCCGGAGGCCGCCCCTGGGCCTCATGATGCCGCCTACTTGTTCGACGAGTTCGTGCGTCTTATGGAGACCCATCATGCGTAATCGCTTCCTCATGGGCGTGATTGGACTAGCACTGTCCGGCTGTACGTTCAATTTCCCGCTGTTTCCAAGCCCGGGGCCTTTACAAGAGGCTCAGGTCGACGGGACCGGTAAAGCGAAAGTCCTCTTAATCGAAATTTCCGGGATGATCAGTTCTCAGGAAAAAGAGGGATTCCGACCTACGCCGAGCATGATTGCCAGTGTGAAAGAACAGCTGACCAGGGCCACGAAGGATGAGAACATCAAAGCGGTCGTGCTTCGCATCAATACACCGGGGGGAACCGTTACGGCGTCGGACATCATTTATCACGAACTGAAAACGTTCAAAGCCCGTCGCAAGATTCCCATCATTGCCTCCATCATGGATTTGGGCACATCAGGGGGATACTATATTGCCGCCGCCGCAGATACGGTCGTGGCGCACCCGTCGTCCGTCACCGGAAGCATCGGGGTGATCATGCTCACGGTCAATGCCAAAGGGTTGTTGGAGAAAATTGGAGTCGAGGCCACGGCAGTGACGTCGGGACCGCGCAAAGATATGGGTTCGCCGTTTCGGACCATGACCACCGAAGAGCGGGCCATCTTTCAAGGACTGATTGATTCGTTCTATCAGCGCTTCTTGCATATCGTGCAAGAAGGCCGTTCCAATCTGCAGATGGAGCAGATTAAACGGTTGGCCGATGGACGAATCTATACGGGTGAACAGGCCAAAGCGGCCGGTTTGGTGGATGAGATCGGTTATCTTGAAGACGCGGTCGAATTGGCCAAGAAGCAGGCCGGCCTGACGGAAGCCCGAGTCGTGACGTACCAACGTCCAGGTGAATACTCCAACAATGTGTATTCGAAGTTTTTGGCACCGAATGGACTGGCCGGTCTTGCCGATCTCGACCTTATGACACTGGTTCGGGGGGGGGCACCCCAGTTCATGTATTTGTGGATGCCATAGGTTGGATAGGCGCCGATCGCATCATGACTGGTAAGATATTCATGATCGGCTATGGTGTTGAGATTCGAGACGATGCCCGTAGATCTGAAGCCCAATCTACTGTTTTCAAAACCCGTCGAGCGTCGCGCCGTGCTTGTGCACGGAGTCCGAGGGATGCTGGGATTGACCTGCCTGCTCGGTCTTGGAACGGCAGGCGGAATGATGGCGACTCTGGAGGGATGTGTTCGTGCGCCGGGAACCGCGCGAGATCAATTCATCTACATCTCTGAAGAGAAAGAAATCGCGATGGGCATCGGCGCCTATCGCGAATTGTTGCGCAAGGCTCCGGTCAGCGACGATCCCGAGCTCAATGAAATGGTCAACCGGGTCGGGAAGCGAATCGCGGCGGTGGCCAACAAGCCGGAGTATGAGTGGGAGTTCGCCATTATCAGGGATGACCGCACGATCAACGCCTTCGCGCTTCCCGGCGGCAAAGTGGCCGTCTTTACGGGAATATTGAAAGTGACCCAGAACGAAGACGGTTTGGCGACCGTGATCGGGCATGAGGTGGCGCATGCGCTTCAACGCCATGGGGCGGAGCGGTACAGCCGCAGCATTCTTGAAATGATCGGTCAAGTCGGTGCGCTGGCCGCGGGGGCTGCCGTGGGCCGCCCGGATGCCGCGATGGCGGCGATGAGCGCCTACGGAGTCGGAGTCTCGCTGCCGTTCGGGAGAAAGCAGGAATCCGAGGCCGACTATATCGGACTTAAATTGATGGCGCAGGCCGGCTATGATCCTCGAGAGGCCGTGCCTTTTTGGGAGCGGATGAGCGGGTGTCCCAGACAGATGATCGACAAGGTTTGTTTCCGGTCGAAACAGACTATTCCGGAGTTTTTGTCGACCCACCCTTCCGACGTGTCCCGGATTAATCAAATTGAAGCTTGGCTGCCGGAGGCCATGAAGTACTACCATGCCGTGCAGGAGGATGATCAGCCAATGCCGGCTCCTTATCATCCACCGATCGGTCCCACACTTCCATCCAGCTGAACCTTCAGCATAACACTATGCCAAAACGCACGGACATTCAATCAATCCTCATGATCGGCTCCGGCCCGATTGTCATCGGGCAAGCCTGTGAATTCGATTATTCCGGCACGCAGGCCTGCAAAGCGCTGAAAGCGGAAGGGTATAAAGTCATCCTGATCAACAGCAATCCGGCGACGATCATGACGGACCCGGAGATGGCCGATCGGACGTATGTCGAACCGATTACCTTGGACGTGGTTGAGAAGGTGATCGATCGCGAACGTCCGGATGCCTTGCTGCCGACCATGGGCGGACAAACGGCCCTCAACACCACCATGGGGTTGGTAAAACGAGGAGTCCTCGAAAAGTACGGGGTCGCTCTCATCGGCGCTTCGGCCGAAGCCATTCACAAAGCGGAGGACCGGGAAGCGTTCAAGCAGGCGATGCATAGAATCGGCTTGCGGGTGCCGAAGAGCGGCACGGCGCGCGCGCGACAGGAAGCCTTGACCATTCTCGATACCGTCGGGTTCCCCGCCATTATTCGGCCGTCCTTCACCATGGGAGGAACCGGCGGAAACATCGCCTATAATCGGGAGGAATTCGAGAGATTGATCGATTGGGCGCTGGTCATGAGTCCGGTCAGTCAGGCGCTGATCGAAGAATCGGTCATCGGATGGAAAGAGTACGAACTGGAGGTCATGCGCGACTTGAAGGACAACGTCGTCATCGTGTGCCCGATTGAGAACTTCGATCCGATGGGTGTGCACACGGGAGACAGCATTACGGTCGCCCCGGCCATGACGTTGACGGACAAAGAATATCAACGGATGCGGGATGCGGCTCTTCGTATCATCAGAGAGATCGGGGTCGATACGGGAGGGTCCAATATCCAGTTCGGTGTCAACCCGACCGACGGAGAGATGGTCGTCATCGAGATGAATCCTCGGGTGTCACGGAGCTCCGCGTTGGCGTCGAAGGCGACCGGGTTTCCAATCGCCAAGATTGCCGCCAAACTGGCCGTCGGATACACATTGGATGAAATTACCAATGACATCACCGGTGTCACGAAGGCGTCATTCGAACCGACGATCGACTATGTGGTGGTCAAGATCCCGAGATTCGCCTTTCAGAAGTTCAAGGGGGCCGATCCGACCTTGACCACGCAGATGAAGTCGGTCGGAGAAGTGATGGCCATCGGCCGCACCTTCAAGGAGTCTTTGCAAAAGGCCATTCGCTCGCTTGAATTGGACTTGAACGGGTTGGCGTCCCGGTTCGGACTGGATCGAGGAGTTCCGGCCGGGTTGAACCGGCCGGAAGCGATCGAGAAGCTGAGCCGAGCGCTGCGGACACCGTTGCCGGAACGACTATGGTACGTCGCCGATGCCATGCGCGTGGGATTCACGGACGAAGAACTGTTTGCCACGACCAAAATAGATCCTTGGTTTTTGGATCAAGTCAGACAGTTGGTGGATTTTGAACGAAAACTGGTCGGCCGTGCCGCGGACCCGGAATCCGTCTTGGCCGGCGAGTTGTTGTGGGAGGCGAAAGAGCTCGGATTCTCTGATGATCGGATCGCGCAATTGCTGGGATGCGAGGTGGCAGCGGTCCGGAGGGCGCGGACACAACCGGGAGTGCGAGGGGTCACCTACAAACGGGTGGACACCTGTGCGGCGGAATTCGAGGCGAAGACGCCCTATCTCTACTCGACGTACGGCCGTGAATGCGAGGCGCAGCCGTCGGACCGGCAAAAGGTCGTGATTCTCGGTGGCGGCCCGAATCGGATCGGCCAAGGCATCGAGTTCGACTACTGTTGCGTCCATGCGGCGATGGCGCTTCGAGAAGAAGCGGTCGACACGATCATGGTGAACTGCAACCCGGAGACCGTGAGTACGGATTACGACACGTCGGATCGGCTGTATTTCGAGCCGCTGACGCATGAAGACGTCCTCAATATCGTCCATCGAGAGCAGCCGGTCGGAGTGGTCTTGCAGTTCGGCGGGCAGACGCCCTTGAAATTGGCGCTGCCGCTCGCGAAGGCCGGTGTGAAAATTTTGGGCACCAGTCCTGATGCCATCGATCTGGCGGAAGACCGGGAACGATTTCGGGATCTCCTCAATCGTCTGGGTCTAAGGCAGGCGGACAGTGGAACTGCCCGATCCGTTGAGGAAGCGGTGAAGATCGCCGGGCAAATCAGCTATCCGGTCATGGTTCGTCCCTCCTATGTGTTGGGAGGGCGCTCGATGCAGATCGTGTATGACGAGGCCGGCTTGCTGGAATACATGCACTCGGCGGTCAAAGCGTCGCCCAATCATCCGGTGTTGATCGACAAATACCTCGCCGACGCCATCGAAGTCGATGCCGATGCCATTGCGGACGGACAAACCGTGGTGGTGGCGGGAATCATGGAGCATATCGAAGAAGCCGGAGTTCATTCCGGCGATTCCGCCTGCTCGTTGCCTCCGTATACGTTGGACAAGGCCATTGTGCGCGACATCGAGCGGCAAATGCGCTTGTTGGCGCTGGAGCTCGGCGTCGTCGGACTGATGAACGCCCAGTTTGCCGTGAAAGGCCAAACCATCTACGTGTTGGAAGTGAACCCCCGCGGGTCTCGAACGGTGCCGTTCGTCAGTAAGGCGATCGGCGTTCCGCTCGCCAAGTTGGCGATGAAAGTGATGATGGGGAAAACCCTCGCGGAGCTTGGCTTTACGGGTGCTCCGCTGCCGGGGCATTTCTCGGTCAAAGAAGCGGTCTTTCCGTTCAACAAATTCCCCGGCGTGGATGTGCTGTTGGGACCGGAGATGAAATCGACCGGAGAGGTGATGGGCATCGACGCCGATTTCGGATGGGCCTTTGCGAAATCTCAAGCCGGAGCGGGGGCGGTGCTGCCGACGTCCGGAACCGCCTTCATCAGTGTGAAAGAATCCGATCGCCCTGCCGCCCTTGAGGTGGGGCGACTCCTGAACAAACTCGGAATGCGTCTTCAGGGAACGAGCGGGACGGCGGAGTATCTGCGCGAACACGGCCTTCCGGTCGAGGTCGTCAACAAGGTGACGGAAGGCAGACCGCATATCGTTGATCATATCAAGAACGGCTCCGTCGCGTTCGTCGTGAACACGGTTCGGACCGCTTCGGCTCATGTCGATTCGTTGTCCATCAGACGGGAGGCGCTCCACCGCGGCGTGCCGTATTTTACGACCATGCGAGGAGCCCATGCGGCGGTCATGGGCATCGAAGCGATTGCAAAAAAGGATCTCACGATTCGAACATTACAAGAGTATCATCAGGCTTAATCGTTCAGGAGCGACTGGAGCATGCCGACGCCAATCACCAAGAAAGGCTATGATGCGTTAAAGGCCGAATTGGATCGTTTGCGCAAAGTTGAGCGGCCGAAAGTGATCGAAGCGATCGCGGAAGCCCGAGCGCATGGCGATCTGAGTGAAAACGCCGAATACGACGCCGCCAAGGAGCGTCAAGGGTTCATCGAGTCGCGGATCTCCGAACTGGAGACCAAGCTTGCCGATGCTCGCGTGGTGGAAATTGCGGGACGTAACAGCGAGACAGTCGTCTTTGGCGCCACCGTATTGATCATCGAGCAGGAATCTCAAGCCAAGAAGCGATACACCTTGGTCGGGCAGGACGAGGCCGACATGAAATTCAACAAGATTTCCGTCCAGTCCCCCGTCGGTCGCGCGCTCATCGGGAAACGGGTCGGGGATTTTGTGGAAGTGCAGACTCCTGTCAAGACGGTTGAATACGAAGTCGTGGAGATCACCTTCGAGGAATGCTGACGTGCGGGATGCACGCCCACTCATCACGCTGCTGACGGATTTCGGTGAGCGTGATTGTTTTGTGGCGAGCATGAAGGGGGTGATTCTGTCGATCAATTCGTCCGCCGCCATCGTCGATCTCTCGCACCAGATCACCTCTCACCAGATCCAAGAAGCCGGATACTTCCTGAAGTCCTGCTATCGCTATTTTCCGAAAGGAACAATCCATGTTGCCGTGGTCGATCCCGGAGTCGGGACGGAGCGCAGGGCGTTGCTTATTTCCGCGGCGGACGCCTTTTTTATCGGCCCGGACAATGGGTTGTTCACCGAGCTTCTCGAGCAGGAGGTCGGGGCCAAGGTGTGGCAGATCAACAGTCCGCAGTACCGTTTGGAAAC
This sequence comes from Nitrospira sp. SG-bin1, assembly GCA_002083365.1. Lineage (NCBI taxonomy): Bacteria > Pseudomonadati > Nitrospirota > Nitrospiria > Nitrospirales > Nitrospiraceae > Nitrospira > Nitrospira sp. SG-bin1. The sequence goes on along the minus strand of LVWS01000032.1, from coordinate 139,839 downwards.
AGTCGGATCGACCTTCGACGGTCGAGATGTATTCGCACCGGCTGCCGCGTGGTTGAGTAAAGGAGTCCCGCCGTCATTTTTCGGGCCCGCGGTCCATGATCCGATCCGCCGCTCCGTGGCGATCCCTGTATGGCATGAGGACTTGCTGATCGGGAAGATCGTGTCCGTCGATCGGTTCGGGAATCTGATTTCCAACATCACGGCGCAGCAGGTTCGGGAATTCCGAGCGGCAAGGGGGCAAACCGTCGAAGTCCAGATCGGGACATACGTCATGAACGATTTGGTCGGCAGTTATAGCCAAGGGAGTCGTCAGACTCCATCCGCACTCATCAACAGCAGCGGGGCCTTGGAAATCTTTCTCCAGGAAGAAAGCGCAGCCCAACGCCTGCAGGTCGGCATTGGTGAAGAGGTGCGTCTCTGTTGAAGACTGGTAGTGCGGCCAGGATCGTTCTTTGGGTGGGCGGAGATTTGAACGACGCGAGAACGACGGTGGGAGCGTCTTGTAAACTCTCAGGCGATCGCTTTGTCGATGTGATCGCAGACATAGCTTGCAAACGGGAGTGAGCAGGTAAAGGCCGGAGAAACGGCATTGAGCACGTGCATGGACCGGTTGTCTCCCTCCAGGACGAAATCCATTTCGAGTTTTCTTTTCCTGATGTCGAGCAGTTGGGCCCTGATTCCGGGACGCCCCCATTTTTGATAGTTGCGCTCGACCACGCCTTCGGCGAGGATCGAGGCCAGCGCCACCATTTTGCTCCGAGAGTATTTTGCAACCTCCTCCACCGCCAAGCGTCGAAAATCGAATCCCGCCCCGGTGAGCAATCCGAGTCCTCGGCTCGCGACTTCGACAAGTTCACCAAAGTTGAAGTTGCCGAGCCCGTCATAATTCTCACGCCACAAAGCCGGAATGGCGGTTGGACCGATTTTCGCTTTTCCATCGGCCGTGATCGTAAAGTGCACACCCAGGAACGGGTTCCTGAGATCCGGAACAGGGTAGATATTGGTACGGATCGCGCCGGATGGTTCGTCGGAATAGAGGTAGAGGCCCTTAAACGGCAGGATGCGGTACTTTTCCGAAAAGCCGTAGTCCAATGCAATCTTGTCGGCATAGAGCCCGGCGGCGTTGACGACGTATCCGGCTGTAATGCCGCCTCGGTTCGTCAGAACGTTCCCGTGGTCTCGCCCCCGATAGGCCGTGCCGCATTGAATCTGTATACCCTCAAGGAGAGCGTCTTGTTGCATGGCGTTGACGACGTGAAGCGGGTTCACCGTGGAGGTACGCGGGGAAAAGAGCGCCCGTTGATAGGTTTTCACGCGTGGTTCTATGGACTTGGCTTCTACATCCGTAAGAGGTTGGAGCTCAATGCCGTTGAGTTGCCCCCGACGAAATAATTCATCGAGCGACGGCAAATCCGCCGCGTCTTTGGCTACGACCAGCTTCCCGCATTTATTGAGGGGAATTCGTTTCTCCTCACAATAGGCCGTGAGTCGTTCATTTCCGAGCCTGGTAAATTTCGCTTTGAGGCTGTCGGGAGAGTAATAAAAACCCGCATGGAGAACGCCGCTATTCCGTCCGCTGGCATGGGCGCCACAGAGCGGTTCCTTTTCGATCAGCAACACCCGGGCGTCCGTCCGACGTCGGCGGAGTTCACGGGCGATGCTGAGGCCGATAACTCCGCCTCCAATGACAAGGAAATCACAGATCTGCATGAGCGTGGTGTATCTCCCTAAGAATTCGAGACGCCGCAGTGCGGCGCTCAGGCAATGTGGAGAGTCTCCACGGATTGTTGAAGGATTTCCACCATTTTTTTCACTTCCACGGGGGTTGTCGACAGCGGCGGCATGAGGACGAGGACATTGCCGATCGGTCGCACGATGAGTCCCTTGGTGCGCGCAAGCGCCGCCACTCGGTGTCCGGCTTTGACGCTGAGCGGGTAGGGTTCTTTGGTTGTCTTCTCCTTCACCAATTCGATGCCCACCATGAACCCACGTTGGCGGATGTCGCCGACATGGGGCATTTCAGCCAACGGCTTCAACCAGTCTGTCAGGGTCTTGATCTTGAGAGACAATCTATGAAGAGTCTTTTCTCGGCGAAAGACGTGGAGATTTGCGAGTGCCACGGAACAGCCCAATGGATTGCCGGTAAAGCTGTGTCCGTGGAAGAACGTCTTGAATTCTTCGTAGGTACCGAGGAAAGCTTTGTAGACTTCATCCGTGGTCAAGGTTGCAGCAAGCGGCATGTATCCGCCGGTCAATCCTTTGCTGATCGCCATGAAATCCGGCGTGACGCCTTCGTGCTCACAGGCGAACATCCGACCAGTGCGTCCGAATCCCGTCGCGACTTCGTCGGCGATCAAGAGCACGTCATATCGTGTACAAAGTTCTCGGATTCGCTTTACGTAACCGGTCGGCTGGGGAATCATGCCGGCAGCCGCCTGCATGAGGGGTTCAATGATGAATCCGGCCAATTCGCGATGACGAGTTTTCAGAAGCTGTTCAATCGGGTCGATACAGGCCATTTCACAGGAGGGATAGGCCAACTTCAGCGGGCAACGGTAACAATGGGGCGGTTCCGCCTCCAGAGTCGAAAAGAGCAGGGGTTTGAATCGGGCGTGGAACAGCTCGATGTTGCCGACGCTTACTGCGCCGATCGTATCGCCGTGATAGGCCAGTTTCAGATGGAGGAACGTGTTTTTGGGGCCGGCCTCAGGACGCCGCTGTTGCCAGTATTGGACGGCCATTTTCAATGCGATCTCCACCGCCGTGGAGCCGTTGTCCGAATAGAAGACACGGGTAAGCCCCTTCGGCGCGATCCGGATCAATTCACGCGCGAGCTCGATGGCCGGTGGATTGGAGAGGCCGAGGAAAGTTGAATGGGCTATTTTGTCGAGTTGTTGCTTCAGAGCACGGTCTAGGATCGGATGGCGATGTCCATGGAGATTGACCCAAATGGACGAGGTGCCGTCCAGATATTTTTTACCCTCCGTATCGATGAGATAGGCACCTCTGCCGCGCTCGATGATGAGCGGCTCTTCCTGTTCCCATTCCTGCATCTGAGTAAACGGATGCCAGAGATAGCGACGGTCCCAATCCTTCAGCTGACGAGCGGTTGGTGTATGAGCCACGGTGGAAAAATTAATGGCTTATAACATAGGGGTCATGACAGAAGCGACTACTACTGCTCGAGTGATGGATCAGATTTCGAGACACGGCAATTTCCATAAGCCCGGCATGGGTGACCTGCATTGCGACCTTGTCGTATCCCAATTGCGTCGTTGTCAGCACCCCAGGGGAATGGTATAAACCGAGATATGGTTCCCCGAGCAAGGTATCAGGTTTCGATCGTGAAGAAAGCGTTGCTCACCTGCCTTTTGCCTTTGCTCTTGCTTCCCACAGGATGCGGCGATGGAGGTGGGGAGGGAGGGATCGGTGGGGTCGGTGGAGTCGGCGGACCGTTAGGAGGGCTTGGAACAACGTCCATCCTCTATGTCGCGAATAACGGCTCAGATAATGTGTCGGGGTACAGCATCAATGCGACAGGTGGGACTCTCGCGGCGATTCCCGGCTCTCCATTCTTCAATGTCTCGGGTCCTTCCGCCATGGCCGTGTCCTCCAACGGATTTTTTGCCTATGTGACGAATAGTCGAACGAGCACGGTGACGGCATTCCGAGTTTCTACCGAAGGTGCGCTCTTATTGGCCCCGTCGACATCGTCCAAGCCCAATCCGGTCCCGGTCGAAGCAGCTCCTGGCGCACTGGCCATTGCTCCGGACACGAAGCATCTGTATGTCGCAGGTAGTGGCACTGATACGCTGACCGCGTTCACGATAGAGGCCTCCGGCGCTTTGACGTTGATCCCGCAGACTTCCGGCAGCTCAAATCCCGTATCGGTCAACGGATCGGATCCGGCAGCCATGGCGATCACTCAGAGCGGGCAATTCCTCTATGTGGCCAACAGCGGGTCCAACAACGTCACGGCATTCTCGATCGGAACCACCGGGCTTGTCAGTCTTATTGCTCCGTCCGGATCAAACGCCAATCCTCTCTCCACCGGGGGAACGTCTCCAAAAAGTATGGCCATCTCGCCGAACGGCTCGTTTCTCTACGTGGCCAACAGCGGCTCCCATAATGTGACGGTCTTTCAGATCGGAGCGAACGGTCTCCTGACCTTGGTGCCGCCTGCGGGCTCCGCAACAAATCCGATCTCCACGGGAACAGGCGGTACGACTCCCAATGCCCTCGTGATCTCTGCCAATGGCCGATTTCTTTATACCGCCAACGGTGGAGGCACCGTGTCGGCCTTCACCATCGGGAGCGACGGACTAGTGGCGCTCGTGTCAAGCTCGGCGGGCAACCTTAATCCCATCTCAGCCGGGGCAAATGCGACTCCCGTGGCCCTGACGATGTCGCCGGATGGGCGATTTCTGTACGTCGCGAACGTGGCGAATCAGGGAGGTCGTGTGTCGGCTTTTTCCATCAACCTCGAAACAGGGGCGCTCGTCCCATTGACCGCACTGGTAGGTAATCCGTTTCCGGCAGGAACCACGCCTTCCGCGATTGCGACGCCTGGCCGTCCCTAGATTGGGCAAAAGACGAGTCAATATCCGCTTCCTGTCAACTTGCCAGGCGTTTTCGTGACCGCCCGGCCATCAGAGCGACTTCTTCTGAAAGACGATCTCGAAGCAGGTGTTGCAACTGATGCGCAGAGACCGGTTTGCTGAACAGGTAGCCTTGATAGGCGGTACATCCTTGCATGCGAAGAAATTTCAACTGCTCCCGGGTTTCCACTCCTTCCGCGACGATATGCAATTTCAACGTACGGCCCATGCCGATGATGGCCCGCATGATGGGAGAGTCGATGTTACCCGGTTGGAGATCTTTGATAAAAGCCTGATCGATCTTGAGTGTATCCAGCGGAAAACGTTGAAGATAGGCGAGTGATGAATAGCCTGTGCCGAAATCATCGATGGCCAAGCGGAATCCAGCTTCCTTCAGCTCCTTTAGCGTGGCAATCGTGGTTGACGCGTCGGTCATCAGAACGCCTTCTGTGAGTTCCAGTTCAATATCCTGGGGTTTTCCTCCATGCTCATAAACAAGTGACTTGATGTGATCGGCGAGATGCGGTTGTCGAAAATGCAGGCCTGAAAGGTTGATTGATACGGCTATTGGAGCCAATCCCCTTTTATGCCACGTCCATTGTTGTTGTGCGACGGTCTTCATCACCCATTCACTCATGGAGATGATCAGATTCTCTTCTTCAGCCACGGAGATGAATTCGGCCGGGGAAATCACCCCACGAGTGGGATGTTGCCACCGGAGGAGCGCTTCGAAACCAAGGACCTTTTCCGAAAGGGTATCAACCTGTGGGTGATAGTGGAGGATGAATTGATTCGCGGCAATGGCGGCCCGTAAGTCCTGTTCAAGAGTAATGCGGGCGGCAAGCGAAGCATTCATGGCAGTGGAGTAGTATTGGTATGTATTGGGTCCTTTGGTTTTGGCCGCTTGAAGGGCCGTCAAGGCGTTGTGTAAAAGCACATCGGCGTCCGTCCCGTCGGTTCCCGGTATCGTGATGCCAATATGCGCGGAAAGCGTGATGTTCGTACTGTCGAGTTGAAACGGCGTGCCAAGAGCGGTCATGCACGCTTGAGCCACTTTTGCCGAGTCCTCAGGCGTAGACAGATGGGTCAGCAAGACCGCGAATTGATCTTCACTCAGACGCGCCAAAAGGGAAGTGTCTGTGCCTGAAAACGGCGCGATTGTGCCACCCGACGAAAGCGTCTGCTGGAGGCGCTCGACCACTTTTTTAATCAGGTGGTCCGCTTTTCTGGATCCATGGATGTTACTCACACGATGATACCGATCGATGCCCACGACTAACAGCGCGCCGATGACATGGTGGCCGGTTCCACGGATCATCGCTTGTTCGACGCGATGAAGGAATAAGTTTCGATTGGGAAGATGCGTGGCGCCGTCATAATTGGCTAGGAAATAGATCTTCGATTCCGTCGTGCGCATATCGGTCACGTCCTGGATCGTCCCCACCATACACTGCGCCTGTCCGGTATCATCCATGATAGTCTCCCCCAGGACATGGATAATCCGTTCGGTACCATCGTCTTGAACGATGCGATGGTCCAAGTCGAACCCCGTTCCCTCAGCGACCGCCTCCCGCATGGCCTCGGCAATCACCGGACGATCTGCCTGATGGACGCGGGCGAGATAGGCGGCCTGGGACTGATCGAAGGAGACTGGAGCGATCCCAAGGATCCGACATGCCGCATCTGAGACATGCAGAGAATTTTGGAGGAGGTCCCACTCCCATCCTCCCAGCAGAGCGATTCTCTGGGCTTGAGCCAGTCTGGATTCGCTGCTGCGAAGGGCGTTGAGAGTCGCGCTCGCCCGCAGCATGTAACATATCCGCTGGCAAAGAATGAGTCCGGGACAGGGCTTGACGATAAAGTCGGTCGCCCCGACATCGTAGGCGCGCGCGATCGAGTCGACATCATCCAGCCCTGTCATGATCAGAATGGGCACGAACTCTCCACGCGGCAATTGCCTGATTCGGCGACAGGTTGAAAACCCGTCCATCCCTGGCATTTGCAGGTCCAGAATCATGATGTCTGGCATTGTGCCCGTGACAAAATCGATGGCGGCTTGGCCCGACGAGGCCTCTTCCACACGTAGGTCTTCTTGCTCCAAACTAAGGCGGGACAAGGTACGGAATGCGGAGTCATCATCGACAATCAGTGCCAGGGGAGGCAAGGGTGGAGTAAGGGAAGTCATGCCGCTCTCCTCTTGAGTTCAGTTCGAAACACTTGATTGGCATGGTTGAAGGCCGCCACCAGCTGATCCAATAACAGTTCGGCTTCTTTCAGCTGCCCCTGGCGACTGAGTTCCTCAACCTGTCGACAGAGCCGGGAAAGAGACACGGCACCCAGCATCGAGCTTCTTGACTTCAGGCTATGGGCCGCTTGGTTCACGGCATCTGCTTCGCCGGTCACAATGCCCTGGCGCACGGTATTGACCAGGTCTTGGGAGTCCGCCAAATACAGCGACAAAATCTTGGCCAAGGCATCCTCTTTGCCCGGCTTTTGAAGGCTCGTGATCGATTCCCATGCGTTCTGATCGACGATTAAGTCGGCATGTGGCTCCGGCTCAGCTTCTGGGAGAGTCGGTGCGGCGATGGTGCCCGAACGGTTTGATACTAAGCGCTCAACGTTCTTGACCGCCGCAGTCGGCGGCAACCAGGAGATCAGTACGGTCTTCAGGTGTTCCATGGAAAACGGCTTTGATATGTAGTCATTCATGCCGGAGGCAAGACATTGCTCACGATCACCTGGTGTGGCGTGGGCCGTCAGCGCGATGATCGGCCTAGCCGCTTTCGAATGGCTCTGTTCCCATTCTCTGATGACGCGTGTGGCCTCAAAACCGTCCATTTCCGGCATCTGGCAATCCATCAGGATGAGGTCGTAAGGAGTGGTTTGTGCGTGGGCGATCATTTGTCGACCGTTTTGAACAACCGTGACGGAACAGCCGAGGGTTTTCAGCATCAAGAGTGCGATCTCCTGGTTCACTGGGTTGTCTTCGGCAAGAAGGACATGGCCTGACAATGTCGGTGCGGTTTCGACCAAACGCGTCTGTGGAGACTCTACCGGCTTGGGAGTGATCAGATTCACGAACGCATCACGAAAAGCTTCATAGCGCAGCGGCTTCGTTACCACCGGTATGGACTCCAAAGAGGGATCCTGTTCCACATCTGCCCGCCGAATGAATGACACCAGTCGCAAGATTCTCGCTGAACTCAATGCGGAGTCGGAAGCCAATGCCTTCAGCAACTGTGTGTCCGTCGTGTCAGCGAACGTTTCATCGATAAGCGCGACCACCCGACGATCGTCGATGGCAAGCTCTGTCATGACCGACTCGAGAAACTCGGCTTCTGTATCGGCCATACGCGACACGACTCTCCAGTGCGAGAGATAGCGAGCCACCAGCCGACGTGTGGCCGGGTGGCTGATTGCTGCACATACTCGGAGATCGGCCAATGTAGAATTCGTCGGGGCCACCGATGTGGCGTTGGCCTGGAGGGGCAGGGGAAGGACGACGCGGAACGTGCTCCCTTGTCCTATGATACTTTCGACGCTGATTGTCCCACCCATCAGTTCACTCAACTGTTTACAGATGCTCAGGCCGAGACCGGTCCCACCATGGACTCTGGTCGAGGACCCATCCACTTGAGAAAACGACTGAAACAGTTTCGCTTGCCCTTCAGGGCTAATGCCGGTGCCCGTATCCGTGACGGCGAATGTAATCGCCGCGATACCGTTCTCCATGGGGGCCTGGGGGTCCATCGTGACTTGCACACCCACATCGCCCGCTTGAGTGAACTTAATGGCGTTCCCCAGGAGATTCGTCAGAATTTGGCGAATACGAACGGGGTCGCCCATGACGGCGGTCGGCACGGAAGGCTCATATTCGGTCGACAGACACAAGCCTTTCCGTTGTGCGCGCTCAGCCAATTGTTCGACCGTCCGTTCGACGATGTCTCTCAGACTCATGGGCACCGACTGGATGTCCAGTTTGCCGGCTTCGATCTTCGAGAAATCGAGGATGTCATTGATCAGCGTCAATAATGTGTCTCCGGAGTTGTAAATCGTCTCCACATAGTGCCGTTGCATCTCCGACAGAGGGGTACGGGCAAGGAGCTCCGTCATACCGATGACCCCGTTCATTGGTGTCCTGATTTCATGACTCATATTCGCGAGGAACTCCGCTTTGGCTTTCGTGGCGTCCTCCGCAGCAAGCTTGGCAAGGGCAAGGGCTTCTTCCGACTCGCGACGCCGAGCGGCCTCCAGGACAAGCGTCATGAAGTTCGCCAAAGCCTGGGCGAACTGCCGTTCATCCGGGGCCCAGTCACGCGGCGAATCGACCTGTTCGATCGAGACGACGCCGGCCAATTTGCCTTGAGCCTTAAAGGGCACGTCCATCCGGACACCGATATCCTGAGGTGCGACCATATCCGAAACCAGTTCCCGAAACGGAGAGCCCTGTTGTCCCTGTGCTGCGGTGATGAGGTGGCCTTGATTCAGAGATTCGAAATAGCCGGGGTATTCTGTGCCGACCAGTTTGCCGCCGAACGTATGGTGATTGGTCCTTCGATCATAATGGTCCAGGCAATACAAGGCGCGTGTGTGTTCTTCAAAAACCCACACACTGACACGATCGACCACAAGGGCCCGTGCGGCGATGATGGTGACTTGCTTGGCGGTGGTGGGGAGCGATCCCTCAAATACCGTACGGTCCTGTACGAGATTCAGAATGGCGCTCTGTTGGTGGCGAAGGCGTTCTTCTTTCGTGCGCAATGACTGATTCGTGGCTTGGAGCATCGTCGCACGCTCCTCCGCCTGCTGCCTGGCGTCAACGGCTCCCACCAATTCGACCTGCGCCCGTACGTGCGCTTTGATGGCTTGATTCTTGGCCAAGGCCACGGCCACCTGGTCGGCCAGGCGCCGGGCATGCGTCAAGTGGTCAGCGGGCGGCTTTTGTCTTTGGCGATAGGCCAAGATTAATGCGCCGCTCACCACTTCATTCACAATGATAGGAAACGTGACAAAGAATGAGAGCTCCAGTTTGAGCAGGGGTGTGAGGTACGGCGGCAGGGCGGAGGCCATCGCGATCAGGTAATGAGGGTGAGTCTTCATCGCAATGAGTTGTTCGTCGGAAAACCGGCACTGAAAGGTCTTCAATCCGCCATCCGACTGAGCGTCGAAAACTTGCACCCATAGTTCCGCGGGACCTGCATGCTCCGGATCCATCACGGTCATGCCCACGGCGTCGCAGGCGATTGTTTCGGTAATACGGGACTGCATGATCTTGAACATGGCGGCTGGTTCATGGCTCGAAAGGATGGCTTGGCTGATCGCCGAAATGGTGTCCAACATGTGAAATTGTTGGCTCAGTTTGTCGGTCATACTGTTGAACGAATGCGCCAGCTCTTGGAATTCATCTTGGCTGGCTACCGTGACGCGTGTAGAAAAGTCTCCGCTGGCGAGTCGGGCAGTGCTTTGTTGCAGGAGAGCGACCGGTTCGAGGCTGCGGCGGATTTGAGAAAGGCTGAGCAGAAAGACCGCACCCAGTGCCGAGGCGATGACGAGCAGGAATGTGTGACGGAACTGCTCAACCGGAGCCAACGCCGATTCCCGGGTTTGGCTCAGAACGATGACCCATGGATCGACCCAAAAAGTGTGTCGAAGCGGCATCGTCCAAGCTCCTGCAACGTACTCCTGTCCGCCGAACCGCCATATGGTCCCTTCTCCCATCGGGGCCGCCTCGTCATGCCTGCGAAGGTCAGGAAGTGTAACCGGTCGGTGAAAGGTCGAGTAGAGGGTTTGTCGATGGCCGTCTTCAACGATGAGATCCGTATCACCAGGAAGAGAGTCCTTCACCTGAGTGCTCCACAACGATGCTTCGTTGATATGAGCGGAAAGAAGTCCTGTCTCCCATCGGTCCTGATTGATGGTGCGAGTGAGAGTGAGACGAGGAACGCGGCCAGGAACAGGTTGAATCTCCAACAATACCTTTCCTGCTCGAAGGTGGGCGATCTGTGCCTGTGTGAGGTGGCGGTGGATGGGATCGGATGAGGAAAGATGAATCTCGAGAAAGCGTTGACCGAATTCCTTCACCGAATCGGTGATATTCGTGTCCTCAAGGACTACGCCAGTTTGAGGTAATTGGGAGGCAATCCGATCCAAGTCGGCCGTCAACGTCTGAAGATGACTATACAGAACCATTCCTTGGGATTTGCTTTCCTGTTTCAGTCGGGCTGACGTTTGAATGAGCAGCTGTTCCGTGACTTGGCGATAGGATACCCATCCTAGAATGGAGGTCGGCACGAGGGCACAGAGGATGAAGAGCCCAAGAATGCGGCCTGCGATACGGCTATGGAATAGGGAGCGGGAGATGGTCGTCTGCATGGACTCGCCCTTTAGAAGTTCTTAGCCAAGCCGTAAAACCCGCCGTCACTCGCGCGAATGACATCATCCCGACTCAGTTGTGCCGTCAGCGGCGGAACGGATCGACCATCCCGTCCCATGCTATAAAGATCGAAGTCCGAGTTAATTGGCACCAAGAACCGGTCCTTTCGAGATCCCCCAACACCTCCGCAAGGTGGCCCGCCGCCATTCCCCCCAACGTTTCCACCCCCATTTCCGCCGCCTCCGCCGACTCCTCCAGCACCTCCTCCGCCTCCGGCTCCACCGCCCCCATTGCCGTTCCCACCACCAGCACCTTGAACAAAGTGGAGAAGATCCCTACCATCTCCATTATCAATGGCGAGAGAGGTATGCCAATCTTTATACGTTAAGGAGGAGTCGGCGGCAGGAATCGTTCGGGGGCTGTTCTTTCGACGTAACTTCAACCTGGCTAAGCTTCCAAGGTCGTTAACGGTCCCGCAGTTGATTCTGTTGTACTGATACGGAGTCCCCCATGGGTCCAACATCGTGCTTCGCCCGATATCCGCGAGTGAATTGGGATACTGAGCGGCGCCTAGTGCATATCCCTTGATTTCTTTCGTGAGGCCGTGAAGCTCCGAGACGGCCTTGGCCACCCGAGCCTTTTCAACGAAGTCCAAGTAATTGGGAACGGCAAGGGAGGCCAAGACGCCGACGATCGTGACGGCGAGCATGAGCTCAATGAGGGTGAAACCTTCTGCGTGCCTGAATAGAGGATGTAATCCCGGTATCACGCAAGAGGAGTCCTTCAATGTACTACGTACCGTCCTACTTCGCATCCCGGTCTATCCGCTGTGGGTTTTGAAGGTATCGAGGGTGGTTTTGAGTCCGGCCAGGTTCCGTTCCATCTGTTTGGCCAGAGTCTCCAAGGCTGGGTCATTTTTCACGGCGGCCAATTCTCGGAATCGAGTGGCATCGAGTGCCAACATGACCTGCGCATGTTTCAGCATGTTGATCTTCGAGTGCAGCTGGGTGGTCATCTGGTTCACGAGATCAGCTTCGGGGTGAAGATAATCTCCTTCTCGAAGTGTTGCCTTCATACACAAGTTGCCGTCGCCGATTTGAGAAAACACCCGCTTGAGACGATGGAGCGGACCGGCCACTCGTTGGATGAGCAGCAAGGAATGAATGCAATGGATCAGCACGACGACGCTCGCGCCGAGCGCCCAGGGCCAGAATCTGGCGTGCAGGTTCAGCAAATCATTGGCGACGACGGCACGTTCCTGCCAGGACAGGGCTGGATTCTCGAGCGACTGCATGAGTGGCTTGAAGATCGGGATGGCCAACATGATGAACATGATCAGCGAATACGCGATCACGCGGCTGAGAACACGCGCTTGGAGCGGGTGCACGACGGTCATCAGCCGACGCTTGTAACCGCGGACTACGCATGACACCTGTCGCGTGTCTTGGGATGGTCCCGGTGTTGACTGTGGGCGGAAGGGTTTTTCCGAGATGCCGGTAGCCGGTGGAGCGTCGGTCTGTTGCATGGATTGATTCGACGCACGAAGTGGTTGCCCCATCGTTACACAGCCTTGATGACGGCCGAGGACTTCGAAACGATCGCCCCGGTCCATTCGAACCGCTGCTGATTGACAGGTGGTTGCGTGTGAAGTTCAAACTCTGTCAAGCAGGTCTTGAACCGGCGGATTTCTTCCTCGAGGTTCTGAAGGGCATCTGTAATCCGTCCGGGGGTCTGCTCCTGAACTCGCAGGGCGACCGCTTCATAGGCCTGCGTCACGAGCGCGGAATGCAAATGGATGGTCTGTATCCTGTTTTCAAGATGGTCCAGCATGCTGTTAAACGCCTGAGCTTCCCGATGCAAGTAGTCGTGCTTCCGCAAGCGTGCCCGCTGATACAGTTGTCCGGTTCCAATCGAGCGGAAGAGAGCCATAAAACGATACAGCGGACCCGCAATGCGATGCATGAAGTACATGGAGTGGAGGAGTACGAGGAGGAATGTGATGACCAGCCAGGGCCATATCCGGCCATTTAATTCGAGGAACTGCGTCGCGATCTGTGCCTGGTGTTCCCAGGAGACCGTCGGATCGTCTAGCGGCAGGGCCATTGGAAGAAAAATCACGGCATAGAGCGTGATCAGGAGACAGGCAAAGTAGAGCAGGGTGGTGACCACAAACCAGTATTGAACCGGATGGACAAAGAGCTGTCTACGCTGAAAGGGATTGATCATGATTCTACTGCTTTCCTGGTCCAAACAAGGTGCGACTGGTTCTTGAACGTAATGGTTTGCTCTTTCGCATGGTAGTAGAAGGACAATGTTTGCTCGTCACGGTGTGAGTCGCCGTACGTCACGGTATACAGCGTACGGGAGCCTTCAGGAATCGTCTCGAGGCGACGGACTGCCTGTGCGTCTAAATGATCGTCTCCCACATTGAACGCCACACCGGTCTTGGTAAACACCAACATGCCCTGTTCGTATCCTTTCGTCGAGGTCTCCCATGCTCCGATCAGCTCACTGGGGCATGTAGCGGCTTGATCCTGTGCCACCACGGTATAGATCAGGACGGCCAGCATCGCGCCGGCAACCGCAAGGAGAGCCATGGTCCTCTGGTCGGATCGTTTGTCAACAGGCGAAGCAGTGACGGCCTCGACTTCCATCATTGAGCCCTCTTCTCATCGGACATTAAATTACGTAGATATAGTGATTCCATACTAGCGCGTTCGGCTTATTCGTCAATAACTTGAGTACTTCCGACTGGTGAGGAATAGGCCAGTGACGAGAGGAGGAACCATGAGGATGCACACAGTCGGATGGGACTAGCGGAGTTGAGGCACATCAGAATGCAGCCGGGCCAAGGAGGAAGGTCAACTGTTGGGTCAACGAATCAGGTCCGCTCGTGATGCTGCAACCACATGAGTAGATCACGCGTGACCTGTTTCGGCTGGTCTTCATGCACGAAATGTCCGGCATCGGGAATCGACACTACCGTCAGATCAGTGACGAAATCATCCAACCCATCCAGATTCCGACTGTCGAGTGCTTGGTCTCGCAGCCCCCAGATCACCAGAGTGGGAACGGGGATAACCGGATATCCCAAGCTTCGCTGACGCAGTGCTCCGCCGCCTCGTAAGGCCGCTCGATAGTAGTTCACCATAGCCGTAAGCGCTCCCGGCTCGCAGGCTTGTCGTCGATACAGTTGAACGAGATCATCCGGCATCCGCTCCGCCATGCGTCGAAAGATTTCACCGATCACATAGCCATGCCCTGCTGACAGTGCCGCTTCCGGAAGCCAGGGAGTTTGAAAAAACCCCATGTACCAGGAACGGTGTAATTGCCGCCAGTGCCGTATTTCTCGTTCAAAGCAGGCCGGATGGGGTGCATTCACAATCACCAAGGCGTTCACGCGATCGGTGTGCCGCATCGCATAGTACCACGCAATGATGCCGCCCCAGTCGTGGCCGATCAAAATGGCGCTTTGAACCTGAGCGATATCGAGAAGACCGCTGACGTCATCCATCAAAGCCTCAATGTGGTAGGCGTCCATGCCCGTCGGCTGCGTCGTACCGCCATATCCTCGAAGATCGGGAGCCCAGACCCGATACCCGGCCCTTGCCAGCGGATCAATTTGATGCCGCCACGACACGGCGGATTCCGGAAAGCCATGCAGGCAGAGTACCAGCTTCGTGCCCGACCCGGCCGCTGCCACATGAAAGGAGAGTTGATTAGCCGCTACACGATGAAATGACAGGGGTTGCAGGGAAGAGCAATCGGAAATCATGTCAGTCAAGACGCCATATTAAAAAGGCATGTCCGCGACGGAAGAAGCATGAATCTCTGAACCGGTAAGAATTCAGAAATTGCTGGTCAGATTTTCGAAGCCTCGCTATGATCGCCAACATGGAACGACCAAATTGGGTGTATTGGCAGGATCAAGGCAAATGGCGCGCCTATCCGGACGGTTCTCCGGATCGCGAAATACAAGCGACGTCATTCGATGAGCTGCAGTTCAAGGTCCAACAGGTGAGCCGTGATACCACCAAAAGCTCTCGAGAGATGCCCCACATAGAACGACCTAAGGCAGGACTTCCTGACTTGAATGCACCCAGACCTGACTGGAACGCACCAAAGTACATTCTCTCACAAGATCAAGGCAAGTGGCGTGGTTATCTGGAGGGTTATCCTGACTCTTCCGTGCAAGGAGAATCCTTTGATGAGGTGCAGTTCAAGTTATGGCAGTTCTACCGTAATCTGCTTACTGGTAAGCCTTCCAACCTTCGAAAGATTGCCTGAGTACGAGTCCTCTACGATTGTCTCTTTGTCCATTCCAACGCTCCCCACATTGCATCAGAGCGCTTGCCCGTAGAGTCGCTGAATGAAACATTCCCCTAGAGAGCGTAGTGTTGTATCCGATACGTTCCGGAAAATGACTCACCGGGAACGAGTCGCTTCAGACCCCAATCCGGGTGATTGAACGCATCACTCGCGCAGGTCATCGGTTCGACGGCAAGCGCAGCGCGTGGCGCGTCGACAATGGCATCTCCGGTATAGACAACCACTGCGGAAAACGCCGAGTCCATCGTAACGTCGATTACACGACCGCTTACGGGATGACGCAGGGACGCCGTGGCCATTCCCTGTGTGTCACGTTCGAGCTGGACATAACAATGGTTGAAGCGCTGACGGCCGATTCCGCGAAATCGTCGGTAGTCCCACGGCGTGCCGGTTACATTCAGAATCTTGCCTGTGGGAACAAGCCGCTCGTTGAATTCCACATAGGCGGCTCCTGGGATTTGTACCTCAGCCTCGTCGATCACAGTCGTTCCAACGGTGAAGTAGGGATGAAATCCGACTCCGACCGGCGCGGCCTGTTGCCCTACGTTTTTCACGGTGAATGTGCAGGTGAGTCCGGAGGCACCGAGGTCATATCTCACTCCTACAGCGAGTGAAAAGGGATAGCCTCGCTCAGCATACGTCTCGGCATCAAGAAGAATTTCAAACGTCACCCTGTCGGGGCGAACGTCCCGCACGTGCCAGGGGAGGCCGCGGACGAACCCATGAATAGCGTTCGGACCTTCCTTATCGTTGCATTCGAGCTGCAGCGATTGTCCCTCGAATGTATAGCGTCCATTGGTGATGCGGCCGGGGAACGGGATGAGCACGTCGCCTTGTCCGCCGCGCTTCCCGCTGCCCTCCGAGTAGCCCCAAACGACATCGACTTCCTGTCCGTCCGTATCAATGAACAGATACCGGCGTAATGAGGCACCCCCGGGAGACACAATCGCCCGCTGGTTCTCAAAAGATAAAGACAGTTCCGTATCCGGTGTGATCGGTTTCATGGTTGTGCAGTATAGAATTCATACGACGTGCTCCCTATTCGCTGTGTCACGTCCGATTACTCGATGAGCCGGACCTCCTGGCAAGTCTGCTCCATAGGGAGTATCTCCGCCAGCGAACGATTACTTCACGAACGGGTTGCCTACCTTCTGCCAGTCTTCGAGACTCATCACGACCGCCGTCGTTTGCGTGAACCCCAAATCTTGAAGAGACTGTGCCGCGAGCGACGCACGGTTCCCGCTTTGGCATTGGAGGACCAGCGGTCGATCCATATCGCTGTTGGCCGGAAAGCCGAGCTGACTCCAGATTTTGAATTCCAGCACGCCACGGGGAATATTGATCGCACCCGGCACATGGCCGGCTGCATATTCCTGAGGTTCCCGGACATCCAGAATCACTGCTGAACCTGGATTTTCAACGAGCTTCCGATACTCCTCCATGCCGATTACCTTCACCTGCTTCTGCGCCGCTTCGACTTTCTGTTTCACCGTCGGAGGAAGGCCCTGCGCGAAGACCGGTGAAGCGAGGAGTAGTATGGCGCCCATGATGAGAGGCAATGGCATTGGGTTTGCGGTGTTCATGTCTTCTCCTTTTTGTTTAGCTCGAAAACCTAAACAACAATCAGTGTAGCCCGCTCTTATCGACGACTCAAGGGAGGATTCGTCCAAGAGAACCTCGTGAAGGCGGGATGAGGCAGGTGACATTCTGCCGGACGCACGGTATGCTCGGCTCCCTCGATGACAGTCGGCGTACTCACTCACCGGAGGATGTCATGCAGCAACGAATGTCGGTTGTCGTGTTTACTTTTGCGTTGACCATAATCTTGGGCCCTG
The DNA here is from genome assembly GCA_002083365.1 of Nitrospira sp. SG-bin1. Lineage (NCBI taxonomy): Bacteria > Pseudomonadati > Nitrospirota > Nitrospiria > Nitrospirales > Nitrospiraceae > Nitrospira > Nitrospira sp. SG-bin1. Next base: position 122,704 of record LVWS01000032.1, on the reverse strand, counting down.
TGGGAACGGCAGCATTGGCGGGAAGTGATGAATCAGCCATGGATCTCAACAGCCCCGACGTCGTTAAATCTGTACTCGAACAACAGGTCGGAAAGCGGGTCAGGATCAAGTTGGAATCGGGTCAGGACTTAGAGGGCAAAGTGACCAAGGTCGGTTCCCATGCCGTGCAGCTTGTGGAATTGACCGGGATGGAATTCTTCGATGCGACGGTCATGCTGTATGATATTGCCGCAGTGATCGTGAGGGTTCGCACGAAATAAGTGTTATGAGCCGATCCGGCAAACAGCGCTGAAGCACACTGCTGCGGTCTGCACGAGAAACATCTCACGGCCTATCTTCCTAAACGCCGGGTTCCCTCATGTAAAACGTCGAATGAGAAGGTGTCGAAATGTGACGTTGGCACGTAACCGACAGGAGGCACGATGGCAATTCTGATCGAGCGTTCAACGCGAGTGCAGGCGGCTGGAAATAAACCGAAGTTGATCGACGAGTTTATTGGCCGAGTGAATTCCGGTTCGTCGGGGGTGAGCATCGCCCGCATGCAGAGTCCAATGGGTTGGCGGGAACCGGGACAGACACCGGAGTTCGACGAATATACCGTGGTCTTGCGTGGGATGCTGCGGGTGGAAACGAGACAGGAGGTGCTCCACGTGCAGGCCGGGCAAGCAGTGATGACCTCGCGTGGAGAGTGGGTGCGCTATAGCACGCCGGGTCCGGACGGAGCCGAGTATCTTGCAGTTTGCATTCCGGCGTTTTCACCCGAGACGGTCCACCGCGACAATGCTCCGCCCAGCACTGAGTAACGCCTTATGGCTCGTTTCCTTCATCGAAACGGGAAGATGGACGAAACCTTTCCTTTCCCACACGATCACTTATACGGGACGTTGAGCGCGTCCCCGCAGCATACGATACGATGCACTTGACGATGCACCTGTTCGTTATTCGGCCTTCTCGTATACCGCTCTCAGATCGGTCGTCGTAGGAATCGTGCTGTTCACGGTCGTGATCACGGTGTAGGCCAACGCACCTATTCCGATAATAATCGCACCTACGTACAACCAAACTTTGTTCATGGCGTCCTCCCGTGTTGAAAGTGGTCCCAGTCCTCGGGCCTATGGTAGGGATTTTTTTGCAGTCTTCACGAGGCTGGAATAGCCGGCTCTTGCAGTGTGATTGCTACGGTAGGCCGGTGACCACCGGCCAGGGAAGCTGCTGACTTTTCATAAAATTCTATTTACTGGAGATTCTTAAGGAAATTAGGACAACGCCTAAAGAAGTTTTACCGGTGGCCGTAGTCCACAAAGAATGCGGGCGTGCATAGTCGGAGGTGTGGGGGAAATACTGTTTCTCCGTGGAGAAACGATTCTCGACTTACACTGATCCCGTTGATAGAACCCATTGCTCTCATCAGGAGCGTAAGCGATACTGGGGTGCGATTTGGAAATTCAAGCTGCCGGTGTCCGAAACGAGTCGGAGGGGAGATGAGAGAGAAGAAAGAGAAGGAAAGAAGAGAAGACACAGGCAGAGCGCCGGAGATGCGCACGGGAAGCGATCCCTTCCAACGTCTGCTCGGACTGATGTTCAAGGCACATCCGTGGCACGGCGTATCCATCGGGGAAGAAGCCCCCGACGTGGTGACGGCCTACATTGAAATTGTCCCGACCGACACCGTGAAGTATGAAGTGGACAAGAGCAGCGGTTTCCTGAAGGTGGACAGACCACAGCGGTTTTCTAATTACTGCCCGGTCTATTATGGACTTATTCCGCAGACCTACTCCGGAGAACAGGTGGCCGGCATCTTCGCCAAACGGGCCCGCCGCAAGGGGATAGTGGGGGATGGGGATCCGCTCGATATCTGTGTGTTGTCGGAGAAGAGCATTCCGCATAGCGACATCCTCCTGACGGCACTGCCGATCGGCGGGTTGAGCTTGGCCGACGGCGGCGAGGCCGACGATAAGATCATCGCCGTCATGCGGGATGATGCGGTGTACGGCAATCTCACCGATATTTCACAATGTCCAGCGACGCTTCTGGATCGTCTTCAGCATTACTTTCTCACCTATAAAAGCGCACCCGGCACGACGCATCACAAGGTGGAAATCTCGAGCGTGTATGGACGGGATGAAGCGCTGAAGGTCATCCGCGCCGGTCATGCGGACTATCGGGCCGAATATCCGGAGCTGAGTTCCTTATGGCCGAAGGCTCTGTAGTATGCGCCATGGTATCCATGGTCGGAGATGTAGAGAGAGCTGGACCTTCTCGTAAGGTCTTCTCACATGAACCGCGGCCGTGCTTCTAGATGGCAGGTTTCTGCCACTCATGATTCTTGCGAGCATTCAGGAATTGTATGAGGGCGACTCGCAGCGTGCGAGTGAGACGCATTCTGGATTGTAGCGGCAACTCGAGAAACTCAACCCCGCACTCATAGCCTTGCACCCAGGTCACTCGACCTAGTTCAATGGGCAAGGCCGACGCCTGATCAGGCAAGAGGAGACTCACCCGCACCTTGCTGCCCAGCGGGAATTCACGATCACATACCATGGAACAGCCCTGCATCGAGAGGTTTCTCAGCGTTCCCTCGCAAACACCCGACTCGCCGCCGACAATCAGCGGAGAATGGAAGAGAAATCGTGTGTAGGATCGTGCAGGAAAAAAGAACGCCATCGCTCCTCCGTAACGGGACTGATTGTATCCGGACACGATGTGGTGCGGTATCCTACATTGGGAGGGCACTCAAGCGGTAGGGACGGTCTAGGTCCTATCCGATCGAGATCATCGCGAAACATAGCCTCGCGGCCCGCTAGTTATAGATAGGTACTCCGCGTCTGAGCCAGATGCCCCAGAACTTCGAGTAGGCGTGGACTGCTTCGGTTTCTGTCCCATCGCCTCTCACGAGCGGTTGTCCGGCGTTGATCCATTCGAAGATGCCGCCATAGACGTTGACGACATCGGTATAGCCATGCCGACGCAGTGTTTCCGCGATGCGTTCACTCCGGTATCCCACCGCGCAATAAACAGCCAGGGGCACCTGTTTATCGATTCCACCAAGCCGGTCCAGAGCAAAATCTTCGTAACCAATCCAGGTGGAGCCTTCAATATGGCTCACTTCAAATTCACGGTATGAGCGGGCATCGAGTACACGAAAGTGTCCGGAGGCGAGCCGCTCGACCGACACTTCCGGTACACTGTGCGACAGCAGGGTGGACAGCAGCAGATCATAGGCCAGGCTGCTCACATGGGTCGGCGCTTGGAGGTTCATCACCCACAAGACGAGCAGCAGGATCAGCACAACGAATCCTAGAATCATAGGATAACGCATTAATCATCTCTTGAAAGGACTGGAGAGTACCGCCATCTCGAAACCATCACCTACCTGCGGGACGATCCACGGCTTCTCTCGGGTAAACGGGTCTATGGCGGCATAGTTTAATACAAAGCCGAAGTCATTCCCATTCAGAAGGTCACCGTAACTATTTTTGAATCCGTGGCTGAGAAGCGGTGGATGGAGGAAAATAAGGCAAGTCCCTACACCTTGACGGAGAGGCTTTCGATCAATCTCACCTTCGCCTCAGGTGTCGCGGACCGGTAACGCGGAACTTCATGCGGTCCTTCATGAGGAAGATCGCACCTACGCAATAGCGTAACGGCCCAGCCCCGTGTCGTGAAGTTGGGCGATGAAATCCAGAACGCAGTTGGGAACCATCCAAGAACCGGTGCACAACTGAGTCGGATAGAGGGCTCGCTCTGAAGGAGTGCCAAAAGGACCGGTCGATTTTTTGTGGTGCGTGATCAGTTATTAGGTGGGAACGATCTCTTTTGACAACCTGGGAGGCAGTTACTATAATGAACCGATTTTCACGAATGAGCTAGGATTTGCAAAGCCTTATACGCAATTTTTCCATAATCGCCCATATCGATCACGGCAAATCAACCCTCGCTGACCGGTTCCTAGAAGCTACTGGCGCAGTCACTGCTCGAGAGGCGAAAGACCAGATCCTCGATGCCATGGACCTCGAGCGGGAACGTGGCATTACGATCAAGGCCCATGCAGTGGCCATCCGGTACAAGGCCCGGGATGGGAAGACGTATGCCCTCCATTTGATCGATACGCCGGGGCATGTCGATTTTACCTATGAGGTCTCCCGCAGCTTGGCCGCTTGCGAAGGAGCACTGTTGCTGGTCGACGCCACCCAAGGTGTGCAGGCGCAGACGATTGCCAACGTGAATTTGGCGATGGCCAATAACCTCACGATTATCCCGGTCATCAATAAGATCGACCTGGCCAGTGCGGATGTCGAGGGAACGAAACATTCGATCTCGGAGGTGCTGCAACTCGAAGCCGATGATGCCCTGCCCATCAGTGCGAAGGAAGGGAAAGGGGTCCCCGAGGTGCTGGAGGCGATCATTGCGCGGATACCTCCCCCGTCCGGTGATCCGCAGGCGCCTTTCAAGGCGCTGATCTTCGATTCCTGGTTCGACAATTATCAAGGCGTGATCGTCTTGGCGCGATTGGTGGATGGATCGATCAGGCCGGGCATGAAGATCAAAGTCATGTCGAATGACCGGACGTTTGAAGTCATGGAAGTCGGGCAATTCACACCCAAGCGAACAAAGAAATCGGAGCTGCTGACCGGCGAGGTCGGATATCTCTGTGCCAATATGCGAGAAGTCGCCGACGTCAAGATCGGCGACACCCTGACGGATGCCGTGACGCCGACCGCCGAGCCGTTTCCCGGGTATAAAGAAGTCAAGCCGCTGGTGTTTTGCGGGCTGTACTCAACGGATACCGCGAAGTACGAGGATTTGCGGGACGCCCTCGTCAAACTTCGGCTCAACGACTCGTCATTCGTCTACGAACCGGAAACGTCGCTCGCGCTCGGCTTCGGCTTCCGCTGCGGATTCCTTGGCCTGCTGCACATGGAGATCATCCAGGAGCGGTTGGAGCGGGAATACGGTCTGACGCTGATCACCACGGCACCGACCGTCGTGTACCACGTGACCACGACGAAGGGGGACAAGCTGGAAATCGACAATCCAGCCGAATTGCCTCCCCCCAATAACATCGTCTCCTTCGAAGAGCCGTTCATCCTGGCGACGGTCATTACACCTGAGCGATACATGGGGTCCATTCTTCAACTCTGCCAAGAGCGGAGGGGTATTCAGCGGAGCCTGCAATTTCTGGATCCCACCCGCGTGATGATCAGTTACGAACTGCCGTTGAACGAGGTTATCCTGGATTTTTACGACAAGTTGAAATCCAGGACACAGGGGTACGCTTCATTGGATTATGAATTGCTTGGGTATCGAGAGTCCGATCTGGTCAAGATCGACATTCTGCTCAACGGTGAGGCGGTGGATGCCCTGTCCTTCATTACCCATCGCGAACGTTCGTACCATCGCGGCCGCCAAATGGCGGAGAAGATGAAAGAGCTGATTCCCCGGCAGATGTTTGAGATCGCCATTCAGGCGGCGATCGGCAACAAGATCATTGCCCGGGAGACGATCGGAGCGATGAAAAAGAACGTGACGGCGAAATGCTACGGTGGCGACATCACGCGGAAACGGAAGTTGCTGGAAAAGCAAAAGGAAGGGAAGAAACGGATGAAGGCGGTCGGCAGCGTCGAAGTCCCGCAGGAAGCGTTCCTGGCTATTTTGAAAGTCGGGGAAGAATGAACGTCGATCAGAATCAGAGAAATGTAGAGAAACTGCCGAGTTCTCCCCGTGGAGGGGAGCAGGCATCGCTTCCGGGGGCCAAATTGGCGGACAATACCGACCACTCCGGACGGAAGTCCATTGTCAGGGAGTACGCAGAAGCGATCGTCGTGGCGATGCTCCTGGCATTCGCCATCCGCGTGTTCGTCGTGCAGGCGTTCAAGATTCCATCCGGATCCATGATTCCCACCCTGCTGATCGGTGATCACATTTTGGTCAGCAAACTTTCCTACGGCCTGCAGTGGCCGACCGATTGTCAGCTGCAATGGACGTTCCCCCCAGTCAATTGTTACACGTCCAACACGGTGGTGGCATTCGGCAAGCCTCAGCGGGGCGACATCATCGTGTTTCGGTTTCCCGAGGATGAAGAAAAAGATTTCATCAAACGTATCGTCGGGCTGCCGGGAGACACGGTCCAGCTCCGGAACAAGGTGGTGCTCGTCAACGGCCAGCCTCTCGACGACAAAGCCTTCACCCAGCGCATCGACCCCGGCATCATCGACGGGACGATCAACCCCCGTGACAATTTCGGACCGGTCACGGTCCCCGAAGGATCCTATTTCGTGATGGGCGACAATCGCGATCAAAGCCTGGACAGTCGGTTCTGGGGCTATGTCCGTGAGGAGAAAATCCGCGGCAAGGCGTTCCGTATCTATTGGTCCTGGAATGGGCAGGGAAATTGGACGGAGTGGGTCCGGTGGGAACGATTCGGCAAGGCGATTCAATAAAGAAAAGCGGCCGCGCTTCTCTTCCTCATAGCGGCGAGGCTGAGCAGTCCGGCGCTCCCGCGCCCAAGGTACTCCGACAATACCTGCAACGATTTCCTCAAGCATCGGTCCTCGTGGTCGGCGACCTCATCCTCGATCACTACGTCATGGGCCGAGTCAGCCGAATCTCTCCGGAAGCGCCGGTGCCGGTCGTGCACGTCCAATCGGAATCGATCCGACTCGGCGGTGCCGCCAACGTGTTCAACAATATCTTGGCGCTGGGCGGGAAGGCCGATCTTTGCGGGGTGATCGGATCGGATGAAAGCGGGCGCCTTCTGATGAAGGAACTCGGCGACAAGCGATCAAGCCGCGGAGGAGTGGTGATCGATCACGATCGTCCCACGACCAGAAAAAGCCGGGTGATCGCGCATAACCAGCAGATCGTGCGGTATGACATCGAGGGACGGACTGAACTGAAAGCCGCGCTGCGGCAGAAGATTCTGCGCTATGTCGAATCACGGATTCGGGACTTGTCCTGCGTGGTGGTGTCGGACTATGCCAAGGGAGTCGTCTCGTCGGCCCTCATGTCCGAAATCACACGACTCGCCGCCTTGCGGAAGGTTCCGGTTATCGTCGATCCGAAGGTGGAACATTTCAGCTACTACAAAGGGGTCACGGTACTCACTCCGAATCACCTGGAAGCCACCCAAGCCTCCGGTTTGCATGGCGACGGCGACCAAACGATCGACGAAGCCGGGGCGATGATTCGACAACGTCTTGGGTGCCACTCGGTCTTGATCACGCGCGGTGAAAAAGGCATGAGCTTGTACGAGGGCGACGGCGCCTCGTGGCATTTGCCCACGAAAGCGCGTCAGGTGTACGACGTTACCGGTGCCGGCGATACGGTTCTCGGGACCCTGGCCTTGGCCCTCTCCGCCGGCGCCAGTATCAAGACCGGAGCCGTCATGGCGAACTACGCGGCCGGAATCGTGGTGGGAATGGTCGGCACCGCGACGGTTTCGCCGAAACAGTTGTCCGAGGCATTTGGAGATGAATAAATCACGATCGGTCACCGTGGTGATTCCCGCCCGATACGGGTCGTCCCGGTTTCCGGGCAAGCCGCTTGTCGAGCTGAACGGCAAACCGATGATCCAACATGTGTATGAACAGGCCGTGGCCTGCCGTGCCGTGTCCGACGTGTTGGTGGCGACTGACGACGAACGAATCAAACAGGCTGTCGAACAGTTCGGTGGGCGTGTGCTCATGGTCACCGGAGAGTATCGGACGGGGACGGACCGGGTCGCCGCCGTCGCCCGCATGTTTGCGGGTGACTATTTCTTGGACTTGCAGGGCGACGAGATCCCGTTGAACCCTGAATTATTGACCGACTTGATCGAGCCGTTTCTCGAAAGCAGGGTCGGCATGGGAACGCTCAAGCGTGTGATGGACCCGACAGAAGATCTGTTCAATTCCGCCGTGGTCAAGGTGGTGACCGACGCCAAGGGCGATGCGTTGTACTTTTCGCGAGCGCCGATCCCGTTCCTCCGTGATGATCCGAGCATGCAGGTTGTCGGAGGGCTCCATTATATTCATTTGGGGTTGTACATCTATACGAAGGACACGTTGCTGCGATTCGCGGCTCTGCCGACGAGTCGGTTGGAAGAGGCCGAAAAACTCGAACAGCTTCGTGCCCTCGACCATGGGATCCGCATCCGGGTGTGGGAAACCCAACATGCATCGCTGCGGGTCGATCGGCCGGAAGATGTGTCTGTCGTCGCGGAACGCTTGCGGCAATTTGAAGCAGTCAAGCGGGAGTTGCAAAACAGCGGCGTGTTCTTTAAGCGATGAAAGGCGTATCCGGATTGGAACGATCTGACGTCCAGGAGAGAGGGCAGCCATGAACAAGTTTATCTTCGTGACGGGCGGAGTGGTCTCATCGCTGGGGAAAGGCTTGGCTTCGGCTTCCATCGGCAACCTGCTCGAAAGCCGAGGATTGAAGATCACCTTTCTGAAGTTGGATCCGTACATCAATGTCGACCCCGGGACGATGAATCCCTATCAACATGGAGAGGTCTTTGTCACGGACGACGGGGCGGAGACGGATCTCGATCTCGGGCACTACGAGCGGTTCACGACCCTCTCCTTGACCAAGGAAAGCAACTACACGACCGGCCGTATCTATCATTCGGTCATCACCAAAGAGCGTCGTGGAGACTATCTCGGCGGGACGGTTCAGGTGGTGCCCCATGTGACGGATGAGATCAAACAGGCGATCATGCGCATTTCGAAGGGCATCGATGTCACGATCGTGGAGATCGGCGGGACGGTCGGCGACATTGAGAGCTTGCCGTTTCTCGAGGCCATCCGGCAGATGCCCTACGATGTCGGGCGTGACAATGTGTTGTACGTCCATCTGACCTTGGTCCCCTACATCGGCACCGCGGGGGAACTGAAGACCAAACCGACGCAACATTCGGTGAACAAACTTCGGGAAATCGGCATCCAGCCCAACATTCTGTTGTGCCGAACCGACCGTTATATTCCCCCCGAACTCAAGAGCAAGATCGCGATGTTCTGCAACGTCGACAAAGACGCCGTCATCACGGCCAAAGATGTCGAGACGATCTACGAAGTGCCCATCGTCTTCAGGAAAGAAGGCTTGGACGAACTGATCGTGCGTCAGCTCCATATGGAAACCGGGCAGCCCAACCTCCGCGAGTGGGACGCGATGGTGCAGAAGATCAAGCGTCCCAAGCACGAGATTTGCGTCGCCTTGGTGGGCAAGTATGTCGGATTAAAAGAATGCTACAAGAGCTTGGGAGAGGCGCTGGTGCACGGCGGCATCGATCATGAGACCAAGGTCAACATCAATTGGATCGAATCCGAGGATATCGAACGGCAAGGGACGGAGCGAATCTTGCGCGAGGCGGACGGCATCTTGATCCCCGGTGGATTCGGGACGAGAGGGATCGAGGGGAAAGTGACGACCATCCGGTATGCGCGGGAACGTCAGATTCCGTTCCTCGGTCTGTGTTTGGGCATGCAATGTGCCGTGATCGAGTTTGCCCGGAACGTGGCCGGCTTGGCCGGTGCAAACAGCGCCGAGTTTGACGAGCGATCGCCCCATCCCGTGATCCACCTCATGCCCGATCAACATGGCATCAGCGACAAGGGCGGGACCATGCGACTCGGATCGTACCTGTGCACACTGAGCGAAGGGACGCTGGCGCAGAAGATGTACGGGGTGAGCGAGGTCCGGGAACGCCATCGCCATCGGTATGAATTCAACAACGCGTATCGCGAGCAATTGACGGCGAAGGGATTGGTGCTGGCCGGAGTCTCTCCCGACGGTCGATTGGTCGAGATCGTCGAGCTGAAAGATCATCCCTGGTTCTTGGGGACGCAATTCCACCCGGAATACAGTTCCCGTCCGCATCGTCCGCATCCCTTGTTTAGCGGATTCGTGGGAGCGGCGTTGCGCAAAAAACTTGGGCACTGAGATGAAGGTCGAGGGTAAGGTTAAGGTTCAGGTTCAGGTTACGAAGAAGAAATCTTTCCGCTCAACCTCAACCTAGACCTCAGCCTAGGCATGGTGGGCATGGCTTATCTGGTCGATATCGGTTCCTTCAAGGTCGGTCAAGGGCAGCGCCCGTTTTTGATTGCCGGGCCCTGTGTCATCGAGAGCGAACAGCTGGTGATGGAGACGGCCGGGCGAGTGGCCGAGATCACCAAATCGCTGGGGATTCCCTACGTCTTCAAGTCCTCCTTCGATAAGGCCAACCGAACGTCCATCCATTCGTTTCGCGGTCCCGGTTTGGAGAAAGGTTTGGCGGTGCTGAAGAGGGTGAAAAATGAACTCGGCTTGCCGGTCTTGACCGACGTGCACACGGACGAGCAGGCGGCGGAGGCGGGGAAGGTCGTGGACGTGCTCCAGATTCCGGCGTTTCTCTGTCGGCAAACGGATCTCCTGATCGCCGCGGCGAAAACCGGACAAGTAGTGAACGTAAAGAAAGGGCAGTTTCTCTCTCCGATCGAGATGGGCAATGCCGTCAAGAAGATCGAAGAGTGCGGGAGCCGACGGGTGTTGCTCACCGAGCGCGGGTCGTCATTCGGTTACAATAATCTCGTCGTGGATATGAGATCCTTTCCTATTATGCGGAACTTCGGGTATCCTGTCGTCTTTGACGCAACGCACAGCGTTCAGCTGCCGGGCGGTGGGGGAACGAAATCCAGCGGCCAGCGGGAATTTGTCGAACCGCTGGCGTGCGCCGCGGCCGGAGCGGGGGTCGACGGATTCTTCATGGAAGTCCACCCGAATCCTGACGAGGCGCTGTCCGATGGACCGAATATGGTGCCATTGGACCATTTGAAATCCCTGCTGGAACGGATCATGCGGATATGCGACGCGGCAAAACCAAGACGCTGAAGTCATCCGCGCGACGTGAGGTATCGAAGACGAGGAGACGCGGCACGGCCATGGCGAAACCATCCGGTCGGGAATCGAAAGCTGCAAAGATGGAGGAGAGTCTCGCCGACGGTCGGCGTGTGCTCGACATTGAGGCTCGTGCGGTCCAAGCCTTGACGGCCCGGCTGGATGCCAAATTTGCCAAGGCCGTGGATCTGCTCGTGCAATGCAAGGGTAAGGTCGTCGTCTCCGGCATGGGCAAGTCGGGCTTGATCGGACAGAAGATTGCCGCGACGCTCGCCAGCACCGGCACGTCCTCGTTCTTCCTGCATCCCGCCGAAGGCGTGCACGGAGATCTCGGCATGTTGGCGCGTCGGGATGCGCTGATCGCGATATCCAACAGCGGCGAGACGCAAGAGGTGCTTCAATTGCTTCCCTATGTGAAACGTCTGGGCATTCCGGTGATCGCGTTGACGGGTCGGATGACGTCGACCTTGGCGAAAAACTCCGATGTCGCGCTCGATGTGTCGGTACAGGAAGAGGCCTGCCCGATGGGGTTGGCGCCCACCGCCAGCACGACCGCCACGTTGGCACTGGGTGATGCCTTGGCCGTGGCCCTTTTGAAAAAACGGGAGTTCAAGGAGGAAGATTTTGCGCGGTTCCATCCCGGCGGAACGTTGGGACGCCGGTTGCTGGTCAAGGTGAAAGATCTCATGCATGCCGATTCGGAGATCCCCATGGTTCACGCCAACGTCGGAGGGATGGCGGCGATGCTCGAAATGTCCGCGAAAAAGCTCGGCATGACGACCGTGGTCGATCACGAGGGTGCGTTGGTCGGCGTGATCACCGACGGAGACTTACGGCGCTATATCCAGCGGGGCACGGATTTGGTCAACGCCACGGCGGGTGAACTGGCCACGCACAATCCAAAAACGGTCGGGCCGCAGGAATTGGCCGCCACGGCGGTCGAGATGATGGAGCGGTATTCGATCACGACTCTCGTGGTGACGGACGACGGCCGGACGATCCGAGGCGTGATTCATCTGCATGATTTGCTCAAGAACGGGATCGTGTAATCGATGACTTCTGTACGCAACAAGCGGCTTACAGATCGATTTCTGGTTGTGGGTTGCAGGTTTCGCCGTGGGAATTCAGCAGAGACGCAAGACGCAAAACTCGTAACTTGCAACTCAAGTCAAACTCGACAAGTGTGCCCACTATGAACCGCGTGCTGGAAGTGTGGCGAGAAATTGGAGCGGAGTCTTTCAACCTGCCCAATCTCTTGACGCTCGTCCGCATCCTTCTGATTCCGGTCTTCATCATTCTGTTTGTCCATCCGACGCCCGATCAGTCGCTGGCCGCGGCCATCGTTTTCACGGTCGCAGCGGTGACGGATATGTTGGACGGCTACATCGCCAGGCGAACCGGCCAGATCACCAAGCTCGGGAAACTCCTCGATCCGATCGCCGACAAGCTCTTGGTCCTGTCGGCGCTGATTCTCCTCATGAACGTGGATCGGGTCAGCGCGTTGGTCGCGCTGCTGATCATCGCGCGGGAAGTCGCGGTGACCGGCATCCGCGCCATTGCCGCGGGAGAAGGGATGATCATCCCGGCGGAGACGACCGGCAAGTATAAGATGGCGCTCCAAGTCATCGCCATCATTCTGCTGATCCTGGAGGGGACGGAGCTGGCCCAACTCGGGAATTTGCATTTAGCCGGCACCGGCACCTTATATTTATCGCTGGTGCTGGGATACATCTCCGGCAGCCGGTATGTGTGGAGTTTTTGGAAACAGGTCGTCGCAAAAGGGCTTTGACGGAACAGCAATACAGCCGAGTTCTGAGTGCGATACCACAATCTCTTTCATCTTCAACTGGAAGACATCTCGATAGTCTAGCGGCGGCGTGGTGGGCAACGTGCGACCTTTCAGATCTGCCTGCGCGTTGGTTCTTCTTCACATCGCACTGATAGCCTGCAGCGAAAACTCGACGCCCCCACAGCTCGAAGCGTTCGCCTATCCACCTGCGGCAGGACATTGTCCCGCGGGTTCACGTCCGGGTCCCGCCGGGGCCACGGACGGGAACGTGTCGGCCTCCGGCATTCGGTATATCGTTCGAACACCCTCCAATTATGACGCCACGTTTGCGCATCCGTTGTTGATGGTCTATGCCGCGGCAGGGCAGAGCAGGTGGGCGTCTGAAAAATTGACCGGCCTCACCACCGGAGCGACCGGTGCCGGATTTGTCGTGGTCTATGCCGATCATCTGCAGCTGAACATCCCTGCCATCGAGCAGCTTGGAGCCATTCCCGACCTCGTGGCAAACGACTGGTGCGTCGACCCGAAGAGAGTCTATGCGACCGGCCATTCCGATGGAGGGACTGCATCCTTGGCCTTAGCCGTGCTGGATAACACGAAGAAGATTCCCGCGGCTGTCGCACCGAGCGCAGCCGGCTGGACCGGAAAAGATCTCGAGTCGTTTCAATGTCGAGAGCCCATTCCCGTCATGATCATGCACGGCAAGAACGACACGTTGTTCCCCGGGTGGGGCGCGCAAACCTCAGCCTGGTGGGCCGGCTGCAATCGCTGTGACGTCACCAAGACAAAGCCGGTGGAAGGTGGATGCCGAGCCTATCAAAAATGTGCTGCAGGTGGGGCCACGCTCTACTGTGAAGGTACAGGCGGTCATCGCGACTGGCCCAATCTCAACCGTGTGATGCTGGAGTTTTTTGCGCATCCGGAGAAGTTTTTGTGATGGTCGGAAGCAATCACGAAGGCAAATAGCATGGAGCAACAGGGACTCTTCTTTGGGCTCATGGTCGTTGGGTATCTGCTAGGCGGCGTGCCGTTTGGCGTGGTCATCTCCACGGCCATGGGTCTGCCCGATCCGCGGACAGTCGGGAGCAAGAACGTCGGGTTTACGAACGTCCTCCGTGTCTCAGGCAAGAAGGCCGGGATTCTGACCTTGATCGGCGATATGGGCAAAGGATGGGTGATGGGTTTCTCAGCGACGCAGCTGCTACAAGACGAATGGGCCATTCTCCTCGTCGCGCTCGCGCCGTTTCTGGGCCATCTCTTTTCGCCGTTTCTTGGATTCAAAGGCGGCAAGGGCGTCGCGACCGCGCTCGGTTCAGTCCTTGGCGTTGCTCCGCTGATTGGACTGTTGCTGCTGCTGGCTTGGATTGGAGCCGTCGTCATGTGGCGGTACTCCTCCGGGGGCGCACTGACGGCGTTCGGACTCTTTCCCATCCTCGCCGCATCGCTTCGACCGACGGCTCCATTCGCCTTGTTCTCTCTGCTGGTGACAAGTCTCATTGTGATCAAGCACAAGGGGAACATTGAGCGGTTGTGGAAGGGAACGGAGAATAAGATAGGGGAGCGGAAGAATTAAGGAGCAGCCAGGCCGTCCTTCTTGCTCGCCGAACGCGCGCCCTCAGAAGGGTCTCGTCCGATGCGCGGAGTGACAATAGCTTAAGCTTATCTTCCCAGTTGACGCTCCCGTTTCAGCACTCGGTGGAGCTCGTAAAACGTCTGTTCTATGTTTTCGCCGGAGAACGGAACATGCTGCAGTCCCGCGACGTTGCTGAACCCTTCGATTCCCTCCTGGACTAGCAGAACGGCACGTCTGAACCCAAGCCGACCCTGGAAGAGTCCAGCCTCGTGGACGACGTTCTGTCTGGCCCGTCTTTCTCCGGCAGACCCTTCGTCCTCGGCCGTCAACAGCAAGAGAGCGAATGTAGCCTGATCTAGTATCTTCTCAAGAATTGGAACAATTGAGTCCCCGGTACGCGACTCAGATTCGTACGTGACTGTTGCTAGGCCGAGCTCATCCTCGAGGTACGTCTTGACCCGTGCCCAAAGACGGCTACGACCATGGCCAATGAAGACACACGGCTATCTGACCATATCATGCTGATCACTGCTTTCGAGTCGAACTCCGTCAATGAAACGCGTGGCTAAGTTCTTGAATTCGGTCTCTTTTAAAGCGACTAAATCGTGAACGATAACATTCAACCGCTGCACTGTGCTGTCAGTGTCTTCTGTTTCACGTGGTGGAATGTAGAAGCCATCCCCACCAGATGGTCTCCACTTAGACCAGAATTCCTCGATTTTGGTTGCAAGTACCTGTAACTCGGCAACTGTCGGCGCCTTTGGCCCTATGAGGAGTTGCTGAAACTGGGCGACATAGTGCTTAATAGACGCAAAGAATTTCGGATTGGCGTCAACCGCCAAACAGAGTGCGTCAACGTGCAGCCTGAGTTCTTCTAGTGGTCCCATGATTCAAGTTCTGCGTGTCTCAAGACCGCTTGAAATCAATCTGCCTATCCTGACCGCTCTGTAGACCTGTAAAGTAGCGCAGCACAGAGTCTATCTTGTGGAGCAGTGTCTCTCGTCTACACCACAAGCCGTCACGGTAGTTGACTTTCCCGGTGAGATAATTGCCTGACGCAACTGATCGATAGAGCAAGTCTTCAGTTACCTTGAACTCACCAAGGTCCATGCTGGTTGCGGCTTCGATCTTTCTAAGTGCCCCATTGAATTCTTTGACCCACATTTCTTCTACTTCATAGTCAGTGGGCAGATTCGTCCGAAGTGAGCTAATAGTGGCATGCGCTCGAAGGATCTGATCGCCATTACTCATCACAACTCCTCCGCGAAATTGTGGCCTGCCTAACAATTGATTGCACTGAATAGCATAGTAGGCTGTACGCTAAGACAAATCGAAAAGTGGCGAGGGATTCTTGCGCGTGTTGAATCACTTGTCAACGCTCTTCATGGCGTTGCATCGGCATGTGTTGCGGAAACTACCTGGCAATGATGCTGACTTGTGCGGAATAGCCAAGCTGGGACAGGAGTTGCTCGCAATCCTCTCAGGTGAGGCCCAGGCGTGGACGTCGGCAACGCCGATTCTGGCCACAACCTCGCGAATGGTCGGAAGAGGAAAGATTGGACAGATACTTGCCTTAGGCGGCGCGCCGTCGTCTGGCACGACCGCTTGACCGTGTTGTGAGACGCGATGATTTTTCCGTGAATCGACCGGTCACAAACTTATGCAGCACACTCGCAATGAGCGTTTGGTACGGCACCCCTTCCTCGGCTGCACGGGTTTGAATATCCATCAAATCGGGTGTGGACAATCTCACATTGACTCGTCGGTTCTTGATAAACGTTGCTCGGGCTGCTTCTTTAAAACGCTTGAGTTCGGCTTTTGAGGGAGCTACAGACTTGAACTGGCCTTTCTCGTAATCTCTGACAATTTGTTCTTCATACGTTGGTCGACGTTTTTTCATCACACACCGCCTTTCAGGTAGTCGCGGGGCTTCTTCTATGAACGGAACCAAGTAAACAATAGAACATGGAGTGTCCTACTTTTTTCACCTCTTCCGAATTTCGATTGTGGCCTCAGGTGCGTCCTCCCATTTGATTGGCTTTAGGTCTGTAACGCAGGAAGAGGCGGGGCGTGAACTCTTGTACGAGTTTATGCCAGTTACCTTGCCACGATAAAACCAAACAGTTCGGTAGTCATGGTAACCAAATCCCGCGCCGGTTTGACAGTATTGCCATGCCTCATCCTCGCCTCTCAGCTGGCGGTCATCTGGCGGTCCCATTGCAGCGAGAACTTGTTCTCTTGTATCTCCAAGATTGAGCAGCATAGCCTTTTTCTCCAGACTGCCACATGCCACAAGGAACGTTGAGAGCCCTGCCGTCAAGATGGCACTTCGAACTGCCATAAAGGGACCTCCTGATTTGGCAATCTAATATCCAGTATGGTCGTGTCTATTGCAAGCCGTAAGCTCAAGGTTCCGCCGGATGATGCCTGTTGTTTTCTCATCAATACGAGTAAGCTGGCAAGCGCTTCATTGACGTATTCTGATGTGGGAATCTGATTTAGGATGGGCCCCCTATGATAAGACCTGCGGCCGTTATGCGGTCGTTCCTTCACCGATGGGCATGCGTGTCCTTGAACGGCGGAATGGCCTTGTGCGTGAGGGCGCTCGCAATTCTCTGTCTTTTCTTGCCGTCTTCCTGCGGCTCGGACGACACACACAATGTCGAACCTGCTTCTGCTCCTGTCGCGAAAATCATGCCGCTGGGAGATTCGATCACTGAATCGGCGGCCGGTCAGTGGACCTATCGGTATTTTCTCTGGCACCGGGTCAAGGACGCTGGCTATCGCATCGACTTTGTGGGCTCCATGCGCGGAGCCTACGGCGGCTCTCCGGTCAGGACGGATTTCGACATGGATCATGAGGGACACTCGGGCTGGCGCGCGGATCAAATCCTCGACTTCCTTGTTGGGGGAGCGGCTGCGGTGGCGTCACCCGATATCGTGCTGCTACACCTCGGCACGAACGATCTGTGTCAGGGCCAAGATATTCCCGGCACGATCGACGAGATCTCCCGGATCATCGACCTACTGAGGAAGGTGAATCCCGCCGTGGCCGTTGTATTGGCCCAAAGCATCCCATCCACGCATGGTTGCCATGCGGAGATGCCGGCGTTCGTCGCGAAATTACCTGATTTGGCGGCGACAAAAGGCACGACTGTATCGCCGGTCATGGTGGTCGACCAACATCATGGTTTTGATCCGACGGTCATGACATGGGACGGGCTCCACCCGAATCGGCAAGGGGAATCTCAAATGGCCGATCGATGGTTCGCCGCGCTTCGCTCCCTGTTGGATTCCCGTTTCCTTGCTAGGCCCTGATTCGGTCCCTTTTCGTTGACTCTCCTTCACCCCCTTCCTATAATGCCACCCGTTCTTGGTTCACCTGATCCGACCTCACGCTTATGCGATTGCTCTCTATTTTCATTTGGCTACTTATGCTGGGCACTGTTGCGCTCGCCGGATGCTCGTCGAAACAGCTGTATCAGACCGGTCAAGCCTGGCAGGAACACGAATGCTTCAGGATCGATGATATCCAAGCGAGAAACCGCTGCTTGTCCAATGCATCCATCTCCCACGAGCAGTACAAGCGAGATGTAGAGTCCGGCCCTGTGTCAAAGTAGCGATCAGCTATGGAACTCAGTCGTTAAGTACCAATTACCTTGTCCGGCCTGCACTTATGCGATCGCCTTTCAAGGGAAATGCAGCGGAACAACTGGCCAAAGTGCGAGCCGGTTTACGCCATGCGTTTGCCGTTCAGCCCGAGACCGAGCCCCTCGCCATCGAAGATATCCAGTTGCTCGAGCGGATTGCCGAGACGATCGTGAAACGCG
The DNA here is from genome assembly GCA_002083365.1 of Nitrospira sp. SG-bin1. Taxonomy (NCBI): domain Bacteria; kingdom Pseudomonadati; phylum Nitrospirota; class Nitrospiria; order Nitrospirales; family Nitrospiraceae; genus Nitrospira; species Nitrospira sp. SG-bin1. The sequence goes on along the minus strand of LVWS01000032.1, from coordinate 104,661 downwards.
GCATGGCGGCGCCGGCGACGATGTTCCTCGAATCGATGGGCCCCATGAATTTTCTGGGCAGTCAGGCCCTGCATTTCATCACGCCGATTATTGATTGCGCGTTCAACGTCAAAGAAGTCGAACAGGTCGCGCGATTGCTCGAGCGCCGGGACACCGTCACTCGCTTGATTGCCATCATTGAAGCCAAGTCTGCTCCAAAGGGAGCAACGGCTCAATGACGGCTTCGGCCTCCACCCCTCCCAAGATCGATCGCCCTCTCAACGTGATTGTCGCCACCGATTGCGGCAGCACCACCACCAAAGCCATTCTCATCGAAAAAGTCGGCGACGAATATCGGCAGACCCATCGCGGTGAAGCGCCGACGACGGTGGAAGCGCCGTTCGAAGATGTGACGCGCGGCGTGCTCAATGCCATCGCGGAAATCGAAGAACTCTCCGGTCGAAAGATTTTAGACGGCGACAAGATCATCACGCCCTGCCGTGACGACAAGGCTGGGGTGGATATCTACATTTCGACCAGCAGCGCCGGCGGGGGGTTGCAGATGATGGTGACCGGCGTCGTCCAGAACATGACGGGGGAGAGCGCACAACGCGCGGCGTTAGGCGCCGGGGCCATCGTCATCGATGTCTTGGCAGCCAACGACGGCCGACTACCGCATGAAAAGATCGAGCGCATCCGATCCATGAGGCCGGACATGATTCTGATGTCGGGTGGGACGGATGGAGGAGCGGTGACGCATGTGGTCGAGATGGCCGAATATGTGGCGGCGGCGGAGCCACGGCCACGGTTCGGGGTGACCTACAAGTTGCCGCTGATCTACGCCGGCAACAAGGAAGCGCAACCGCAAGTCAAAAAGATTCTGGAAGACAAAACGGCGCTGGTTGTCACCGAGAACATCCGACCGGTCCTCGAGCGAGAAAATCTGGCGCCGGCGCGGAACAAGATTCACGACCTGTTTCTCGAACATGTCATGCAGCAGGCTCCCGGCTACAAGAAACTCATCGACATGGCCGGAGCGCCCATCATGCCGACGCCCGCCGCGGTCGGTCTCATCATGGAGACGATCGCCAAACGGGAGCATTTGAATCTGATCGGCGTGGATATCGGTGGAGCCACGACGGACGTCTTTTCGGTCTTCGACGGCGTATTCAACCGGACGGTCAGCGCCAATCTCGGCATGTCGTACAGCGTGTCCAATGTGCTCGCTGAAGCGGGACTGGCCAACATCATGCGCTGGGTGCCGTTCTCGATCGATGAGCAGACCCTGCGCAATCGCATCAAGAACAAGATGATCCGTCCGACGACCATTCCGCAGACTCTCGATGAGTTGCAAATCGAACAGGCGATCGCGCGGGAAGCCTTGCGGCTGGCCTTGATTCATCATAAATCGCTGGCGACAGGGCTAAAGGGCGTGCAGCAAGAGCGGACGATTTCTGATGTCTTTGAGCAACAGACCTCCGGCAAGACGTTGATCGACATGTTGAAGCTGGATTTGATCGTCGGAAGCGGTGGAATTCTCTCTCACGCTCCGCGGCGGATCCAGTCGATGCTGATGATGGTCGATGCCTATGAGCCGATGGGCTGCACGAGATTGTCGGTCGACAGCATCTTCATGATGCCGCATCTCGGCGTGCTCTCCACGATCAACGAGAAGGCCGCGACCGACGTGTTCGTCCGAGATTGCATGATCTATCTGGGGACCTGCGTCGCGCCGATCGGACAGGGGAAAGACGGTGATGTGTGTGCCGACTATGAAATCACTTGGGCCGACGGGAAGACCACAAGAGAGCGATTGAAGTTCGGCGAATTGAAGCTGTTTCCGTTGGAGTCAGGCAAGCAGGCCACGATCACGGTGCAGCCGGCGGCTAAAGGAATCAATATGGGTGCGGGAGCCGGCGCGGCGGTCACAAAGGAAGTCCATGGCGGCGTGGTAGGGCTCTTGCTCGATGGCCGTGGCCGACCGCTCAAACTTCCGACCGACGAAGCAGGCCGTGTGGCCGCTCTCACGAAATGGTTCAGCGCAGTGGACCTTTACCCGAAAGGAGGTTGAGGCTAAGGCCAAGGTTGAGCCGACAGTTTAGATAGATTATGGTTCTATCCCTTGACCTCGACCTAAACCTCGCCCTTTTCTCATGGCTCACAGTTACACTCCCGGCCTCACGGTTACCGATCATACGGTCGTTCGCCGTCGGCGCATGTTGCCTCTGCCGGGGACGGTGGTGGTCGATGTCGGTGACAGGGTGCGTTCCGATCATGTCGTGGCCCGAGCCGAGCTGCCGGGGAAAGTATTCCCCATCAATCTCGCCAATCAGCTCAGTGTGGCTCCGGGAGAAATCAAAGAGTACTTAATCAAGCAAGAAGGCGACTCCGTCGAGCGAGATGAAATCCTCGCGGAGAACAAGCCGCTGATCAAATGGTTCAAAACGGAGGTTCGTTCGCCGGTTGCAGGCAAGGTCGAATCGGTATCGACGGTGACGGGACAAGTCCTCTTGCGCGAACCTCCCCGGATCCTTCAGCTGCTGGCCTATGTGGACGGAACGATCCTTGAAACGATTCCACGGCAGGGAGTCGTCGTCGAGACGACTTGTAGCCTCGTCCAGGGAATCTTCGGTATCGGCGGGGAGACCTCCGGTGAGCTTGCGATGGCGGTCAAGAGTCCTGACGAGCCGTTGTCGCCGGATCATCTGAATCCAACCATGAAGGGAAAAGTCGTGGTTGGGGGATCGTTTCTCTCTGCCGAAGCAATGAAGCAGGCCAAGGCCGTCGGCGTGGCCGGATTGGTTGTCGGCGGGATTCACGATGAAGATCTACGCGCCCTATTGGGGTATGACCTTGGCGTGGCCATCACCGGGACGGAACAGGTAGGGTTCACGTTGATCTTAACCGAAGGCTTTGGGACGATTCCGATGGCGGCTAAGACCTTTAAGCTGCTCTCCACCCATGCCGGCCGGAAAGCGTCGATTTCGGGTGCCACCCAGATCAGGGCGGGAGTGATTCGTCCCGAGATCATTGTTCCACAGGAAGACGGAAAAACAAAAGCCGCGTCTCAGTCTCAACGAGAGGGGATTCGTCTCGGTGATCCGGTTCGCATCATTCGTGATCCTTTATTCGGCCGCATCGGCGAAGTGTCGGCTCTTCCGTCAGAACTGACCAAGATTCCCACGGAGAGCGAAGTGCGCGTCTTGGAAGTAACCTTTGCCGATGGAAAGAACGTGGTCATTCCACGGACGAACATCGAGGTCATCGAGGGAGCATGAGGTTCATGACGCAACACTTACCACTCATGCGACAGGCCTCTACAGTACTCTGGACGTTGGTGTGTTTGGCCGCTAGTTCCCCCGTATGTGCACAGCCGACGGCAACGGCTCCACAAGAAGTGCGGGTCTTGGATACGCCGAGTGATGGAGGTGGGAGCCTCACGGTCCAGTGGGATCCTGCTCCGTGGGATGGTCCGGATGTCCGTTATCAGGTCCTCATCGGCAATGCGGCCGTCACCGACCCCGCGGCGCTGACGATCATCGCGGAATTTCCGGCGAACACCAAATACGTCAGAGACACGAAAACAGCCTGGTGGACAAGGACCGTCGATAAAACCTGGCACCAGGCGGTTGTAAGAAGTATAAAGGATATCGAGATCAAGGATGGCACGCCCTATGCCGTCGCTGTCGCCACCGTTCAAGCCGATGGGCGTGAATTCAGCTCCATCCATGTCGCCACACCGGTTGCCAATTGGTTTAACTGGAATCAGCTCAACAATCTCGTCATTGCCGTCTCGTTCGGTGGACTGGTCTTTTATACGATCAGCCATGCGAAGCGAAACGAGATCTTTCTGCGTCGAATTCCAGGTCTCGACGCGGTGGATGAGGCGATCGGACGCGCGACCGAGCTGGGCAAGCCGATCCTGTATCTGACCGGCGCACATGACCTGCATGACCCGTCGACCATCGCCGCCGCGGTCATCTTGGGGAAGGTCGCGAAACGGGCGGCGTTGTATGAAACCGAACTGTTGGTGCCCCATCGCGAGCCCATCACGATGGCGGTTTGCCAGGAGATTACCAAGCAAGCCTATCTGGAAGCAGGAAAACCCGATCTCTTTAAGGAAGACGCCAACTTTTTCATCACCGCCGATCAATTCAGCTACACGGCGGCGGTGGACGGGATCATGCTGCGGAAGAAACCGGCGGCCAACTTTTTCATGGGGGCCTATTTTGCCGAGTCCTTGCTTCTGACGGAGACCGGCGCCAGTACCGGCGCTATTCAGATCGCGGGGACCGACTCGGATCACCAGTTGCCGTTCTTCGTGACGACGTGTGATTACACGTTGATCGGTGAAGAGCTCTATGCCGCCAGCGCCTATCTTTCCAAAGAGCCGGTCCAGATCGGAACGCTCCGCGGTCAGGATATCGGAAAGGCGGTGATCCTGACGACTATTGCCGTGGGAACCGCGTTGGCGACGGTTGGAGTCGTGACCGGCGCGCAATGGCCTCACATATTCCTCGACTTTTTCAGGGACTTGAAATGATCTTTCTACGCCGACAACTTCCCCTCTTGATCACCCTCGTCACCGGTCTGCTCTTTGCTGCCCAGTACTATGTCCCACATCCGGCGTCGGAACAGATGCTCACATCGGCCACGAAGTGGCTCCAGATCATCGGTGGGTTCGCATTGGTCTTGGGCGTGACCAGTCTCTTTCATCAACATGCCGTCAAGATCAAACGGCAAGAAGCAGGGTGGGGCTATAGCCTCGTGCTCTATGCCGGGATGCTTGGCACCATTGCAGCCGGCCTGTGGGCCAACGGAAAGGAAAGCCTTGAAGGGGCCATGACCGCATTCGGGTGGGTCTACAACTATATGATGGTGCCGCTGCAAGGGACCATGTTTGCCATCTTGGCCTTCTTTATCGCCTCCGCGGCCTATCGTTCCTTCCGAGCCAAGAGTCGCGAAGCGGCGGTGCTCTTGGTCGCGGCCATGATCGTCATGATGGGACGGGTGCCCTTAGGCGAGTATTTGATTCCCTTGAGCGGCGATGTGTCGTCATGGATTCTAAATGTGCTCAACGCGTCAGTACGCCGGGCTATTCTCATCGGGGTCAGTCTCGGGGCCGTGGCCTTGTCGTTCAAGATCATCTTCGGCGTAGAACGGTCGTATCTCGGTGGAAGTAAGGAATAACGTGAAGCGTGGTTCGTCTCTCGTGACGCGCAAACCCTTTCTCGCGAAAGACGCGTCACACTGCAGGAACGCCACATGAGTTTTTCGGAACGCATGCTCAAAATCGATCGGCGGATCATCTTCCTGATGATCGGCCTTTGCACGCTCTTGCCGTTGTTGTACCCGGTGGGACTACCGATCAGAATTTCATCGGAAGTCCGCGGCGTGTACGACCATATCGAGTCGCTGCCGGAACAGTCGGTATTCCTCTTGTCGATCGATTTCGACCCGGCGTCGAAACCGGAGCTGTACCCGCAAGCCATTGCCCTCCTGCGCCATGCCTTCAAGAAAAATCTCCGCGTCATTACGATGACCCTGTGGGTGTCCGGCACCGGAATGGCGGACCAGCTCGTAACGCTGGTCGCCAAAGAAATGGGAAAGGAATACGGGACGGACTATGCCTTTCTTGGATGGAGTCCCGGTGGCCAGGCGGTCATCATCAACATGGGCCAGGACCTCTATTCCGCCTTTCCCAGCGACTATGGCGGCAGGGCGACGAAAGAATTGCCGATTCTCAGCGGCGTGCGCAGCTTGAAGGACGTCGGATACATGGTGAGCTTAGGGGCGGGACGTCCCGGAGTGGAAGAGTGGTATGTGTTCGGCAAGGACAAGTATAAGTTCGAACTCGGCGGCGGCTGTACCGGAGTGATGGCCCCCGGATTGTATCCGTTGCTCAGGAGCGGACAGATCAACGGTCTCATCGGCGGCCTCCGAGGCGCAGCGGAATATGAAAGCCTGATCGGACAGAAAGGCAAAGCGGTGGCCGGGATGGATGCGCAATCGGCGACGCATCTCGCCATCATCGTTCTGGTGATCATGTGCAACCTGTTCTACTTTTCGCTGCGGCAGCAGAGGGGATAGGAAGGTCAAGGTTGAGTTTGAGAATGTGCAAAGCAAAGAAAGCGTCCGACGCAGTTTTGACTTTCACCTTAGCCTCAACCTTAACCTGCCTTCATATCGGTGGGTGCCATGCCATTTGAGCTGATCGTAGGGGCATGGGTGGCCACGGGGTTGACCCTCCTCATTTTCACGTTTCTCTATAAAGACAACTCCCTCTTCAAATTGGCCGAGCACCTGTACGTGGGAGTCTCGGTCGGCTACTTGATCGTGAAGACCTACGATACCGTGATCATGCACCTGATCATCAATCCGATCTTGGACAATGGCGAGTTCGCCCTTTTGATTCCCGTGGCCATTGGAACGCTGATGCTGACCCGATATGTGCCGAAGGCGGCCTGGATGTCCCGATACGCGTTCGCGTTCATCGTCGGGATGGGAGCGGGCCTGGCCATTCCCAGAACCATTTCCTCCTTCATTCTGAAGCAAATCGAGGATACGGTTCGGCCGTTGCTGTCGATTGCCGGGCCGGACGGCATCACATTCTCGATGAGTCTGCTGAATCCCGCCAGCAACCTCAATGCCATTATTATTTTGCTCGGAGTCAGCTCCGTCCTGTTCTACTTTTTCTTCTCGATCGAGCATAGCGGGGCGGGGAAAGTGGTGGCGCGTACCGGCATCCTCTTCCTCATGATTTCGTTCGGCGCGGCGTTTGGGTACACGGTCATGGCTCGTATGTCGCTGCTGATCGGCCGGTTGACCGATTTGATCGAGTTCTCGGATGACTCGTACGGGCGGCCGACCATCTGGCTCACCCTCTTGATCGTCGGGGCTCTCGTCGTCCTCAGTCGGCGCGCGCGACAGGAGCCTCCTCAAGAAGGTTGAGGTTGAGGCTAAGGTTGAGCCGGCAAGACATTGCCCCGCGTATCTTCACTTAGCCTCGACCTGAGCCTTCGGTCAGTTGCAGCCGCGCCGGTCCGTCCCCTACAATGCCCTCCACCATGACATCCGGTGTCGCGAAAGATCCTACGCAATATCCAATCCTTCGCAATTTGCAATTTTCGCCGATCAAACAAGGGGACGATCAGCTGATCGTGCTCTGGGACCCCAGCGGCCTGAGCAACGAGAAACTGGTCCTTCCGCTGAATTTCTTCTTCATCGTGCAACATTTCGATGGGGAACATTCGATCCCGGATATTGGCGCCCTGTATCTGAAACGATTCGGCGAGTTCCTGATGCCGAGCAAAGTCGAGCAGCTGGTCGCGGATCTCGACCGGAAGCTGTTCCTGGAAGGCCCGCGAACAGAGGAGGCACGGCAACAGGCTCAGAGGGATTATCGGCAACGGCCGTCTCGCCCGTCGGTATTTGCCGGACGGAGCTACGAGGCAGACGGCGCCAAGCTGCGGAAGCAAATTGATGCATTTTTCACGTCAGGCGAAGGTCCGGATTTCAAACCGTCTGAAAATAGCGGCAAGGTGATCAAGGGACTCGCCGTCCCCACCTATGACCTCAAACAAGCGGGGCCGGTCTACGCGTGGGGATACAAGGAGTTGCAAGAAGCACAACGGCCTGACGTCTATGTCGTCATCGGCACCGCCCATGCCGGTCTTGAACATTTCTTTGCCGTTACGGACAAGGACTTTGAGACCCCGCTCGGTATGGTGCCGGTGGACCAGCCGATTATGGGTCGACTCAAGGCAGGTGCACCGGAGTGGTTCGAAGAGGATATCGCGCATCGATCGGAACATGCGATCGAATTCCAGTTGCCGTTTCTTCAAACTGTCATCGACAAGCCCTTCACGATTGTCCCGATCCTGTCGTCATTTTCGGCGCCGAGCTTACAGGATCCAGCCGTTCGGAACTCAGTGGATCGATTCCTCGATGCCCTACGAAGCTCAATCGCTGTGTCTGGAAAGGCCGCCTGCGTCATCGCGGCAGGGGAGTTGGCCCATCTCGGTCTGCGCTATGGCGACAGTGCGCCGCCGACTGATTTTTCGTTCCACCGTTCGATGCAGAAGGACTTGGAAATGCTCAAGCAAGTGGAAGAGCTGAACCCTGAGGGGTTCGCACAGTACATTCAGAAAGAACAGGATCAGCGTCGAATCTCCGGCTTCTCACCCATTTATAGTTTGTTGCGACTCATTCAGGCGGAAAAGGGCCAGGTCCTTCGCTATGATCGCGGCATCACCGACCAGTACAATTCCACCGTCACCTACGCCAGCCTGGCGTTCTTCTAGCCTCTAAGATTTCGCGAGAACCCTCTCGAGCTTTACATTCCAAGCAGTATATTCTTTCAGGTACACATTTTTCACTCATGACATGGTGCAATCCTCGCGGAACGAGATACTTACGTAATTATAATTGCGCCTTCTGAGCCTTACTGTGCCTCACTTTGGCCAATGCAGCATGAATGAAGATTGTGCCGTTATCTATGGCTGAAGCTAAAACCAGAGCTCAACTGTATCTCAAAATTTCCGTGGAGAATCGTTTTGGATTCATATTCGCTTTACTCCTTGCAGACGTATCACTTTCATACAGTGCGATCAGCAGCACGAACTTCCCGCATTTGAGCGACGAAATCAATATCAAGCAAGTAATATATTTCTTACATTTTTTGAAACTGTCTGCTCAGTAGCGAATCCACTGGATCGGAGAGGCTCGCATTGTACTTAACGGGAATAATTTTTGCTTAATTCTCCAGTTGAAATTTTATCGACACCTGCTCGATGAGGAATTGACCAGGGTGGTGTCTAAGCGTAAGTTAGAGCCCCCTAGCAATGAGAGAATACTCTCAGTCTAACCATGACTGCGATCCATGACTGCGATGGGCTCCCAAAACGTCAGTATTGCGATCCTCCACAGCAATCGGCTGTTCCGAGAAAGTCTGAGTTGCTGCTTGGATCGAGTAGAGACGTTCTCAGTAGAACAGGCTGCGTCCAGTTTGGAGGGGATTGAAGACGTACTGCGTTCAGGCAAAGTGGACGTACTTATGCTGGAGTATGAAATCTTGTGTCAGAATGGGGAAACGAACGTTACGAGAGTTTTCGGCCTCTCATCAGAAGTTAAAATCTTGGTTGTCGATGTGCCTGACCGCGAACAGGATATCCTGTATTGCATTGAAACCGGAGGGGCGTCAGGCTATTTGATACACAATGCATCTGTCGTCGATCTCGTGAACAACATCAATGCGATCATCCAAGGAGAAACTCTGTGCTCTCCGAGAATTGCAAGTCTTACCTTTGACCGAATTTCTCAGCTCACTCGCCAGAGGGAATGGGTTATGAATGAGAATACTATGAACTTGACGCGGCGGGAAGCGGAGATTGTACGACTGATAGAAGATGGTTTAAGCAATAAGGAGATTGCTGTTCGGCTCCAGATCCAAGTCTCGACTGTCAAAAATCACGTTCATAATATACTCGATAAGCTCCAATTGCACGATCGACATTCCGCAGTGAATTACATCAAAAAGCAAAGCACCACTACATCTCGATTCTAACTCTCCTTCTCTTCTCACCGCACGTCATCGGAGATTTAATACGTAGGCTGCACACAATAGTTTGCTACGGTCGATTTCGTAGCCTCTTGGCGCAGTGGAAGATCTAGATTCGCATAGATCGATTTTCTAGCCGTTTTTAGATCTAAGTAGATCCAGCGATCTATTGGCCCTACGCAACCTTTTCTTTATTGTGTGCGCTATGTAAGAGCCGTGTGAGGGGCCTCTTGTGGAGAGAATCCGCGTGCTTCTCGGAAATCATCCCATGATGATTCCATATGCGCTCCGCCGGATGATCACGGATCAAGACGATATGGAACTGGTGGGAGACGTGCGCGGGCCGATGAAGATTCTCCAGGAGGTGGGGCGAGCCAAGGCCGATGCCGTAGTTCTTCTCCAGGAGGGGAGTGAAGGGACGGGACTTTGCAGTCAGTTGCTGGCAGTCTACCCAGACCTAACCATTCTGGGTGTGTCATCAGACATGACATTGGTATTTATTGAGCAACTATGTGCGCACAGGCAACGGGTGGCCGTCAGTGATCAAGGAGACATTGTAGGGACTATCAGAATGGCGGTGAGGCATCCGTGCTTAGAATGACAGACATGCCCGACCTATACAAGTCGAGTTCGGAGGATCGAGTTTGGAACGATTATTTGAGAGACGAGCGACATAGGAAAAAGTCGCGGGTATTTTAGCGAGCCTCTCCATTCCTAAGATCATCAAGACCTCAGGAATGTATAACAAAGAGCGGAGTGGTTGATTGGCTCAGAAGGGGCTAGATCATAATTGAGCTACGGGAGTAGTCGAACGCGTACTAATTAGGAGAAGACGCTATGCGGAAACTATCTTCGCTAAGCATTGACGGTTTGCGTTTGTGTGTTGGACCTGAGTATGCCGATGAGTCTGAGGAAGACCTTGAATCAATAATCGACACTTCAATTTCAGATTTGCCTAGCAGTACAGCCGAGAACTTCCTGCGGGGGCTTCAATCGTTGGCCAAGGCGGTCAGTCCCACCTTACAGCGCGCGGCCCCTAGCATTGCACAGGGTGCTGCCACAGGCGCCATGGCGGGAGGTCCATGGGGGGCAGCGATTGGTGCGGGTCTGGGCCTAGCATCATCAGCGTTGAGGGGGAGAGGTATGACACAACCTTCGCCCGGGCCTGCTGTCGCGCGAAGTGTTCCTCCACCAGCGACCGGTGCGCCCGCGACGCTCACACCCCCAGCGCTACCAACTGGCAAAGGGGCGGCGGCAACATTTCTAAGTCTCATACAGAATCCGACGGTCCAGCAGGCGTTGTTGAGTCAGGTCTTGGGTTCGGCGGGTGCCCAGCAGGCTTCAACAGCTTCCGGGATGAGCGTACCACGAGGTGCCATTAATAGTTTGTTAACACAATTGCTTGCTAACGCTTCGGAGGCGCTGCCGGAATTGGAATCAATCTCGGACCAACGCTATCTGCAGGGGAAAGACGGCGAGTATTTGATTGATCCCGCGTCGCCAGAGCAACAAGCGGCCCTCGTGCTTTCGCATATTCAGCGCATTCGTCCCATGAGGTCCCAGGCTGATCCTGGCGACTTCGTGGATATGGTGGAATGGTCTATCGAAGATTTTGTCGGGGCGGGATCAGTTTGGCCGGAGTTCGACGAGACCTCCGAAACCGTGCAGTTCTACTGATAGCGGGCCGCACATGGAAACAGAGGCTTTGGGCAAAGTACTCCCGGATGTCCTGCTGCCATACCTGCAACAGTGGGCGGAGCGTTCTGAGCTGACCCTGCTGTCGCGTCTCCTGGGCGACGAACAATTTCGCGGACTCATTGAGAAATATGGCGTCGAACTAATGACACTTATGACAGACGCTAATTCCCCGGTTGGAAGCAAACCGGGCGATAATGCAACCGACGCGGGCGTAAACGAGTTGACAGACTTACAAGATCGCGTGGCGGCTATGGAAGCGCAACAGGAAGTGCAGCAAGCCTTATTCGAGCTATTGCGTTCGAAGATTCGACCTATCGCTCTTGCTCTGGGATGCTGCCCTGAATGTCTGGTGGGTATGGTTGGATGTCTAAAGTGCAAGGGGCGAGGCAAAGTGGCGTACTACCCACCTGACCATATGCTGCTCGAATCGCAGATTGGAACTCCATTGGCTGTGCGTGGAGTGCGGCTTATCTTTAGCGAACGGAACGTATCAGGTACGGGTCGCGAGGGGCGGGAAACAACCACAACCACAAAAGGAGCAAATAATGGCCACAGAAACGATAGAGACGATCGAGAACGTTCCTTGGGAAAGTGACGAAGCGGAGGACTGGGAATCCGACGAAGCGATCGCCGAAGTTGAAGATAGTGCAGAAGACATCGGTGAAAGAGCACGGCGGCGGGTAATGAGGCGTGGGAGAACCGCTTACCTGCCCGGCCGTGGAGTTTCGGGAATGGTATTACGCGGCAGGGATGGTAAAGTTCCAGTTCGGTTCCCGGCCCCATTGGCCACCACCCGAGAGACCAATGTTGGATTCGCGAGGCAAGAGCTTGCTCGCCGCAGGATTGAGGAAGGCCTGGATAGGCTTGAAGCCAGGTTGCGAGTGCAGCAGAAGAACGAGAGTTCAGTGTCCGGGTTGGTCACCCTAACGATCGGCGGTGGCCTGACAGCCTTTGGCGCAATCCAAGCCGCAGGTAAGCAGGGCGGGTCCCTAATGGGAAGATTGGCAGCGGAGCCCTCAACTCGGACGGCTGCCGTAGTCTCCGCCGCTCAGTTAGCTACGTCCGGCGCCAAACTTGTGATTAACGGAAGATACCACCGCAGCGGTATCGGCATTACCGCAGATATTTTTTCGGCTGCTCAGCTTGCTTTGTTTGCATTCGGGTCACTAAGCACACCGAGGGAATACAAAGTCGTTGTTGATAGAGCGGCGGCGGTTGCTGCTATGGCAAACGATCCGAGGGGAACCTTGTACCTAACCGAGGATAACAGTCAAGTGTTTCAACTGGAGATAGGCGCGAACAACCGACCCGCGCTTCGGCTAGTCAGTTAACTCCAAAGTGACTGCTGAATAGGATGTCGGTTTTATGTCTTCGCATCGAGCGCGGGGTGCGTAGCGTGAGGCGGCTCATGCAAGCCTCCGCACCGTAGCAAGGAGATTGGGGAGGACGATTGCCGTGAGGGAAGCTGTCGCTCCCCTCGCGGCTGACGTGCTCATTAGGTGTCATTCCCGTCCACAAAACCGCGGGTCTGGTGGGAGCGTAACATTGTCACGGTCGCAGCTAAGCAAGGCAGCATGCCATGGATGCCGCTACCTCCAATAGCCAGTTCGCTGAGTTCAATCTCGATCCCGCGCTCGCGGAGACGGTTCAAAATGTACCAGTAGAGGAGATCGTCGAGGGAATCCTTCGACTGGAGGATCCCAACGAGATTCCCCCACACTTTACTGTCGTCTCCCGCTTCAATCGAATCTGTACAGGGCGGTTCCGCACCGACAATATCGTGTCGATTCGACGACATCCCAATGTAATCAGTCTCAAGGCTGCACGTCCTCTAGGTGTCTTCTACTATGATGAAGGCTTAGCTTCGCCTGTCCCGTCTCAAGAGACTGGTATACCGCATGGTTCAACCTCACCGTTTGGAGGGCGTGGCTGCATCGTAGCGGCGCTGGACTTCGGGCTGGACTTCGCCCATCCCAATTTTCTTAACCCCGACGGAACGACGCGGCTGGTCGCATTCTGGCATCAGGGGGCTAATTACGATGCTGCGCATCCCAACCATTACGGGTATGGCCGGATCTTTTCGCGTGAAGAGATCGACGCGGCGCTGCGCACCTCGGACCCGTATCTGGCTCTGAACTATCACCCTGCAATCAGCGACACAGGCAATGGGAGCCACGGCACACACACACTGGACATTGCCGCTGGCAACGGCCGTGTGGGCAAGGCCGGTGAAGGGTCCAAAGCTGATTTAATATTTGTTCACCTTTCGACCCCTCGCCTAGGAATCGTCGGTGATCTGGGAGATTCCGTGCGTATGCTCGAAGGGCTGGACTATGTCGACAGGACCGCGAGAGGTCGTCCATGGGTCGTGAATCTCTCTGTAGGCCGCACGGCCGGCAGTCACGATGGGACGAGTCTCGTCGAGCAGGGCATGCATGAATTGATGCGGTTGGGTCCTGGCAGGGTGATTGTTCAGTCAGCGGGGAACTACCGATCCGCGAATCTGGCTGTCCAGGGTTGGTGTCGAGACGGTGAGTATCGCGATCTGGAGTGGATCGTTGACCCGACCGATACGACCGACAACGAAATTGATGCCTGGTATTCCGGAAAAGACCGATTTGTAATTGCGATCCGTCCCCCTCAAGGGACTACGTTTGTGGAAGTGAAATTGGGAGACGTTGCCGACATAGTGCACGAAGGTGTCGTCGTCGGCCGGCTCTACCACCGCAGGAACGATCCCAACAACAGGGATAATCACGCCGAGGTGTTCCTGTACTCGGGAGCCCCGCCCGGCGTCTGGACCCTGCGGCTCATCGGCGAGTACGTGATCAGCGGCCGATTTCATGCCTGGATCGAAAGAGACCTAGCTCGCTCAGGAGCGCAATCCCGATTTGACGCGAAGATCACATCGCAGTCCTACACGCTTGGAACCATCGCCACTTCTCCGCTGGTGATTACGGTCGGAGCCTACGACGCAAATGTTGTGGGGTCTCCGGTCGCGCCATTCAGCAGCCGCGGCCCAACGCGCGACGAACGCCGCGACAAGCCGGAGCTGATGGCTCCGGGTGTAGGAGTGATCGCGGCACGATCCGTACCCCATGGTGCGCTTCGGCAAGAGGGCTTGCTCGTCGCTCGATCGGGGACATCGATGGCGGCTCCGCATGTTGCGGGTACCGTCGCAGCTATGTTTGAAGCTGCAGGTCGCCCGGTGTCGATCGATGAAATCCGAGATTGCCTGAAGCGTAGCGCCCAACCCCTAGAGGGTAGTGAATATGAGGATTGCTGGGGTCGGCTCGACACCGCCGAAGCGATTAGCAGAATGGCTTCTTCCAGGGAGCCAGAAGCGCGAGCCATCGTGCGGCTTCCCCCGACATCCGAGCCCTCCATCTTCGATGCCGCTACCGACGATTTCCCTATGGCTCCTGAGAGACAACCAATCGGGATGCACATGGACGAAGGAGAATCGCTTATGAATTCTAACACCCCTGACAGTTTCCTTGACCAGGCCGAGCTCGCACTGCAGACCTCCCATAGCGACAGACGCGCATCGGAAACTTCTTTTCTCCAGCAACTCTTGCGAGAACTTGGCGTCCTGAAGTTGGCATCAGACCTGACACCGGCCGGTCTGTTCCGGGCGGCCATCAATGACGGGCCTCTGATGCAAAGAGTGAAAGGGCTGTTGAAAGTGGTCGCATTGCCTTCGAAGCGGCCCGAGGATGTGCTGCAGGCCGGCGATTTAATGCTTCGCGTTGTCCCGGGGACGGGGGACGTAGGACATGTTTCTGTCCTCGCATCCGACGATCTGTTGACGCAGTCCGTGCTCATTTCCGAAGATATCGAAGCTGAAAGTGCGCAGCACGGATTTTACGGATTGGTCATCGAGGGCGGCGCGTTTCCCCACAGCCGCGGCGAGCCGTTTGCGCGCCGATTATTAGACAACCGGGGCCGCGTGCCACCACACACGGTAATTCTGCGGCCTTATGAGGGGGCGGAAGCGGCGGATGCTTCGGATGAGTTCAGCCCCCCCTCCTGGCTCCAGGACAAGCAGCGACGGCGAACCCGCTTTGAAGAAACTAAGCTTAACTCGATCGAGACGGAATCGTTAGAGGATTCGGTAGAGTTCAGGCCGCCCGCCTGGCTTAAAGTCGGGCAACGGAGTCGAAGCCGCCCTGCGCAGGCCGAGTCTGAGTATGCTTCTGAGTACGCTGAGGCCTTCACTTTCGACCCGACGGGGGCGCAGACGGACTTCGGTCCTAAGCTCCGCAAAGCCTGGCATACGATGATTCAACACATATTCGAGAAGAAGATCGAAAGGGCTACTAACATAATCAAGGACGGGGTCGGGATCACCGTCGCGGATGCGGAAAAGCATGTGCGCTTCTTCAGCCCTGCATCTCATTCGCCAACAATTAAGCTCACCGAAACGAACGTCCCCTGGCGTGCGTTCCCCATCAGGTTCGGATCACCTACGGCCGCGATCTTGAAGTTCGTCGATGAGCCCCAGAGACAGGAAGATGATTTCGGATTAATCAGACCACTCCGCCCTCAGGACGAATACTGTGAGTGGCAGGTGTTCCGCAACAGCGCCAAGAGAATCGTGCGCGTCGTCTTTACCTCTGAGCCGCCCGAGTATTACAACTTCCTCTATAATCCTGGCGTACCGGCTTTGACGAAATTCGCTCGGGATCTGCTGGTTAAGCTGTATCAAGAACGGTGCGGTACCAAGGCAATCACTCTGGCCGACCTGGAGATCACCGTCGGGGGAGACACAAAGTACGACCCCGGGAATAAATGGAACAACGATTTTTGCGTACATCTGCAACACCCGGCGAACACGCTAGGTGCCCAGATAGACATCGCGGCGCGCGCGGCGGTCATCCGCAGCGACGCCTCGGGCATGCTCATCACCAACGTTAAGACTCTCATTGGTTGTGATGATTTTGGGGATCCGAATCGACAAAGCGACCCGGCAATCGGGGACAACGTGAACAAACTGGCACGCGAGAACCGATTCCTGACCCTCGAGAATCCCGTAGGGCTGTATATGACCGAGCTTGACACCGCTGGATGGACGACGCCCGACAAAGCTGATGCACAAACATTCTGGAAAGTGCTTAAGGGCAAGACAAACACGGATAAGGCCAAGAACATGATCGTTCGCGCAGAGTTTGCGGTCCCCGCTGGCAAGGGCTACTCGGTATCCGATATCAAGATCGGCGGCGTCCCCATTGAATTCGGATCGCAAATTGCCGGGCATGTGAAAATGAGGCTTGGCGCACGTTTCGGCCCCAAAGACACGGGTTTGAAGGGGGGTAAGGTCGTCTCCCCCACACCGGTGGTTTGCTAATATATGTCTACACCGCCAAAGGATGAGCCGCTTCTTGCGCTAGACGAGATCCAGGGCAACATAGTCCCCGGCTTCCTGAAAAACCATCAGCACTTCTTATTTTTCACCATCACGGACGCTTCCGCTGCCAGGAGTTGCCTCAAAAAAATGCACGCACGCCTCTCAACGGCGGCGGTGGTCCTCACGGCCCATGAAAAATGGAAGAATGACCGCAAGCGGCTCGGCCGCGAGCCCGATTCGGTGCACTACTTATTCCTGAACGTCGCGCTGAGCGCTACGGGACTTCGCAAGCTGATAAGTAAGGCGGAGGTCGATGAATTCGCCGATGACGCTTTTAAGCTGGGGATGGCCGAGCGCTCAGGCTATATCGGCGATCCCAGCGCGAAGGCGAAGCCCGGACATACCGCCGGATGGGTCGTCGGAGGCCCCTCTCATCCCGTCGATGGTGTCTTCATCATAGCTAACGACGACCTAGCATGGCTGATCGATGAAGCCAAGAAGCTGATAAAGGAGATCAGCTCACAGGGGATGAGCATAGTGCACGAGGATAGAGGTGACGTGAACGCGGCCCCCAAACCTGGACACGAACACTTTGGTTTCAAGGATGGCATCTCGCAGCCCGCTATCCGCGGGCGTTGGAACAAGGTGCCCTACGATTTCGTGTCTCCGCGGACATTCCCGAAGGATAAGACGTTCGACACCCTTAGGGCGGATTTCGCCGAACCTGGCAGTCGCCTGGTCTGGCCTGGCTACTTCATCTTCGGTTATGGGCGGCAAAAGGCCGATGACCCGCGGACCTATGATTTGGCGAATCAGCCCAAAGGACCGGCTTGGGCCGAGGACGGGTCGCTGATGGTCTATCGCCGCCTGCGTCAGAATCCCGACGCGTTCTGGCGCTTCGTGAAGGACACGGCCAAGGCGCTGGCCAAGAAGTACCCAAAACTCGCGCCTGACAAGGATCGCTTCGCGGCCCTTCTCGTCGGCCGCTGGCCTTCCGGCACTCCCCTCGTTCGCAGTCCCGACAAAGATATCGGGATTACCGGAGATGGACAGAACTATTTCGCCTATGACAGCAAGCCGACGCCGGCATTGCCCGGAGATACTGCCCCGAACATGGCGGACCCAGATGGCCTCTTGTGTCCGCTCGCGGCACACATTCGGAAGGTGAACCCTCGCGATCAAACGACTGAAATGGGTTTCGCAGAACGAACCCTTCCACGGTCGCTTCTGCGCCGGGGGATCACCTACGCGGCCAAGGACGCCGACAAGGGACTTATCTTCGTCGCATATCAGAGTTCGCTTGTGGATCAGTTTGAATTTCTCATGAGGGAATGGGTTAACAAGCCAGACACGCCGCGAGACAAGGCTGGGCATGATCCAATCCTGGCTCAGGGCAGCGGTCGCGTCTTCAACCTGCCAATTGGAAAGGAAGTGGAGAAAATCTCAATCTCGGCAACTTTCGTCATTCCTACGGGAGGTGAGTACTTCTTTTCTCCATCGATAGCCTTCTTCAAGAAGACTCTGGCCGATGTGGTGAAGAGGTGAGGTGGCGTCGAACCAGCGCTTGCGCCGCAGCTCGCTCCCGCATAGTGTTCTACGGCAGTGAGACGCTCGCCCTACCTCGATGGACGGACGCGGGCGGACGTCTCTCCCGAAAACGACGACACCTTACAACGTAGAGTAGACTGGCAGCTTCGACGGTCCTCGACGAAAGGAGCGGATCGATGAAGCGGTCGAAGTTTTCGGAAGAGCAGATGTCTATGCCCTCCGGCAGGCCGAGTCTGGCATCCCGATTGGGGATGTCTGTTAGCAGCTCGGAATCGCCGAGCAAACTTTCTACGCTTGGAAAAAGAAGTATGCGTATCTCGGGGTGAGTGAACTCCGCCGCCTCCGGCAACTGGAGGAAGAGAACACCTACGCCAGCCTGGCGTTCTTCTAGCCACAGACATTCTGCTTTTTCTTTTTGCCCACAAGAAACGTATCCTCTCGGAATCGTCCTATGAGGACAGAGTTCTATCCCTGACTTCCTGCGTCAATATCAGCTCACTCCACGTTTCTGCGGTTCTGAAACACCTAGAGTTTCCCCCAGTGGTTCGCCATCCGGCCACGATGGATTATGGCAAGGACATGTGAGCGTCGGTCAGTAAAGAACTGAGCGTCCAAACCATTATCGCCTGATCCGAGCGGGATGGTGGATGGGACGGCTGATCGAAAGCAGTCGACACAATTGCCGGGTGCTGAAACCCCACGAAAAGGACCATCATGGAGGAGAGAACCGCATCAATCATTCTCGCAACGCTGTCCCTGGTGTTGCTTGGATCGGCGAGCGCGCCAGCCCGCAACATTGGCGATCTTCACGAAGCGATGGAGGCGCAGCCGGCTCAAAGCCTATTGCCGGCGCAAGTCGCGACAAAAGATCATCAGAACGAACATCAGCTCTTGCAGGGCAACCGAACGGTCCTCGGCAAAGTTGAAGCCGTCACCTCCGACCAAATCAAAGTCGATATCGGTGAAGTCCAGCCGCGGTTTCTCCCTCTGAAACAGGCGCAGCAGAAAAACTTTCCCGCCATCAAACCCGGTGATGACCTGGTTATCGTCGTCAACGAACAAAATCTCATCGTCGATTATCACCCGTTGGAATACCCGTCCGGCCATCACAAGGTTCTACGGGGCGCGATCGCGAGCAACATGCCGATCGGGCATGATCGGGTGGTCATCAAAGGAGCGGACGGCAAGGAACAGTCGTTCAACGTTCGCTCCCAAGTCCGCAGCAAACTCGCGTCCATCCCGGTCGGAACGCCGGCGATCTTCCTGATCGATGAAACGAACCACGTGGCCGATGCCACGTTCGCCAGCGTGAGTGCGGCGAAGGAGGCGCACCGGAACCCGGAAGACAAGTCGCCCATCAAAGGCGCCAACCGGCAGGTCGACGGGACAGTGGGCGAGCCGCTGCGTGCCGACCGCATTACGCTGAAAACGGGAGATGGAGAGCGGTCCTTCGAGGTACGTGACGTCATGATCGAGAGAACTTCCAAACTCCGGAGCGGCGACTCGGTCATTCTGATGGTGGACAACGAAAATAAGGTGGTGGATATGGCCATGCCGCCTCAGGAGAGCAGGTAGAGCCTGGATCGGTTTTGTATTTTGCCCTTCTACCTTCGAATTGAGAGCGGTTGAGAGGGCCGGCTCCATCGCCTTCGTCGTTCACTGGCGTTGACATTTATAACAAGGAGATCGGTCCATGTTTGATCATTGTCCATTCACCCGACTCGTAAGCGGACTTGCCGGGATCGCACTGTGTGTTTTACCGCCGGCCGTGCTGGCCGAGACTTCAGCGCATGTGGCGACGGACCACCAACTGCCGGGTTGGGCCGAACAGCTGAAGGGACAGACGATCATCGAAAATGTGATGGAGGGCCAAGCTGATCGTACCGCCATGGTCGAGCGGCAGCATCGGCGTATCATGCGGCAAATGGAGCAGGATGCGGCGGCTCAACGCACCGGGGGGCACTACAACAATGTGACGATGATGCATCAGTATGGGGCGGGGAATCAGGATGCGCTGCTCATGTCGAATCCAGGTGTGGAACCGGTGTCGAAATCGGGGGCGCGCTGTCCGGCATCGGCGCCCGTCCGGGCGTACGACATCTCTGCGATCAACGTCGAGATCTCGCTCAATATGTGGCTCGACTTCTATCCCGGGTACATGTACGTCCTGACGGAAAACGTTGAAAAAGTGCGTGAAGAGGAATCCGTCAATCGGGCCGCCCGCGACAAGGAGGGGTATGATCCCGGAGCCGTCAAGAACGGGTTGCAAAACCAGTGGATTCAGCCGCTGGTCATCCGAGGCAATCAAGGCGATTGCGTCAAGCTGACGCTTCGCAATCAATTGGAGGGCGGCGAAGAGGTCAGTCTCAACATTCACGGGTCCAGCATGATCGTCGCCTCCACGGGACAGCCGGCGACGACGACGAATCCCGACAGCATTGCGGCCCAAGGGAAGGCCGTGGAGTTGGAGTGGTACATTCCGCCGACCCAGCAAGAGGGCGGCCGGCAGTTTCATTCCTACAGCAACGACCGTGAGCTGACGGTGATGGGTCTGTTCGGCGCCTTCATCGTCGAGCCGAAGGGGTCACAGTATCTCGACCCCTTGGGCACCGGCGAGCCCACGCCGATGACCAGTGGCTGGCAGGCCATCATCAAGAATGGAGCCGGGCCCGACTTCCGGGAATTCGTGGTGATCTATCATGAGGTCGGGGACGAGGCGTTCCGGCCGTTGAACAAGAAAGGCGACTTCATTCCTCAGCGTGATCCCTTGACCGACGTCTACCGGCCGGTGGCGCGGGCGCTGAATTACCGGAGCGAACCGTTCGGCGTCGACAACATGCAGACGCAGCATGAGTACTTCGGTTTCGAAGACGAATCCATGGCCTACAGCGCCTATACCTTCGGCGATCCGGCCACGACGATCCCGCGCAGCTATTTGGGCGATCCGGCGAAGTTTCGACTCGTGCATGGAGGGTCGGAAGTGTTTCACTCGCACCATCCGCACGGCGGGTCGATTCGGTGGCCGCGGAGTCCGCGCGCCATCGACGACATGCCCCTGTGGCACGCGGCCACGAACGGGCCGGTCAAATATCCTGTGATTCGCACGAAGACGGATCGAGTGGACGTGGAAGTCATCGGACCGTCCGAGACCGTGGACTTGGAAACCGAATGTGGATCAGGCCTCTGCCAGCAAGTGGCCGGGGACTTCCTCTTCCATTGCCATGTCGCTCACCATTACATCGCGGGCATGTGGGGGTATTGGCGCGTCTACAACACGCTGCAGCAGGGGGAGCATCACAATGACGTGATGCCGGATCTTCGCGAGCTGCCGGACCGAGCGGGCCGCATCAAGACCGGCGTGCCCTCCGATCAGCTGATCGGCAAGACGGTGGATTGGTTCGGGAAGCAGTTCCGCATCGTCGAGAAGGGCAAGACCGACTGGAATGCGGCCCCGGCGGTCGTCACGATCAAGGATTGGGTCCAGATGCAACTGCCGCCGCAAGGCAAGCCGGGTCATCAAGAGGACGAGCAGGGACAGACGCGCTCGTACGACGCGAGCGTGTTGAATTGGGCCTGGCAAGGAACCCGCGCGATGACGGAACCGGAAAACACCGTGCCGAACCCGCGATATCAATCGGCGCATCCGGGACAACGGCTGCCGATCGTCTTCGAGACGGCCACCGGCAAGGTTGCGTGGCCGCATTTGAAGCCCCATTTCGGCCGTCGCGTGCCCTTCTCGCAGAATCACAATCCTGCTCCCTGGTTGGATATGATCCATCTCGACGACGACGGGTTGCCCAGTTCATATCCGGCAAAACCGGGAGAAAACGGGCGCTGGAGCATGTGCCCGGAGCATGCCGGCTCCAAGAAATACAACGTGCATTTCATTCAGACGCCGATGACCTTGTCCGACAAGCAGGGCGAGACGCCGGCCGTCGTCGACCGTGACGGGCTGATCTATGTCTTGCACGAGGAGGAAGCGCAGGTCCGCAAGAGCGACGTGAAGTATCCGCTGGTCGTGCGTGCCAATATTTATGATTGTGTCGACTGGATGCTGACGAGCGAGTGGCTGGACGACGACCATATCAACTTCCAGGCCTCGAAGATCAATACGCATTGGCACTTCCTGCAGTTTGAAAATCAAGCGTCCGACGGGGTCATCACCGGCTTTTCGTACGAGCAATCGGTGCGTCCGTTCACCATGCTGGAGAAGAAAGTGAAGAAAGGCCTGCCTGTGCCGATGAACACCCTGTTCACCAAGCCGGCTAAGAAGGGGGACCGGGTCATCATGGTGAAGAACGCGGCCCAGTACCATCCCAACGTGGAAATTCTGATCGGCGCGGACAACATTGAGGGTAACGAGGTGGGCCGGGTCAAATCGATCCAAGGCAATCAGATCACGCTCTATCGTCCGCTGAAACACCCTCATCCGGTGAACGACATCGTCACGGTGGAATTCGTCCGGCAACGGTTCTGGGTGGATTCCGACGTCGGGACGGTCTTCTGGCACGACCATGCATTGGGACGCGTCACCTGGCCCCACGGAGGGTTCGGCACGATCATCATCGAACCGGTCGGTTCGACCTATCATGACCCCAAGACCGGAAAGCAGATCCGGAGCGGACCGATCGCCGATATCCATACGACCGAGCCGGTCGGGCACGGCGTGAACGGCAGCTTCCGTGAATTGATGGTGCAGCTCAATGACACGGTGCCGCATACGGTAAACATCGTCACGGCGGGGAATCCGCCGGGACAGCCGATCGAAGTGGCGCTGGAGGCCGGGAAAACGGTGTCCTTCCCCATGCCGGAACATATTCCCATGACGCCCATGCCCTTCCTCAACGGCGGCACGCACACGACGGGCGGCGGGTTGAATTTCAAGGCCGAGCCCATCGCGAGTCGTTTGGCCGTCAATCCCGATTCGTCCAAGTTGTTCAGCAGCGCAACACATGGCGATCCCTATACGCCGATGCTGCGTGCTTACTTGGGTGATACGGTCGTGTTCCGGTTGTTGCAAACCATGGCGAACGAGACGATGGTCTGGACCGTTTCAGGCCATACCTATCTGACCGAACGCTATGCGGGCGATGCGAACCGGAAGAATTCCATCCATATCGGCATTGCCGAACGGTACGATCTGGTGGTGCCGAAAGCGGGCGGACCAAGGCTCCAGCCTGGAGATTACATCCACTTCAACGGTCGCATGTCCAAATTCTCGGAAGGCGCCTGGGGCATCATGCGCGTGTTGGACCAGGAGGTGCCGGACTTGCAGAAACTGCCGGCCGGGTACAGCCGCCGCAATGAAATTCCCAAGCCGCTGCCGGTCTGTCCGTCGGAAGCGCCGGTGAAGCAGTTCAACGTCGTGGCGCTGGATCATCCCTCGATGAAGCTGAACTCGAAGGCGCCCGAGGCCATCGAGGTCGATTTCGAACGGACGATCCAAATGGTCAATCCGAACGCGAAAATTTATGCCTTGGAAGACGATGTCATGAAGGTTGCCGGAGGCATGCAGCCGATGCCGCTGACCTTGCGGGCCAATGTCGGCGATTGTCTCAACGTGAAGCTGACCAATCGGATGAAGGAGAGCAGAGCGTCGTTTTCCGCCATCGGGTTGACCTTCGATCCCAAGGATTCGCTCGGCGCGAATGTCGGGAACAATCCCGGCGACCAGACCATCGCGCCGGGAGAGAGCCGCACGTACACCTATTACGCGGACCCGTTCATAGGAGAGACCGCCTCATTGGTGTGGGACTGGGGCAACGTGATGACCAACCCACGGAATGGGCTCTACGGAGCGGTGGTGATCGGCCCGAAGGGCGCCCAGTACCGGGATCCGAAAACCGGCGCGGATATTTCGACGAAGAACAGCTGGGTCGCCGATGTCATCGTCGATCGGACGATTCAAGGATATGAAAATCGGGTGAACTATCGCGATGTGGCCCTCTTCTTCCAGGACGAGGACAATATCATCGGGACCAGTTTCATGCCCTATGTGCAGAACACGGCGGGCTTGACGGCGGTGAATTATAGATCGGAGCCGTATAAGTTTCGCGAAGAGAAGGGTTGCTCCCTCGGCAAGGTGTTCCAACCCTGCGCCGTGGGTCAGCCGGAGGATCCGGTGACACCGATCATCGAGGCGCACGCCGGAGATCCCGTTCGGATCCACGTGTTCGGTGCGAGCAGCGAACAGAACGGCATGTTCAGCGTCGAACACCATGAGTGGCCGATTGAGCCGTTCATGCGCGGGGCCGATATGATCAGCGTGGTGGAGTTTTCCGGATCCGAGACGCTGGACGCGTTCCTCCCGAGTGCGGGTGGGCCGTTCCGTATGCCGGGTGATTATGTCTGGAGCAATCAGCGGTTACCGTACGCCCAATCGGGGCAGTGGGGCTATCTGCGGGTATTGCCGATGGGAGACCAACGGTTACGGCCGCTCTCCGGTGCCGAGCCGCGAGCGGAGCGGGCTTCCGTTGATGAACCGGCGCACATCGTTCCGGTCGCAACACCGTAACGTACGTGCCTCCCCGACCGGTAGCTATCGAAGCACAGACGGGGGGAGCCCACGCTCCTCCCTTTTCTATAGAGCGGGCAGAGCGGCGATTGATGTCATGAAAAGACCGATCTCCATTGGTAAGATGGCAGTGAAGCCAGTGCTCGTTCCAGTCCTCTTCATTGCGGCTTGTGCTTCACCGGCCTGGTCTTATCAAGCAATCGAAGTGAGGGACGGTGGAACGATTTCCGGCACAGTCAGGATGACGGAAGGGAAGCCTGCTCCCAAAGGGTTCAACCTCATCACCTTTCCCGATCCCGTCTATTGCGGAAGAATTTCCACCGGGACGGGATGGAGAATTTTGGATGAGTTCAGTCTTTCGGCCGATCGAGGCCTCAAAGACACCGTGGTGTTCCTGAAGGATGCGGCAAAGGGAAAGCCGTTCAACTTCGTGCCACCCACCATCGAGGCGCGTGACTGCCGGTTCTTACCTTTCGTGACGGTGGTGAAAGACCGAGCCGAGGTGCGGGTCGTCAACATGGACCCCGTGTATCATGATATTCAGGCCTACGAAACGTCGGAACTGGGCCCCCGTGTGATATTCAATACACCCCTTCCCATGAATCCCCTGCACCAGCGCGATGCCGGGTCCGAGAGCCACGAGCACCTGGCCGGACAGCCGATGATCGAAGTCGTCAAGCTGACGAAGAACCGCCGGATCTTCGTCATGCAGTGCGGATTTCATGCCTACATGCAAAGTTGGGGGGTTGCCGTGGACAATCCCTATTACATGGTGACCGATTCGGAGGGACGGTTTTCTTTGCCGGATGTGCCCGCCGGCGAGTACACCCTGACGGCGTGGCATCCCGGTGTCGGAACGATGCTTGAAAAGAACGTATCGGTGTCGGCGAAGCAGACTCTTCAGGTCGACTTTACGTTCGAGTCTCCCAAAGGACGACGAAGCGTTCACGAGATCACCGAGAATCCGCATTTTGGATTGGAGGCGCTGGGAAAGTCCGTCGAGATTACTCCGACGCTCGAACTGCAAACGCCGTAATGCCGTTCGTTGGAGCAGAAGAACAGTGCCTCATGAAGTGAATGGTCTCTTGTATTCTCCTCCTCAGCCGCACCGCTCTTCCACCATCCATTCTGAGAGTCGGAAAGAGAAAAGACCCTCTGCATAACGTGCCTGCCGGGATAAATGGCATCCTACTTTGACCACCGGCATGGCCTTCTTCTGACGATCTTCCCTTAGGTTGTTCAGGCATCTGGTGACAGACGCATATGTCTGCTACTCCTATGTGTCCATTGAGAAAGGAAGGGCTGATACAATACTCGTACAACTCATATAAATAGGGTCTTGTTATTCTGTAAAAATGCGTCTTGCAATATTGTCTTGGAATAGATATATATGGTCCGCTTAAGTTCAGGTCAGCCTAGGGTAGTTCAGCAAGGTCATAACTTCATCATCAACTCCTTAACGATCCTTCCGATGGTTGTGGTTCAATACAAGTCACGATACCTAAGGACAGCGGAGAGCTCTGTTTAATTCATACCTGACACACTGATGCATGGGAGGGTGGATGTATGAGTGATTCAACGAAATGGATGGGACCGGGAATTTTAGGCTTGGCAGCCGGCCTGATCTTGGCCGGTGTACTGCCGGCCGGTGCGATGATGTCGCACGATGCGCACGTCGCTCAGGGGACGACGCAGGATCCGGCAAAGCCGGTCCACGTGCAGGCCGGGCCGGCATTGATGGACAAGATGTCGAAAGCCGTGGAGCAGGTTGAGCGTCAGGTCCACACCAAAGGACCGTTCCAAGGCGCAAGTGCCCATGCGATGCAACAGGGTGTTCTCCTCGTTGCGGACGACATGGACAAGGTCAAGGTGTCGCAGGGCAACCGATGCCCCGCGAACGCCCCGGTGCGTGCCTATGACGTGACCGCGATGAACGTCGAGATCACGGTCAATCGGTTCGGGGATTTCTATCCGGGCTTCATGTATGTCCTGACTGAGAATGTCGCCGGTGTGCGCGAAGAAGAGGCGAAGAATAAAGCCGCCCGGGAGAGTGAAGACCAGACCTTCGCCGAGGGAGCCGTTTCCAACGGTTTGCAAGGAGATCTGATTCAACCGTTGGTCATTCGTGCCAACCAGGGCGACTGTCTCCGGATCACGCTTCGCAATCAGATCGAAGGCGAAGCCACGAACATGATCATCAATGGGTCGCAAATGTTGGTGGCCAATACCGGCAAGCCCGCCACGGGAAACAATCCGGATGCCTTGGTGGCGTCGGGCAAGACCGGCGAGTTCGAGTGGTACATCCAGCCGGACACGCAAGAAGGAGGGCATGCCTTTCACAGCCACGCCACACGTGACCAGTACTCATTGGGTCTGTTGGGTTCACTCGTGGTTGAGCCCCGTGGGTCTCGATATCTCAGCCCATTCACCGGCGAAGACATGAAAAGCGGCTGGGAAGCCATCATCGATATGGAAAAGGGCTCGGACTTTCGGGAGTTCGTGATTTTCTATCACGAAGCGGGTGACGAGACGTTCCGGCTCTTGAACCGCAAGGGCGACATGTTGCCCCAGCGTGATGCCCACACGGATACCTATCGTCCGGCTGCTCGGCTATTGAACTATCGGAGCGAGCCGCATGGCACGCGACTGGAGATGCAAGAACACCTGGTCGGTTTTGCCGATGAGTCACAGGGCTATGGGTCCTATACGTTCGGCGATCCGGCTACGACGATTCCACGCTCTTATCTCGGCGATCCCGCGAAATTCCGAATGGTCGGCGGATCGGAGATCGTTCACTCTCACCACCTCCATGGGGGATCGATTCGTTGGGCCAGACAGCCCGGAACCAGCAAGCTGGATCCGACGCTGTCCAAGAATGGTCCCGTCAAGTTCCCATTGATCAACGACACCTCCGATCGTCTGGATGTCCAGTCGATCGGACCCTCGGAGATTTACGACGAAGTGATCGAGGGTGGCTCGGGCGGGTTGCAGGCGTTGGCCGGGGAGTTCGTGTTCCATTGCCATATTCCGCAACACTATGTCACGGGCATGTGGGGATTCTGGCGCGTTTACAACACGTTGCAGGCCCCCGGCTTCCAGACCGATGTGATGAAGCCACTGGTCGAACTGCCTGACCGAGCGGGCAAGATCAAGCCGGCGGTCAGTTCGGATAAGTTGGTCGGCCAGACGGTCGACTGGTATGGCGGGAAGAAGTACGAAATCACGAAAGACAAAACGGATTGGAAAGCCAACCCCGTGAAGGTCTCCATCAAGGATTGGGTGGAGTATATGCTGCCTCCGCAGGGGTTGCCTGGAAAGACGGAAGACCAGGTCAAACAGGCGAAGGCGAACGATGCCACGGTGGTGAATTGGAAGTGGGAAGGGACGTTGGCGCTCAATGAGCCGGAGACTCCGCACAAGTGGGCGGATTACGTCTCGCCTGCTCCTCTGAAGCGTTTGCCGATCACGTTCGATCCTCAAACGGGGAAGTTGGCGTTCCCCTGGCTGCGTCCGCATCTCGGGAAGCGGCCGCCCTTTGCGCCGAACCATGGTGGCGCGCCGTGGCTGGAACCGTTCCGAGTTCGGGAAGATGGAACGAGGGATACCGAGCCGCCGAAGCCGGGCGCGCAGGGTCCCTGGAGCTTGTGCCCGGAGAATGCTCCTCGGAAGTTTTTCACCATCCACTCGATCATTTTACCGGTCACGCTGAAACCGGCGACGGCCAAAACGGCGGCGCTCGTGGATCCGATCGGCATGCTCTATGTGCTGCATGAAGAGGAAGTGGAAGTTCGAAGCAATCCCAAGAAGCAGGTGCCGCTGGTGATTCGCGGCAACGTCTACGATTGCGTGGACGTCATTTTCAAGAATGAAATTCCGGATGACGCGCGGACCGGATGGTCGAACAAGATCAACCTCCATCCGCATTTCTTCCAATTCGATACGAGCGCGTCCGACGGGCCGACGATCGGGTTCTCCTACGATATGTCCCTCCGGGCCTTCACGATGTTGAAGGATCCACAACCGGAGAAGGGGATGCCGCTGCCGGCCAACACGGTCTTGACGGCGGATACGAAGGCCGGTGCGCGCAGCATCACCGTGGCCGACACGTCCAAGTTCCATGTGAATACGGAACTGGGCGTGGGCATGGATGATCCGAAGTACTTCGAAGTGGCCAGGATCAAGACCATCAACGGCAAGACCATCACGTTCGATGCGCCGTTGAAGCATGCGCATAAGAAGAACGATATCGCCAGCGTCGAGTTCATCCGTGAGCGCTGGTACGTGGACGCGGACCTGGGCACGGTCTACTGGCACGATCACGTGTTCGGGACGGATACGTGGGGCCATGGGCTGTTCTCGGCCTTCATCACGGAGCCACCGCGTTCGACCTATCATGACCCGGTCACCGGCAAGGAAATCCGGAGCGGCCCCGTTGCGGATATTCACACGCTGGAGCCGGTTTCGGCCCATATTCGCGGCAGTTTCCGCGAAGTGATGATGCACATCATGGACAGCAACGCCCGAACGGCGGAGCTGATTACGACGGACAATCCGCAGGCGAAGATCGGGGCGGTCACCGTGGACGGGCCGCCGTCGCATCAATTCCCGGAGAAAATCAATAAGTCCGCGATGTGGTTCTTGAACGGCGGCGAGGCCACGACGGGCAGCGGCTACAGCATGCGCGTGGAACCGTTGAGCGTCCGGCTCGCCAACAATCCCGACCCGTCCAAGCTGTTCGTGTCCGGTATTCACGGTGATCCAGGCACTCCGTTGTTGCGTGCCTACCTCGGCGACCCCATCATGGTGCGCGCCCTGGTCGGCTCGGCCAATGAAGTGCACACGTGGCACGTGACCGGGCACTGGTTCCCCATGGAGCGGTACGCGAAGGATGCCATGCCGCGCAGCACGGTCCATTTGGTGATCGGGGAGCGGTATGACCCGGCCATTCCGGCCGCCGGAGGACCGCAGAAACAAGCGGGAGATTATCTCTACTACAGCGGTCGCGCCTCGCATTTTGCGGAAGGCAGCTGGGGTATCTTCCGTGTGTTCGATGAACCGCAGGGTGACCTGAAGCCGTTGCCCGGACGCGAACAGATTCAAAAGTCTGCGCCGTCCGTGTGTCCGGCCGAGGCACCGGTGAAGACCTTCAATGTCTCGGCGATCGATCAACAGATCCGGTACCATGATGGAGCGCCGGGCGTCATGGAAGTCGATCTCGAGCGCAAAATGGTCTTCGGGAACGAACAGGGCAAGATGTACGTCCTCGATGGAGATCGTGGTCGGGTCAAGGCGGGCGAGCTGAAGCCGAGCCCGCTGACTCTGCACGTCAACGTCGGTGATTGCGTGAAAGTCAACTTGAAAAACGAGATGGCCAAGGATCGAGCCGGGTTCCACGTCGACATGATGGCGTTCAACCCGAAGGACTCGTTCGGTGCCAACGTGGGCAACAATCCCGGTGATCAAACCGTCGGTCCCGGCGAGAGCAAGACCTACACCTACTACGCGCATCCTGAATACGGCGAGCTCGCCGCGCTCATTCAGGACTGGGGGAACGTCGTGGAAAACCCACGGAACGGCCTCTTCGGCTCCATCATCGTCGGTCCGAAAGGTTCACGCTATCGTGATCCGGTGACGGGCGACGACATCACGATGAAGAGCAGCTGGCGCGCCGACGTCCTCGTTGATCGGACGATCTCAGGGAATGAGAATCGGAAGAACTACCGAGACTTCTCCTTGATGTTCCAGGACGAAGACAATATCGTGGGTGTCAGCTTCATGCCCTACATCCAGCAAGTGGCCGGCATCACGGCGGTCAACTACCGCTCGGAACCGACCGCATGGCGGATGGAAAAGGGTTGTGACGTGGCCGAGATTTTCAGCTGCGTGAAGGCCGGCGAGACACCGGCGACGCCGTTGTTGCAGGCGCACGTCGGAGATCCGGTGGCCATTCACGTCCTGGGCGCGTTCAGCGAACAGGTGCAACTGTTTACGATCGACGGCCACGAATGGCCGCATGAGCCGTATATGCAGGGTGCCGACCAGGTCAGCACCATGGAGTTCGGCGGCTCAGAAATCATCAATGCGCATCTGACCGGAGGAGCCGGCGGTCCGAACAAGATCGCTGGTGACTATATCTGGAAGAACCAACGGCCGGCATTTGCCAACGCCGGGCAGTGGGGCCTGTTCAAAGTTCTTCCGGTGGATGATCAACGGATCAAGCCGTTGATGCCGCAAGTTCCGCCGACCAGGACCGCGGAGCAGCCGGCTGGGAAGGCAAAGGCCTCACCGACCGCTCTGAAGGGCAAGAAGTAACAGGCAGTACGCGGGGCGTGCCTACCTCCGGTAGGCACGCCCCGTCTTTCGACGTCAACTTACGTGCACCATGCTGGGGAGCCTTTGCTCCCCAGTGTTTTTTTAAGAGAATGCCATGCGCCTACGACGACATTTCATTGGGCTGCTCCTCATGATGCTCGCGACCGCCGTCACCGCCGCGGCATCGTCCGGCGAGAAGCCGTCGGCGCCGGCGGTCAGCCGGGTGGAGGTCGTGCTGGCCAACCAGTATCGCGCTCGCGAGGCGGAACTCAAACGTGAATTTACCGAAGCGGGATTGACGAACGTGCATTTTCAATTCGCCCGGATGGGACAACCGCCGCAGAATATCGGATTGGGGCGGGATGTGCCGGCCGATAAAGCACGAGAGGCGATTCGGCTGGCGATCAAATACAACCTGGGAGTGGGCATCCTGCTGCCCGAGCGATTGTTCCCTCCCAGGTTTATCACGATTGCCTCGTCCAATTACGACGACACCGTCGAATACCCCATCAGTCCGGACACTCTGGCAAAGTTACAGGCTCCAGAGTTGAGCACTGAGGCGTTCCACAAGCTGTATCGTGACCTCACGTCGGCGGTCATCGATCCGAAAGGACGGTATTGATGACGCGAGGATCGACGAGGCCCATGCGCAACGGTTGGCTGGCGGTATTCGGCAGGGGGCTCGCCATTGCCGCCGCGGTGACGATCGCAGCGGCTTCGATCACACTGGCCGGCGAGATGGAGCCCACACTCCAGGAACAAAGAGACGCGTTGCTGCAAAACACCGAGGACATGGTGGCCCATGGCGGGATGGGCGATGCCAAGGCGATCCTCCACCATTGCGCGGAAGCCACGCGATATGCCGAATCGCTGATCAAGCGGCTTCCTGCTTCGCATCCGGGCCGAGAGGAAGGAATCGCGTCCCTCAACGACGTGATCCGCCACTGTAAACGAGTGGCCGACATCGGAATCCACGCCGACCCCGGGGTGCTCCTCAATCCTGCCATCAAGGCGCGAACGGCGGCGCGCGCGTCGGTCAAAGCCCTCAGCCTTACCAAATAGCGGCGGGTGAGCCGACTTTCGCGGTGCTTACGCGTCGCCACGGAGCCGGTGTTGACCCGACAAGACCGGAAGATTCTTCCGTGCGGTGCTCACCAAGGTTCCCCGGCTTCTTTCGCTTCTTGCCGACATCTTCACCGTTTTATTGTTACACAATCCAGGTCAATTCACAGGCACGGCTCGGCATCTCGTCGAGAATAATTTCGTCCACTCGGATCGTCGAGTCTCATTTAAGAAAAAACATGCATGCCTGATCGGCCTTTGGGACCGTGTCAATTTCCGTGTAACTGGGACAGACGATGCCGATTAGCCGTCGGAGCCGGCAGTCCGCTAGGCAAATCACCAGTTGCCTCGTTCTCCACATGCGGATACCTGACTGAGAGCACCATATGGACCACTCCGTCATTCCCAAAGAAGTCGCCCGGTTCGTCCTTGATCGTATCGATTCCATCGCCCAGTTGGAGGCGGTGTTGCTGCTGCGGCAAAGCCCGGATACGTGGTGGGAATGCAAACAAGTGGCGGATCGGTTATATATCTCCGAAGAGCAATGTGCTCCCGTGTTGGAGGAGCTGTGTCGGCAGGGTTTGCTGGTGTGCATGAAAGAGCAGCCGCCACCAAGCTATCGGTATAGGCCGGACACCGGAGACCTTCGCGAAATGGTGGACCGCCTCGCTTATTACTACTCCAAGCACCTCGTGCCGGTATCGAATCTCGTGCATGCCAAGGCGCAGATGCGGATGGAGCAGTTTGCCGACGCATTCAAGTTCCTGGCTCAGGAGGAATGATGGCTTCGTTCATCTACGCGCTCTGTGCACTGACCGCCGGCCTCTGCGCCTGGCTGCTCCTGCGGGCGTACAGGGGAACCCGGTATCGATTGTTGTTTTGGAGCGGCCTCTATTTCATCATCGTCACGATCAACAATCTTTTCCTGATGGCAGACAAGCTGGCCTTTTCCATGATGGATTTGAGCGTCTTGCGCTATGCCATTGCCTTGGCGGCGCACGGCCTGCTGTTGTTCGGACTGATTTCCGAATCGAAGTGAGGCGAGCGGTCCATGCTTGAATCGATGGAACTCAAGGAATTCATGCTCGGAGCCCTCGTGATGAGCGATGTCGTCTTGGCGCTGTTCTTTCTGCACTATTGGAGGATGACGAGGGACCGATTCTTCCTCTTTTTCACGTGGTCCTTCGTGCTTGGATGTGCGAGCCGTCTGGCCCTGGCCGCGCACATCGGGAATGACGAATTCGAGCCGCTCGTGTACCTCATACGATTCTTCTCCTATGTGATCATCGTGGCCGCGATTCTGGACAAGAATCGTGTCTCGATTGCCAAGCTTCTGTTCCAGCGGACATGACGCTGAATGGACCGTCGGCGGTGAGGAGCGACGAGAAGCACAAGAGAAGGCGGGGAGCGCTCGTTCCGCCCGTCAGGAAACCTCGGGCACCGTCATGGCGCGGCGCAGCGACGCAAGCGATCCATGATGGCGGCCCCGATTCCTTCTTCCGCACAAGGCTCCGCGTAGATCCGATCCAGGTCCAGAGCGTCCAGCCTCCGCAGCGCTGCGAAGAGATGCCGCGCGGCTTCTCGGAGATCGCCACGAGAAGAGAGCACTTCAACGGCTGCGAAACCGTCGGTGCCATTTTGGGGCCGCGCGTGAATCAGCAATCCCGCACGCTTGTCACTGTTCAGGACCGGCCTCGCTCCGACCGCAGGCAAGATGGTCAGCGGCGTCCGCGTGGCGTAATGGCGTGACAATTGGCCGGGCGCAAGAGGCCTTTCGGTTGTAGACGACGACCGGCGCAGCGGACCGATGAGGGCGCCGAGTTGCTCGATGGTGATACAGCCCGGACGCAACAATTCCGGCTGTGGCCCTGCCAATGACACGATCGTCGATTCGACTCCCACGGGGCATGGTCCACCGTCGAGGATGAGGTCTACGTTGCTTCCCAGCCCGTCGGCAACGTGCCGAGCGGTGGTCGGGCTGACATAGCCGAAGGGATTGGCGCTGGGTGCCGCGATCGGGGTGCCCGCTTCTCGAATAAGCGCCTGTGCCACCGGATGATTCGGCATTCGCACCGCGACGGTGGACAGTCCCGCCGTGACGAGATCCGGGATGGCCTGCTGTTTGGATAACACCAACGTCAGCGGACCGGGCCAGAAGGCATCGATGAGACGGCGGCCAAGAGGCGGCAGAGAGTCGATCACGGCTTCCAACTGGCCGGGGTCGGCGATGTGGACGATGAGTGGATCGAACTGAGGCCGTTGTTTGGCCTCGAAGACCTTCGCCGCTGCGTCGGCATTGAATGCGTCGCAGCCGAGTCCATAGACCGTTTCAGTCGGAAACGCGACGAGGCCACCCGCTTGGATCACCTTCCCGGCCAGTCGGACGGCGGCCGGATCCGCTCCCGAGAGGATGGCGCCTTTCACATGATTGGTTTCTGAACCCATAGGACGGTCGGGGGTCGGCAGGTCGCTACTCTTTCACGGCCATGGTGATCCTGATCGGATCGAGAGGGTTGTCTCGCTCATCGCGCGGGACGCCGACGATCTTGTCGACGACGTCGATCCCACGAAACACTTCGCCAAACACCGTGTAGCGGCGATCCAAGCCGCTGTTGTCCCCGACGCAGATGAAAAACTGTGAGCCGTTGTCGTTGAAGTCGCGCGTGCTGTTGCTCTCGCGGGGCATTTTCGCCATGGACAGCGCCCCGCGCTTGTGCGGGCGATCGTTCGGCTCCGGAGAAAGAAAGTAGCCCGGTCCGCCCGTGCCGTGGATGACGCGGTCGGACGATTTGCTCAATGGATCGCCGCCCTGAATGATGAAACCGGGCACCACACGGTGAAACGTGGTGCCGTCATAAAACCCCATCTTGACCAGATTGATGAAATTCTCCACATGGCGCGGCGCGGCGTCCGAGTAGAAGCGGATCTTGATCTCGCCGAATCGCGTGATGATCGTCACGCGGGGATCTTTCTTTCGAAATTCGAGTGTCATCGCCATGAATGTAACAAGGCCGTCTTCATGGTGACAAGGTCCGGCAAGCAGTGCCGAGTCCGAGCGCTGTGTCTGAACGTCACCACGCAGTACTCGTGTCTCAGCACTCAGCACCGTCTTTTGCAAGCCCATCACCGGGCCTGATGCGCATCCACATGATCCCACCGAGCAGGGCAATGAAGGCCGCGAGGCAGAGCGAAGCACCCCATCCCCACTGGTGAGCGAGCCATGGCGTCAACGCGGGGGACACGGCCCCTCCGAGATTGGCCCCCATGTTCATCAGGCCGGAGAGACTGCCGGCGTGGGTCGGCGAGAGCTCACTCGTCGAGGACCAATAGGCCCCGACCGTGAAGTACAGCCACCCGGCGCCGACCGAGAGGGCGGCAAGGGCGAAATAGGGGGATTCTGCGGCGGCCCCCAACGCGATGGAGCCGGCGGCCAACCCCATCCCCGTCATGCCCACGATCCGGCGGCCTTTGGTTGCGCCGTGCCTGATGACTAATCGATCGGTGACCCACCCGCCGAGCGGGCAGGCGACGAGAATGGCCAGGAAGGGAGCCGCGGCATAGACTCCACCTCGCAGCACGCTAAAGCCACGCTCATTGACGAGGTAGAGATAGAACCAGGACATGTAGACATAGGCGACGTAGCCCAAGCATCCGTAACTCAGCATCAGCCACCACACGCTCGGTGTCCTTCGGAGAAGACCCCAGGGAATCGAATGGTGTGTTGGACCGGCCGGCACCGTGGACGGGGATGTTTCGGCCTGAGGAGACGGAAAGTGATGCGGGGGACGATCCGTCGCCAACCACCACCAGATGACCGCAAGGCCGAACCCGATCCCGCTTGAAAGATAGAAGGCGGATTGCCAGCCGTAGTTGACCATGATCCAGGCGGTGACAGGCGGGGTGATCGCCGCGCCGATCCCGATTCCTCCGATGGCGATGCCGATGCCGAGCCCGCGCTCATGCGGCGGAAGCCAGTCGGTGACGGCGCGATTGAACGTGGGCAGGGCCGAGGCCTCACCGACACCGAGGAGAAATCGGACAAGGGCCAGCGCGCCGACGATTCCCAGCGGACCGGCCAACCATGAGGTGGCGGCGATGGCCGTCCAGGCGGTAAAGCAGGACCACCAGATCAGCGCGATCGTGAGGACGATGCGGATTCCCCAGCGATCGCCGAGCCATCCGCCGGGAATCTGGAACAGCGCATATCCGACGACGAAGGCGGAAAAGACGAATCCCATCTCCTGCTCGGTCAATCCCAAGGCCGGCATCATCTGACGGGCGGTGACCGAAATATTGACCCGATCGATGTACGTGACGACGCTGATGGCAAACAGGAGCCCGAGAATCAGCCAACGACGAGGGGAGGGAGCGGCGATTTGGCTGTGGCTCGCGGATTTCAACATCGGCGATACGGGAGGTGAGTCGTAGGATGGTCGGCAGGTTATCGCAAGAGTGGATGCCGCCTCTCCGAGAAAGCCGAGAGAGGCGGCAACGAAGCTGTCTAGTTATTCACGATTTCAAGCAACTCCACCTCAAAAATCAAGGTCGATCCTGGCTTGATAACGGGCGGTGATCCCGTATCACCATAGGCCAAGTTGGACGGACAGACCAGTCGGCTCTTTCCCCCGACCTTGATTTGCTGGACCCCCTCGGTCCAACACTTAATGACCTTGTTCAGCGGAAACGTGGCGGGTTCCCCTCGCTTGATCGAACTATCGAAGACCGTCCCGTCGGTCAAGGTGCCATGGTAATGGACCTTGACGGTGTCCGTGGCCTTCGGCGTGGCTCCGTTGCCGGACTTGAGGGACGTGATGACGATCCCGGACTCCGTCTTCGTCGCCCCTTTCTCCGAAGCCGCCTTTGCCGTAAACGCCGCGCCGGCCTTCTTCTCGCTCTCAGCCGCGACCGCCAAGCGAGCCTGTTGCAGTTGTTGAATCTTCGGTCCGAACGTTTGCAGATCGACTTTTTGGGTGCGCTTCAAGACGCCGTCGGTGAGGCCGTTCTTGACCATATCCAATTCGGCTTCGCTCAAGGAGAAGGTGCCCAGGGATTGGCTGATGGCCAAGCCAAGCGCATATAAAGTTTTCTGATCATCATTCACCGGATCCGTGGACGCAGCCGATGCAGGGGTTGTGAGCAGAAGAAGCCCTATGGCTAGACATAATAGACGAATGCTCATGGAGTGGGAGTCCTTTCTTGTAGAGAGCTATGGGCCAATGTGGCACGTCAGAATACGATAGGCGTTCCGATCTCACAATAGAAATCTCACTGGAACTGAGTATGTGCAGCGAGACGAGATTCTTCGCGTGACGCGAACATAGAGGTTATAGAAGTGGTGGAAAGAGAAAAAAGCCGTCCTTCCCTATAAATCAACCATGAGAGCCAGTTTGCCGCCTTTTGAAATCCTGGAATGTCCGTAGCGACACGATGACCCACGCTATAGACCCACTCTCTCCATGTAAAGCATTAAGGGAATGAGGAAAGTCAATGACTTAGACGATGTCTTCGGTGCTTGGGGAGTCGGCAGGTCTCAACAGACAACACCGACCCATCAGACGGCTCTAAAACACGCCTTCCTCTTGAATCTCAGACGGTTGCGTTATCGCATATTCAAACGCGGGTCGATCGTCAAGGACCAAGAAGGCTTACGCGACACCTCAAAGTCAGGCGATCCTCATGGAGGGCTTACTTCAGCGGGGTCAGTCTGGAGCCTACCGATGTTCGTACACTTTTCTTAAAGACTGAGTGTGGTTCAGGATTTCTTGACAGTAGAAATCAATCATTCCTTGTTCAGTCTCGGAGAACTCGGTGTGACGAGCAAGAGCCGACAGCAAGCTTTCGCATCCCTTCGTGAACTTGACTACATCGTCATTGATGCGTTCCATAGACACCGACCTTTCTCCTTCCGAGTAATGGAAGGCTTGCTTCCACCCGGCCTTCGCCTCGGCTAGGTCTCCGCACTCAGAATTGTTTGTGAAGGTCCTTCTACGGTAGTAGCTACGATCGATCACCGCCTTTCTCACAAGGTGTCGGCGGTGGCTCTCCGGAGCCGTCGGCAGGATGTGGGTTAGAGGGAAGAGGATATGTGCCGGTACTTCTACGTGTCAAGATGAAAGATGAGCCATAAACATAACGCGAAGGGAAGGTGGTGGCTATTCGGCGTGACTGACCAAATCGCGTCCGGCATGAGCCGACGTGATGTCATTCGGCATGGAAGAACCGTTTCCTCTGTCGCACCTTGCAGGTCCGCGATGAGGTTCCAGCTTCGAGTCCTACGCGGGAGTGAATCAGGTTGCCTGCTGGGTAACTGACGATGGCGGAGAGGGGCGGTGCCTACCGTCATTAAAGGAATACTTTCGCTTTACATTACAAACGGTTGCGTTGATCTCTTAATAACAATCGACATTCTCTTACGGCTTTGGCTTCTTCGGCAAGATCTTTATGTTCTGCGGCAACATGCTCGCCTGCTTCGGCATGATATAGACGCCCTGGAGGAGGTACTCAAGCACGCCAAAGGCGATACTTAGTTCATCGATTTTGTGGGCTTTCACTTCGTGCGCGGCGTCATTCCCCATGAACCGAAGATTGTGCAAGATCTTTGCACCATCTTCGGTGACTATTTTTAATATGACCAGACTATCGATTCTTTTTTCAAGATTATGTCCGGTCGCTCCACGGTCCTTACAAACTGCTTCAACAATTGCTCGAATCCCTATACCAGTCAAGATCGGCTGATTGCTGCATAAAGCTGTCCTTGTCTCTGCATACAGATCATAAATTCCTTCTGGGATATCGCGAGCTGAATCCATCTCAGGCCGACCGGTAATGCGATTTGGATACAGTTCGTATCGTTTAACGTAATATCCATCTTCATGCTCGTCGTACTCATAATCTTCGGAAAATTGTGATTCGATACAAAAGCTGACTGTTCGGCACCCTTGGCACATGACAGTCATATAAGATTTCCAGAGAGTGACATTATCATCTCCATCTTGCCATTTGACGACAGTCAATACCTCATGGCGTGTTTTACGATCACATGGTCCGCAGGAAATCCACAATTCACCATTAGGCTTGCCTACCTCAATTGAAGCAGTTTCACTCATAGATTCGGCCTCTCTCAAGATTTCTATGATGCGCTTATAATCCTATGGTGTATCTGTCCGTGCTGGAACCCGTTTCTTAAGCGCAGCTATTTTTGGATCATGGAGGTAAACGCTTTGAACAATGTGCTCGGTAATATCGACGAGGGTTATAACATCCGAAGTTTCTGGCGAGAAATTTCTGTGAGTTGTTGCATGCCCTGCTTCAAGAATCGTCTCTAGTCGCTCGCGTTCAATCCGTGACACATAGCCTAATTCTTCAAATTTCTTTAGGTTTTTTACAAAACTTCCTTGATCTCCTGACTTAGAAATCATGATTTTTTCAATCAAAGACCTAATGCCCATAACGGCAAGGCTTGGGAGGTTGTTCTGAAGTGCCACGTAGATTTCTTTCAGCAACTTCTCAACAAATCCATCTTTTCCGGCATGCGAAAATAGCTCAGAGAACCATTTAGGTTTCGGCCTAAAGATTGGAGGTGGAATGTAACTAATAGAGGGCCACGGGTCAGGATCTTCTGAGAACCACGAGCTATGTCGCAATATAACACTGTCACATCCAAGACACTTCAGCGTCTCGTATTCATCTTTACCGCCAATTCCAGACTCTTCATCTTCCCACGAAGTTGTAATGGAATGGAGAACCTCGTGATTGCGATCACCACCGCACTGATTGCAGTGTACTTTTTGCGGTTTTAACTCCATTAATTCGTCATAACCTTTCCTTGGAAAAATGTACACATTTCGCTGGGAGTTTCATTTAGAGACTGGTCAGATGTCATGAAGTGTAAGCTACGCCGACCATGAAAAAGTGTCAAACGAACTGTGGAGGCATTTCTAAGGGAGGTCGGTAACTTGCGCGGTCCGTAGCCCTATGGTAGAGAGGCATACACCGCTTTATCCACTAGGGTACTGATATGAAATGGCATGAAGCAGTCGATACGCCCATTAAAGTAATTGCTTCACTTCTTGGTGCCATTTTAACGTCTCTTTTAATCCTTCAACTATTACATACGGAATGGGCCTGGATATCTAACATACTCTTAATATCTGTAATACCTTTTATATGGCTCTTGTTCATACATCTAGCTT
Organism: Nitrospira sp. SG-bin1; assembly: GCA_002083365.1. NCBI lineage: Bacteria > Pseudomonadati > Nitrospirota > Nitrospiria > Nitrospirales > Nitrospiraceae > Nitrospira > Nitrospira sp. SG-bin1. Next base: position 64,450 of record LVWS01000032.1, on the reverse strand, counting down.
TGAAGAAGAGTACGATCGGAGCGAATTTGGGAGCCTCCACGGTGGTACTGCTTTACTCGCCTCGCATTCGCAGAGTTGCGTGGGTATGTATTATCGCAATACCAGCATTCAGTGCGGCTTGGGTCTACTACAAGTCTCTACCCACCGATAGGTTCATAATCGCCGTGGCCAATTTTGATGGCCCGGACCCACAATCCTATCGAGTAACTGAATTACTATTGGCACATTTGCGCCAAGTGACCAAAGAGTATCCTGAGATGGAAGTTCTACCACTGAACCGCTCGATCACCGAGCAAGAGGGGCCATATGGAGCCAGGGAAATCGGTCAGAAGGCGAAGGCTACGGTAGTAATATGGGGTTGGTACGGGAAAACGGGGGAGAAGGTTTTACTTAACAGTAATCTTGAATTCCTCAGTACAATTAAACATTCGTTTCCGATGGCTAGAGAGATATACACATCACCGGCTTCAGATCTAAACACTTTCCGAGTCCAAGAAGATCTTTCAAATCGACAGGCTTATTTGGTACTTACCGCAATTGGCCTAGTTAAGTTAGAAGCCAAAGATTTTGCAACAAGCATTAAGCTATTTGCTCATGCGCTGACACAGAAGACGGCTATGGAAGCAGTTAAATACTCCGCATACTTCTTTCGTGCCTTAGCTCATCGACAGGATGGTGAGGATAATCAGTCGATCGCAGATTACACAGAATCGATCCGATTGAAAGGTGACGTAGCCGAATCTTACAACAACCGTGGCAACGTGTATCAGCGCAAAGGAGAATTTGAAAGGGCAATTCTCGACTACGATCAAGCGATAAAGTTGAAGGGAAACTATGCAGAGGCTTTTAACAATAAGGGTTCAGCCTTCTTAGGGATGGCGAAGTACCAAAGCGCTATCGGCGAGCTGAGTGAAGCAGTAAAGTTACAGCCGGATTACCTTGATGCCTACTTAAATCGCGGAATTGCATATGCGAAACAAAATCAGTTTGAGTCTGCCAAGGATGATTTTGAGCATGCCATACAGCTAGCTCCCACTGATGCCAGGGCTTATAACAGTCGCGGTGCGATGTTCCTGCTGCAAGGCGATTACAAAAGTGCATTGACTGACCTTAATCACGCCCTAGAACTAAAACCAGATTTACCCGAGGCCCATAGCAATAAGGGATTATATTTCGCTATGACCAAAAATAATGAGGGAGCAATCAAGGAATATGATCGGGCCATAACCTTGAACCCTCAATTTGTGGACGCCTATTTATGCCGTGGAAACGTCTATACAAACCTTAAACGTCTGGATAAGGCGCTAGACGATTATGATCGAGTGATCAAACTTCAGCCGAATTATGCTGATGCCTATTACAACCGAGCTATCTTGTACAAGGACAATGGGCAACCGGATTTGGCATATGCCGACTACACAATAGCGATTGAGAAGAACCCTGATTACTCCAAGGCGTACATAAACCGTGGGGTGATCCGTATGGAGCGTAAAGATATTGTTGGCAGCATTGATGATTACAATAAGGCTATGAAATTAGACCCTAACAATTCCATGATCTATTGTAATTTATGCATGGCGAAACTATTGAGCAACGAACCTGACAAGGCTCTAGCCTATTGTGAAATAGCAATTAGACTAGATCCCAATAACGTTGTGGTGCATCAGACTCGAAGCAAAGTAAAAATGGTAAAAGGTGATTTGTCAGGAGCAGCTGAAGATATCGAGAAAGCACTCAAGATTAATCCCAGCAACGAGGACTCTAAACGTATTTTAGATTTAATTCGGCGAGGTCAAAAGGAAAAAATCGAATTTTCTGTCAACTGAGCCTTTCAACAGGTTCAGATAAGAAAGAAATCTCGAAGCATAGAACTCATTATGTTGTCTATACAAACTACTGCTATGAATCATATAATTCTCCTGTTTCCTTTTTCTCGCGGCTGGTATATAAGTCTTCTCGGTTGATCGAGTTCTCGATCAGCCAAGGAACCGAATCAGGAGGAAGCCCGGGGCGGTGCCTCGGGCCGGACTGAGGAGGTAGAAGTTGCGTGAGCCGGTGGCCTCGGTGAGGTCACGATCCTACCGGGGGTAGGAGAGACGCCAGCAATCGAAGCGGCCACGGTGTGGACGCCCTATAGCGGAAGACACTTTCGCATGGGGAGTCGCTCGTGGCTTTTTTTGTGCCTAAATCCCGTACAACTGAACGACTGAAAGCGGATGAATGCTCCGTGTCTCGCGGTGCGTCCATCCGCTTCCTGCATCTTAAGGCTTACGGGTTATTCGCGGTAGACGACGGTGGCGGAGAGGGAGGGATTTGAACCCTCGGTAGAGATTTTGTCCCTACGGCGGTTTAGCAAACCGCTGCCTTCGGCCACTCGGCCACCTCTCCACACTGATCTTTCACATACTTACGCGGGTTTCAGCATTCGCCTTTCGGAAGCGGAGTGAATATCTCGCCGAGAAAGTCCTGTACGCGGCGTTACACCCTGAGGGTATCGATTTATACGGGATGTCGCTCGTCGTTGTAAACACCCATTCCGCGTTGGCGGTGGGGAATGCCGGGTGAGGGCGTCGTGGACGAGTGCGTTCACAGAATCGTCCGTACGCGACCATTTTTCGCATACGCGCCGATGATCGTCAAGGTCTCCCGCGCGAGGCACACATGCTCTTTTGAAACATTCCGGCCGCTCTCCAGAAAGTAGCCCTAACTTCGCTAGACCTGCCCAACTAGGCCGCTGCCTGTCGCACATCAAGCAGGAGGCCATTGACGGTGCAGTGGGCGCGCATCGCGCACCGCCTGATTGATATTTCGCGAACTCTTCATTGAACGCTCGATGTTTGGGTGACCCTTGGATCGGCAAGAATCTTTTCTATCGCCGCTCGGAATACCCGCCAAATCGACGGACACGACGGATGGCCCTGCATGGCCCGAATGAGATCCGGGAAGGTGGGGTTTGCAGCTGGCATTTAGAGATTTCTCGACGCCATCGATGATGGCACCGACGAGTGGCGCTATGGAAGATGGCTTGGGCGTCGGTCGGACCGAGCTTGAGATAGGCGACAATATCCGCCTTACTGACCCAGACGGGGTGTCGATTGAAGTGCGTTGCGGGGCTAATCGACTGGCGATGAATCGCGAGATGACGGGGAACGGGAGCCGGACGCTTGGCCATTGGACACATCCAACTCTACAAAAATATTAAAAACCCGTGAGGATTTAAGGGATTTAATAAGTTGTAAGTTGTAGTGTGAGGGGCGAGAGCGTCACCCCCGGATCTATTGTCTGCTAGATCCCCGCACAACCATAAGGTCGGTCTGTGCGTCCTATATGCCACTATATGGAAACAGCACGGGATCAAAATCCTCTATGTCAATGGTCAAAGGAAGGTCCCCAACTGTCGGCCCAAAAACAAATATTTTGAGTTGCTTTGTCCGAAACTCAGTCTGTGGTCTCAGTACCCTTTCCTTTTATTGCATCTTTCTGGTTAAGTTCCAGTGTCGTATTTGCTGATGTGGAAACGGAATTGGGTGTACTTGGTAAAGTGTTCGGAACGCTCACCTGTTGAGAAGACGCTTCTGTTGGAAGCTGGCCTTCCAGCTTAGCCCGAGACCAATCCCACACTCGCTCGCTGAACGTTGCTCCTATCAGGCAGGTAAAGAACAGAACGTAAGCATTGGGTTCTGTTTCACCAACCGCGTAGGCAGCCAGACCTCCCTTGACAGCTAGGTATACTATCACGGCGGCCGATAGGCCGCGAACCAAGACGCCTCCTAATTCACCAAGAGTTGGCTCGGTCAACACTGACCCCTCCTTGCTCCGGACAAAAGATGAGATCGTCGCTCCAAGCAAGCCGAATCCAAGCATGCCGGTAATTAGGACTAAGGCAAGAGACTTTGTCCTAACGAGCCAACTAGAGACTAAACCAAACGGACCCAGGCCAAGTCCCGGATCAGGAGGTTCAGGTCGCGCTGTATTAAGTGGGGGAGGAGTACATCCGGTAAACCGTGGATGTGTTAGAGTCATGATAGCCGTGGTACTTGAGGTAGGTGGTGGCACAATATAAGTGGATGGACTCATAAAATCTTGCATTCTCTTAGAATCTCGGGCCATTTCCAGTGCGCGACGAAGCGCCGTAGTTGAATTATGGATTTCTGTTTGAACAGTCGTCTGCCAGATACCTGCACTATGCTTACAGTCCCGAAGATTATCGTAATAGTCTCGTAAGCCTCGATTAAACCATCGCTCAAGGGTCTCTACGTAAACCGCTTTCTCTTGAACGGACATCGGGGAAAGTGTCTTCGTCTCAAAGGAGGTCAATGCAGTATTAAGTGAATTCCGCTCGTGTTCGTGTGCCTGGCTTCTGAGGTCCTCCCAAGCTTGTGTAAAGTTGGCGGCCATGAGTCTAATTCCTGAGTTAGATGTGAGCTCTCGGACGTCGTCTAATAACTCATTCCAGTAATTAGAGTAAGACTGTTGGTTAGATTTTAGTCTTTCGATTTCAGCTTGAAGAGCATTTGCTGTAGCTTGAAGTGCATCAAGTCCATCGATTACTGGTGGGAGAACCTTTGATGGGTACGTTCTGTCAAAATCTGTTAGCAGCATGATATTGCGTTCAAGAGTTGATTTGAGTTGTTCATTGCTAACAGGTGAAGCAGAGCCTTTCTGCTGCAGCCAAGGAATTGAAACCATTGCCGCGATGCTCAGGTAGGCACTAGCCAAAAACAAACCAGAGAGCACGAGCGCTCGTTTCTGAGGGGGTGCAAGCCCGCGCAAAAAGGTGGTTAGGCGCATCACTCGGCCGTGCTCGCTGGTACTCGGTGTCTCGCTTAGCGTATGCCCTACCAACGACCACAAGGCCAATGCGAGTATTAGACCAGATATGTTCAGCCACTCGAGTAGTCTTCGCAATAAGTCACCAAATTTACTTAAATATGTTTGGAGCCCTGTTAAAAGAGCTTTGGTAAGGTTGGCTAGATGTATTGGATCTGAAGCAGAGTCCAGAATTGGATTCTGCGTGTCCAGTGGCATTCGTCGTAATATTTCATCAAAAACCCACACGGGTGCTATCACGACTTGGTAGAGCACCTCAGGAAAGATCAGAGCGGTAACACCCAACCCAAGTAATCGTGCTTGTTGAGTCATCCCAAATAGATCTCTACTGCGGAAAATGCAGCGACAAACCCAGACGATTCCAAGAGACACACCAAGTAGAATTAAGATTTGCACTACCCACAGGAAGGCAGCCAACAGAGTGATTGCCGTATCGCGCGATGTTATCCTATCCTTCTGCTGTTCCAAAAAATCCGCAAGTCCTACGGATGCGGCAATTGCTATGAAGACGAGAAGTAATATGGCGGTGAAGACTGCAACGATTTTCAATGTGGCAATGGGAAACCTCATGGGCCACCTCCCCGCAGTAGACGGTTCAGTAAACCTGCATAGGTGATGTGTCTGCTGGATATTCCGAAGGCATTAAGTCTTTAATGGTCATGATGAAATTTATGGGACACGGTCACAGCATGGCTGTTCCGGGAGGAAGAGTATGGTTAAATTTGCCGGGAGATACATGGCCCTAAAATCGATCAAAATCTTTCCTTTTTAAAACCACTGAAAGATACACCTGTATCCCATTAAAATCGAGACGGTTAACAGCACCTGTTTATTGCACAATTACGAAGCCTGCCTTTGTCCGAAAAGAGCGGGGGGATATTCGGGGGGAATAGACTGGGGAACCCACGGTAAAGGACGGTACTACCCACGAGAGCAGTTCTCGCAGTGTTTATAATGGGTTTTGAAGTTTTTAGCGGGATTGGTGGATTCGCTCCGGAAGATTTAACAAACCGTCGCCTTCGCCCACGGCTAGGAACGGTACAAGAGCGGAGTGATGATGCTGTTAGCAGGAACGTGGCACGTGAAGGCTCGTGGATGGACGTTTACGAAGTCTGAGCCACCCATTGCTTGGTCGACGCCGTCTGAGTAATCCCTCATCTTGTGAGCGCCACCTCATCATCGCAAAGAGCCTTCGTAAAAAATTTGATGAGGTCGTTGCAGGGGCTTCTCGAGACGTCTCGGGTTGATCGTCGCCGCTCAACAACGGAATCGTATACCGTAACCCGACATGACTTGGGCGCACGACACCGCTCAGGGCGAGCATGTGAAGGGCCTTTCGTTTTTGCCTGGTGCGCGCTAACTGGATTCGCAATTCGGGGAGTGGCATGCCGAGGTCTCCTTTCTCATGGACAAGTCAACCTGCCGAGGTCAGATCCACAGGATGCGCTTGAAGTCCGCATCCAGGCTTCGTGGATGGCCGCATTGACGGCATCGAACGAAGAGGCCTGAGTCGTCACATGCGCTGGACGCTCGAAGCACGAGTTGGTATGTTTCTCCTCCGCAGAAGGGGCAGGCTTTCCCATGAAGGTTCTGTTGGATGGACCCTTGCCTATTGGGTTGTTTTTCCATCATCCACCCCCAGTGAACGATTGTGTCGTGGTTGACACTATTTGCAGGGCTGTCCGGCCAAGAATACCGGTTTCACGCACGTACCATGATCTGATCGCCGATCCTCGGTGATGCCGGCAGTTGGTATCCTTCGGAATCAGCGAATTGTCTGAGCCGCTCCTGGTCCTTGGGAGACACGAGAAGCAGCTCGATTTTGATCCACTCATTCTTCACCCACTGAACTTCGGCCAACTCGATCACGCTATACGCTTGCTCATCGGGAAACCAGAGACGCAGCTTGACGTAGTCACCAGGGCGCAGCTTTTCCGGATGCAGGACGATAGGCTCGGAGGAGGAGAGGGCATAGATGCACCCATCCCCTTTCAACCCGTCGCCTCCCTTCGACAACATGCAGTCGATTCCAATTTTCAATAGGAGTCCAGAAGGCATATGCTCTCCTCTTGTGAAAAGCCTGGGCGGTGAACGCAACCGTAATACAGAGAGGATGCGAGAGCTACTCCCCTGGATAGGTGGAAAACCTACCGAAAGAGGCAGGAGATTGCCTTGCGTTCGCCACGCATGAACGCTTATACAACCTATAGACAACAATGACTTATGTGTACTAGATAATCTTATGCGTTAACTATTTGACAATGATCGAGGGTGCTTGTCAGAGCTGGCCCATTCAAAGGTTGGAGTCTCGGTGTGATGGTGGGAAGAGGTCAGAGTTTTTGGCGATTACAGGCAGTTGATCTTATCCGACTCCAAGATTCCGCCACGTCGCCCTGTCCGACGGAACAGGTCTCTCGTACAAGATAGGCGCCTTCAAGAACTCTCTCGGTGCATCTGATCTGTCGGTGGAATATTGCGGGCGGGAGCGGCTTGTTCGAAAATCAGTCGTGCCCCCGGTTTGAACGTCAGGTAGTACCACACCCATTCCGACATGACGCGGAATCGGTTCCGGAAGCCGATCAGGAAGAAAATATGAACGACGCACCAGAGCAGCCACGCAAAGAGTCCTGACGCATGGGTTGAGCCGAATTGAGCCACGGCCTGTGCTCGCCCAATCGTGGCCAGCATGCCGCGATCTTTATACACAAAGGACGGCCGTTGGTCCGGAGCGACCTCTTGATCGATGAGCTCGGCAACATACCGTCCCTGTTGCATCGCGACCGGCGCCACTCCCGGTAACGGTTTCTCGTCGCTTCCCACGCAATGGGCCGCGTCGCCGATCACGAAGATCCATGGGTCGTCCGGAATCGTCAGATCCGGTCGGACCTTGATCCGACCATAGACATCTTGTGGAACCGAGATGGTGTTCAGGAGGGGAGACGCCCGATTGCCCGCCGCCCACATGACGTTGGTGGACGGGATCCATTCCTCTCCAACCTTCACACCGTCGACCTGGACGGCGCTTACCGGACTCCCGAGTTTGATCATCACGCCCATGCGCGTGAGAGCGGCGGAAGCCTTTGCCGACACCTTCGGATCGAACCCGGGTAGAATACGCGAACCGGCTTCCACGAGCATGACCGAAAGGTCGTCAAGGCGTAAGTGGGGAAAGTCCGGTCCCATGGCTTTCCTGCCGAGCTCGGCCAGGGCTCCGGCCAATTCAACCCCGGTGGGCCCTCCGCCGACGATGACGAACGTCAACGGACTATGCGCGCCGGTCGAAGCTCTTCGTCGTTCGGCCTCTTCAAACGCGAGCAACATCCTCTCTCGAAGCTGGACGGCATCGGTCATCGTCTTGAGTCCGGGCGCGAAGGACTCCCATTCGTCGTGTCCGAAATAGGCATGGCGCGAGCCCGGTGCCACGATCAGGATATCGAAAGGAATCGACGCACTGTTCCGTAGGCGGACCCGTCGAGCCGACCGGTCGATCGCCACGACCTCGTCCATCATCACGCGAACGTTGTGCTGCGAACGAAAGAGCGTGCGCAGGGGCCAGGCGATATCACCGGGGGACAACGCGGCGGTGGCTACTTGATAAAGGAGAGGTTGAAACAGGTGGTGATTGGTGCGGTCGATGAGGGTGACGTCGGTCCGGCGCAGGCAGCGTGCCGCCGTTAAACCTCCGAACCCGCCTCCGATAATGACGACTTGCTTGCCGGACATTCTACCTTGTGCCGTACTCCGCGAACCTGTTGTCCCGTTGATTTGCTGCCGAGCGTACGGGGCTCGTGGTCACGGCGATGAAAGGTGCAGCTTGCCGTCGCCGATACCCACGGTGGGTTTTAACATAATTCGCCTTGTGTTGCCGGGGGCTCTACATGATAGGGAACGGCGAGACCATCATGATCCAACGATAGTGTGGCGGCTTGCGACGGGAGCGTGGTCGACGAATGACCGGAGATGCAGAACGTGGAGTTTTGACCTGACGCCGTGCGGCGTTACGCCGCACGGCGTAACGGAGGGCGTTCCTCGCCGGCGGTTTCACGTACGGAGCTCTTGGATGTCAGCGGGCGTTGGCTGGGAGGTTGTTCACATAACAGTCTCGCACCCGGCTTGAAGGTGAGGTAGTACCAGGTCCATTCCGACATCACTCGTATTCGGTTCCTGAGACCGATGAGGAAGAAAATGTGGACGATGCACCAGAGCGCCCAGGCCAGGGGCCCGGATGCGTGGATCGGACCGATCTGGGCGACGGCTTGGGCTCGGCCGATCGTCGCCAACATGCCTCGGTCTCTATACATGAACGGTGAACGTTGATCGGGCTGAAGACCTTCGTTGATCAATCCGGCGGCATACTGACCTTCTCGCATGGCCACCGGAGCGATCCCCGGCAAGGGTTTGCCGTCACTGCCAAGACAATGGGCGGCGTCGCCGATCACGAAGATCCATGGCTCATCCGGAATCGCGAGATCCGCGCCGACTTTGACGCGGCCATAGGAATCTTGAGGAACCTGCAGGGTATTCAAGAGAGGCGAGGCTTTGTTGCCCGCAGCCCAGATGACATTGGCCGAGGAAACCCATTCGCTTCCGACCATCACGCCGTCCGCGCGGACCGCACTCACGGGGCTGTTCAGCTTGACCGTGACTCCCATGCGCTGCAGGGCCGTCAGCGCTTTCGCTGACAGCTTGGCGTCGAATCCGGGCAGAACGCGAGGACCAGCCTCCACGAGAATGATCGAGAGGTCGTCGAGCCGTAAGTGAGGATAGTCCGGCCCCATGGCCCTTTTGCCGATCTCGACGAGCGAGCCGGCCAGCTCGACTCCCGTCGGCCCTCCGCCCACGATCACGAAGGTCAGGCGATCCTGGGTGCCGGTCTCGGCTCGCTGCCGCTCCGCCTCTTCAAATGCGAGTAACATCCGTTCGCGCAAATGCACCGCGTCCGCCATGGTCTTGAGGCCGGGAGCCAGCGGCTCCCACTCATCGTGCCCGAAATAGGCGTGACGAGAACCCGGCGCGACGATCAAGGCGTCAAAGGAAATAGGGGCGCTGTCCCGAAGCCGGACCACGCGAGCGGTCCGATCGATGGCGACGACGTCATCCATCACCACACGGACATTGGCCTGTGAGCGGAAAAGCGTGCGCAACGGCCAGGCGATGTCGCTCGGAGACAGCGCGGCGGTGGCCACTTGGTAGAGCAAGGGCTGAAAGACATGGTGATTGGTGCGGTCAATCAGGATGACCTCGGCCTCGCGCAGGAAGCGGGCCGCCGTCATGCCTCCGAACCCGCCCCCTATAATGACCACGCGTTTTCGAGCCATGAGGTTGAACCGGGAGGTATGGCTACTTGCGGGAACGGATGCGCGTCAAAACGGGAACGGCGCGTCCGCGGTAGCCGGCTACACAAGCGGCTACGGTGACGGTGATCACGGTCAAGTGAAAGAGTTCCACGTCGCACCTCCCGAAAATGGTTCACTGCGATAAGGGGTGAGGAAGATACGTTCGAGCCACGCTATGTGCCAAGGGGGAAAGTGTCAAACACTTCCTCCAAACCGGCTTGAGCATCCTCTCTTTAAGAGTCGGTAGGTTCGGCTTTTTCTTGAGCTTCCGCGGAACAATATCCAAGAACCTAGGCAGGGGATTTGAGCTGCTACACTTACCTCATCGATGGAGCCGGCGTTCATCCGCTCTGGGTAAGAGAACAAGGAGTACATCTCATGGCTGCCAATGTCCGTCGCCTGGTGCATAGAACCGTTTCGACCTGCATCCCTCTTGCCTTCTTCGCGATTTCGGCCTGCTCCGGCGGGTACTACACGGCCGATGTGAACGGCGAGAAGAAGGTCTATCGCGTTGATGAACATGGCGCCAAGACGCTCGTGTATGAAACCGATCAGAGCGGAAAGACCACCATTTACGATGCCGACGATCCGATGGCGAAGCGTCAGGCTGCCGCCCAAGAGGTCGCCGAACAGCTGAGCGCGAAGCGGGCTGAGCAACGTGAGCCGCCGACCCGCGCATCGAAACGGCACGCGAACGATCCCATCTACGTCAACCTCGTCCCCCCGGTATTGGATGCGCAGATGGAGAAGGCGGAGCGATCAAAAGGAGCGGTGGCGGAACAGATTCGGAGTGAATTCGAGACGGATCCCATCATCAAACTCGTGGAGGAGAGCCGGAGTCGTTCAGGTTTGCTGAAACCCCATGCAGCGGCGAACGCCGATGTCGAAGTGTTGCCGAAGGTCTCGCTGAAGGAAGCCTATGGGGTGGATCGGAAGACCGGAAAGCCAAGCAAAATGCTCGCCGTTGTCTTTGAGGCCACCATCACCACGCAGGTTCCACCGGCGACCTACAATGTCTCGGAGTCAGGCCATGTCTTGCGAAACCTGGAAGTCTCCAAGCGCTTTGCAAAGCAGGTGAAGCAGGTCATCCTGGAGAAAATCGGCCCCACCATTCCGGCTCATTGAGCCGCGCCATCCGTACGGCACCCTCCCCGGTCGCTGCGCGCCATCGCACGCCTCACGGCTGGGCTGTCCCTCACGACCGATCATCAGGACCTCGCGCGCCGTTTGAGTTTGTGTCCCACCTGCACGATGGCATCGATCGCGGGTGTGAGCTCATGGCCCAGGTCGGTCAACGCATATTCCACGGTCGGCGGGGAAGTGGGCATGACGTGACGCGTCAAAATACCGTCCCGTTCCAGCCGTTTGAGCCGTGCCGAAAAGACTTTGGGCGAGACACCCGGAATATCGGCCAGTAATTCGCTGAACCGACGGGGCCCACCTCGCAGATACCAGATCACGTTCGGCGTCCAAGCCCCTTTCAGAAACTGCATGCAGGCGGTAAGCGGACAGCCCAGCGGAGGGGGCACCACCCGGGATTTTCGTCGTTTGACGGCCATCGTGTCCCTCTTCCGATGCTTCGTTGGGCACTTACCGAACGGAAAGTCCAATCTCTCCTTACCAAAAGATAGCATATTGCCCTATACCAGTACAGACATTACCTTGGGTGCAGGAGACGACATTCACCATTCAATAAAAAGGAGTCGCATCATGAACGGAAAGAAAACGGCCGTCATCACCGGAGCGTCCAGCGGGATCGGACTGGGCCTCGCAACCGCGTTGTTCGAGCAAGGCTATCGTGTGGTGGCCAACTCGAGACGCATCACGCAAGCGGGAACGTTGGTCGCCTCGGAGAACGTGGCTCTCGTGGACGGCGACATTGCCGATGCGGATACCGCGCGTCGAATCGTTGAGGTCGCGGTCCGGCGATTCGGCACGGTGGATCTGTTGATCAACAACGCGGGGGTGTTTATCCCCAAGCCGTTCACGGACTACACGCGGGATGATTTTGAGCGTCTGGTGTCGACCAATCTCGCGGGGTTCCTCTATGTGACTCAAGAGGCCGTCCGTCAGATGAAACGACAGGGGGCGGGCCATGTCGTCACCATCACCACGACGTTGGCGGATCAACCGGTTGCCGCGGTGCCGGCCGCGATCCCGGTGCTGACGAAGGGCGGGCTGAATGCGGTCACCGCCGCCCTCGCCATTGAGTTCGCCAACGACGGCATCCGATTCAACGCGATCGGAGCCGGTGTCATTGATACGCCCATGCACAAACCGGAGGCGCACGACTTTTTAAAAACCCTGCATCCGATCCGGCGGATCGGCAACGTCTCGGAGATCGTCGATGCCGTGCGGTATCTGACCGACGCCACGTTCGTGACGGGTGAAGTGTTGCACGTCGACGGCGGAGCCCATGCGGGAAAATGGTGATCACGCAATCCCGAGCGCTCGATCGAGCGCTCGGGAGCGTCCAACGGAAAGAGGAGAACGATCATGCCCTACGTCCTGATACAGGTGACACGTGAGGGAATCACAGGCGCGCAGAAAAAGGCGCTGATCAAAGGAGCCACGGACCTGGTGGTCCGGGTGTTAAACAAGAATCCCACGCAGACCTTCGTGGTAATCGAGGAGGTCGATCTCGACAATTGGGGTATCGCGGGAATGACCGTCCAGACATACCGCCGACATGAACGGGCCATGATGGACGAGGCCGCTGAATGATGGTCTTATCGGATAACGCCGCTCAACGTGGACGGGCCGGCTGCTCTATTGTGTGGGACTCGCCGCTCATCCATGCAATAATGCGACCCTCCAGCGCGGGAAACCGATGGCAAAGATACAACCAGCTGACCCTCGAGTCACCATCGCGGATACTTCCAAAGGCCTTCGGATCGTCATGCCTTGTCGACGTAGCTGGTTCGTGATTCTCTTCCTCACGTTTTGGCTCTGTGGTTGGGCGGTGGCTGAAGTCATGGTCGCGAACCAGTTTTTACACGGCGATGCCCCGCCGGATGGAGAATTCTTCATGCTGGCTTGGTTCGGGGTCTGGACCGTCGGAGGACTGTTCGCCATCTATGCCTGGTTGTGGCAAGTGATGGGGAAGGAGATCGTCATCGTGCGTGGACAGACGATCATCATTCGACGTGACATGGGAGGATTCGGGTTCGACAAGGAGTACAATCTAATTCAATTACGGGATCTTCGCCGCGGACCAGTCGGGTTTAGTCCGGTCGATCTGTCATCCAGCCTCCAATTATGGGGAGTCGGCGGTGGAACGATCGCGTTCGATCATGGTGACAAGACCTATCGGTTCGGCGCGGGCCTTGATGAAGCAGAAGCCAAACAAGTCGTGACCGCCATCAAACAGCGTTACCGCGTTCTTGAAAGCCCATCACGATAAGCTCATCTACACTCACCGCCCGGGGCGGCCTTTCACTTCCGATAGCAGGCGGCACAAAAGGAGCCTTCGATCGTTGTAAGACGATGTGTCCTTGCGCGACCCATCGGCAGAAGGAGGCGGCCGATGCACACAAGGATCTACTGGTCGATTCAACATGCCTGCCGGGCGTTGCATGAGATGCGATTCACACTCAATTGTTGGTGGTTGAGTCGGCAAGTAGAACTATTGAAATGGCGGCTGGGTCTCGACACATGGGTGCCACAGCCTCGGTCTGTTCCGGAACGGAGGTTGTTGGAGTAGAGGTCATGATGTCCTGCGCGTGCTGTTGCGAAAAAGCAGGGACGGACCTATTTCACGACACCGTCGATGACCAGGGCCGATTACGGTTGGGCGCTTGGCGGTGGGCGTCATGGTGCCAAGACTGTGGGGATCTGGTGGACTACCGAGGCACAGACGCCCAAGCCCTCGCTCCTATCACATCGTCAACATTGGCCGCTCCACCGGATACGGCCGCTCCCGCCGAGCAGAGTTACGATGGTCAGCCCACCGAGCCTGTGCATGATCATGGCAACACCGGCTGACATACTGTCTAAACACTGGCCTGAGTACGTCATGGAAGGGGCGGGGCTTGGCCTCTTCATGGTGTCGGCGGCAGCCGTAACGGCCGCACTCGAGTATCCGCATTCACCCCTTCACGACCTGTTCCCTGATCCCACCCTCAGGCGGATGTTGACCGGCTTCGCCATGGGGCTCACGGCCATCGCGCTGATCTATTCTCCCTGGGGCAAGCGCTCTGGCGCGCACCTGAACCCGGCGGTCACCATGACGTTTTTCCGACTCAGGAAAATCGCGAGCGGAGACGCGCTGTGGTATGTCCTCGCGCAATTCATCGGCGGAACGATCGGACTGTGGCTGGCCGCTCAGATTCTGGGCCTGGCCATCGAGCATCCATCCGTCAACTATGTCGTCACGGTGCCGGGATCCGGCGGGACGGCGGTCGCGTTTGCCGCGGAGGTGATGATCTCGTTCGGCCTCATGCTCGTCGTCCTGATCGTGTCGAACCGACCCTCGCTCAACCGCTGGACCGGCGTCTTCACGGGAGCACTCGTGGCGACGTACATCGCCGTGGAGGCACCTCTGTCCGGCATGAGCATGAACCCGGCACGCACGTTTGCTTCCGCGCTCTCCGCCCGTCTCTGGACCGACTATTGGCTTTATCTCATCGCTCCGCTCAGCGGAATGTTATTGGCGGCGGAATGGTATGTCCGCGCCAACGGCATCCACCGGGTCCTCTGCGCCAAACTGCACCATCACAACAACACTCGCTGCATCTTCCACTGCCGCTACATGGCTTGACCGCCGTGTCATTCATCAGCCGCCGTCGGTCATTCGGAAGACATGCCTTCAAGGTGTCCGCGCATGCTCCGCTGCTTGTGCCATGAACCATGCGTTCCTTGCGCGTCTGTAAGGACTCACGCGGCCGTTCGACTGACGGGCATGCAAACGATCCATGGCGGAAATCGATGGATCTCACGAGTTAATCACCAACATTCAAGGAGGGCGTGATGAGGAGCAAGCATGCATTGAAGATGGGTTTCATGTCCCTGGTGGCTGCGACCGGGTTGTTCGTCGCATCCAACGGGTTCGCGGCCGATGCCCATACGACGAGCAAGTTCGAGGGTGTGAAGGCCAACAGCGGCACGGCTTCGCATGGCCGCGCCGGCAACAATGACACGTTGACCTGGTCGGAGGATTTCAAGATTCCTGACACGCCTGCTCCGCATTGGCAGGTGGTGGACACAAAGGGCAACGTGTATCTGTTGAATCGCCTCGTCATCAAAGGCGACAAGCAGAACCGGACCATCACCTTGCCGGTCCAAATCAACGACGTGGCCAAGGTCCAAATCTGGTGCGCCTATGCGGAAGTGTTGCTGGGCGAGGCATCTTTCGCCAAGCCGATCGTAACGGCCTCTGGTGAAACTCGCAGTAATGGCATGAAGGCCGACAGCGGCATGAAGCACGACAGCATGGCGATGAGTCGGTAACGCAGCCATTCGGGTAGGACCAGGGAGGGGCTTGTTGCTCTCTGGTCCATCCCGATAAAGGAGAAACGATGAAGGCGATGTTCTTGTGTGCGCTGACAATCGGGCTGACTTCGTTTGTCACGGAAGCGGGGGCGCAGTTGATCGAAAAGACCGCACTGACGCTCGATGGCGCGAAGCAAGTGATGGCTGCAGCCGAGGCGAAGGCAAAGACCGAAGGGGCGCGGGTGGTGATCGCCGTCGTCGATGACGGAGGCAGCCTCTTGTTGTTGGAACGGCTGGACGACACGCAGGTCGCCAGTGTGAATGTCGGGATCGATAAGGCCCGAACCGCAGCCGTCTATCGCCGGCCCAGCAAGGTATTCGAAGACCAAGTGAAGAACGGACGCGTGTCGGCATTGGCGCTGCACAGGGCCGTCGCGTTGCAAGGCGGTGTGCCGATCATCGTGAAGGGACAAGTGATCGGGGCGATCGGTGTCAGTGGCGAGACGCCTCAACAGGACGAAGACATCGCCATGGCCGGCGCCTCCATCGCGGCGTCGTTTACGAAGCAATAGCCATCAGTCATCAGCCTTCAGCTTTGGAGACCTCTGCTGAGCTGAGAGCTGATTGCTGAGTGCTCGGTGATCTAAAGAAGGAGATAGGACATGAAACAGTCAAAGACCCCGCTCGTTGCCGCAGTCATGATGGGACTGCTCGCCTCTTCCGTCCATGCCGGCTCGGTCTCGGAAAAACAAGGCCTCACGCTGGAAGGAGCGAAGAAGGTCGTCGCGGCGACAGTGGCCGAGGCGAAGCGCGTCAATGCACCAGGAGGATCCATTGCCGTGGTGGATGAAGGCGGCAATTTGCTGGCGATGGAGCGATTGGACGGATCGTTCGCGGCCAGCGCGAATATCTCCATCGGCAAGGCTCGGACGGCGGCTTTGTTCAAGAAGCCCACCAAGGTCTTCGAGGACGCCATCAAAGGTGGCCGGACGTCGATGGTCACGCTCGGTGGCGACCTCCAGAGTTTCACGCCGCTGCAGGGCGGCATTCCGCTTGAATGGGAAGGCAAGGTGATCGGAGCCATCGGGGTAAGCGGAGCGGCCAGCGCACAGCAGGATGAGGAACTGGCTTTTGCCGGCGCCAAATCGCTCGATTCGATGGAGGCTGCGTCGGCGGCGACCGACCATGCACTGCCGGTGACCTACATCGAAAGCAAGGCTGTGAAAGCGGCATTCGACAAGGGGGCAGTCCTGATCGGAGAAGACGAACGCATGATGCACGCATCCAGGAACTATATGGTCCATGCCAGTCATCGCGACAAACCCGGCCTCTCAGAGATTCACCAGCTCGATACGGACATCGTCTACGTGCTGGAAGGAACCGCAACGCTGGTGACCGGCGGGCGGTCCGTGGAAACAAAAGAGATCGCGCCGAACGAGCTGCGCGGCAAATCTATCGACGGCGGGGAGCTCCGCAAGCTGGTGCCGGGCGACGTCGTCATCATTCCGAACAACGTGCCGCACTGGTTCAAAGAAGTTTCTTCCCCGTTCAATTATTACGTGGTCAAGGTTCGGTAAAAAAGCGATCAGCCGTCGGCCGTCAGCTTTCGGACAGGATTCGCGATGCTCCGGCTGACTGTCGATAGCTGATGGTTCAAGGATTCGAGCATGCCATGAGTGGACGGACGTTACACGCTGTCGTATCAGCAGCCGTATTGGTTGCGACCCTCTGGAGCCAGGCAGCTTTCGCGCAGAAAGATGTCCTCGCCGAGAAGCCCGATGCCATCGTGGATCTGATGACGGTGGAGGGAGTTCAACTCGTTCAGGGGCAGTGGCGGTACAGCGACGCCACAGTGGTCGAGGTGGATCATCATTGGCCAGGCACCGATCTAGGCCCAAGTGGGCCGCCCAACCGTACGCTGGATCTCGTGCCGCATGCCGGCGTCTCGGACTTCGACGATGCGACATGGGAAGCCATCGAACCGACGTCGCTGGAGAAACGGCGAGCGACTGGCCGGCTCTGCTTCAATTGGTATCGGATCAACGTCACGATTCCGAAGCGGATCGGCTCGTTCGATCCCACCGGCTCGGCCGTCGTCTTCGAAGTGGTCATCGACGACTATGCGGAGGTCTGGGTCGACGGCAGGCTGCCGCTCGTGCTGGGTCAAACGGGCGGGCAGCTTATCAAAGGGTTCAACGCGCCAAACCGTATCATCGTCGCGCGCAACGTGACGCCGGGACAGCACATTCAACTGGCCATCCTCGGAGCTAACGGACCCCTGTCCAATCCACCGGGCAACTTCATCTGGGTTCGGTCAGCGTCGCTTGATTTTTACAGGGAGGCGCGCTTCGAGGAGGTGCGGGAATGGGGTGGGGTTGTCGCGCGCAAGGATGCGGCGCTGGATGCGATCGTGTCGCCGTCCGCACGATTCGAAAAGCTCGCCACGGGTTTTTCGTTCACGGAGGGGCCGGTCTGGGTGCCGCGCAAGGATGGTACGGAAGGGTATCTGCTGTTCAGTGTACCCAACGACAACACGATCTATCGCATGACGGCGGACGGCGAGGCGTCTGTCTTTCGTACCAAGAGCGGCTACAGTAGCTTCGACATCGGCGAGTATCATCAGCCAGGCTCCAATGGCCTCACGCTGGACAAACAGGGTCGCCTGACGATTGATCAACATGGCAACCGGCGCATCATTCGCGTCGAGCCGCGCGGGAACATCACCGTCCTGGCCGACCGTTACGACGACAAGAAACTCAACAGTCCCAATGACCTGGTCTACAAGTCGGACGGCTCGCTGTATTTCACTGATCCGCCGTTTGGTTTGCCGAAAAGCTTCAATGATTCCCGTAAAGAACTTTCGTTCAGCGGTGTCTATCGTGTGGCGGACGGCACGGTGCAACTGGTGGCCTCCGATCTGGATGCGCCGAACGGGTTGGCCTTTTCGCCTGACGAGCAATATCTTTACGTGGACAATTGGAACGAACAGAAAAAAGTCGTGATGCGCTATCCGGTGCTGCCGGACGGGTCGCTCGGAAGAGGGAGTGTCTTCTTCGACATGACGTTCGTGCCGGGTGAAACCGCATTGGACGGGCTGAAGGTGGATCAGTCGGGCAATCTCTACGTCTGCGGGCCGGGCGGCATCTGGATCCTTTCTCCTGAAGGCAGGCACCTCGGCACGATCACGCCGCCGGAGGAGGCGCATAATCTGGCCTGGGGCGACGACGACGGCAAGACACTGTACGTGACCGCGTTGAGCAGCATCTATCGCATCAGAACCAATGTGGCAGGGGTGAGGCCGTGAAGACCGGCGGAGCATGGGCCACAATTATTTCGGCTGCATGCCTTGGCCTGCTCCTCTATTCCTCGACTTGGGCGCAACCATCAAAGGGAGAGCCGGCCGGTGTCGCGACGATCGTCCGGCATGATCCACGTTTCAATGCGTTGGTGCCGAAGGAAGCCAAGCTGGAGAAGATCGCGGACGGGTTTATCTGGGTGGAAGGGCCGGTGTGGGATAAGAAAGAACGGGCGCTGCTGTTCTCGGACATTCCCGCTAACACAGTCTATCAGTGGAAAGAGGGGAAAGGGATCACCCCGTTTCTGAAACCAAGCGGTTATTCGGGCACAGTGCCTTTTGCCGGAAAGGAGCCGGGATCAAACGGCTTGACCTTTGACGAGAAGGGGCGACTGGTGCTCTGCCGGCATGGGGATCGCCAGATCGCCAGGCTCGAAGCGGACGGGACCGTGACCGTGCTGGCTGACCGCTATGATGGCCATCGGATCAACAGCCCCAACGATCTTGTGTTCACATCAAATGGTGATTTTTATTTCACCGATCCACCGTTCGGATTACCCAAGGCCTTTGACGATCCTGACAAGGCGCCGGTGCAGGGCGTCTATCGTGTCTCGCGGGATGGGACGCTGACGCTGCTCATCACGGACATCAAGGCGCCGAACGGCATTGCTTTCTCACCCGATGAAAAGACCTTGTATGTCTCCGATGTGGACCCGAAGCGGGCGGCTTGGCTGGCGTATGATGTGAAGGCCGACGGAACCGTGACCAACGGCCGCATCTTCTTCGATGCCACCCGCTGGCGCAAGGACCCGTTCTTCGGCCCAGACGGATTCAAGGTGGACCAGAACGGAAACCTCTTCGGTGCACGTCCTGGCGGCATCAGTGTCTTTGCCCCGGACGGCACGCACCTGGGTGACATCGAAACCGGCCGGCCCACCTCGAATGTCGCTTGGGGCGAAGACGGCCGCATGTTGTTCGTGACAGGCGGGAGTTCCGTCTACCGCATCCGGCTCACGACAAGGGGTGTCGGCTACTAACCCGCGCGCCGCCAGGCTGTTGAATTAACCGAGTGAGGTGTGAGCACGAAGCGCTTTGACGTGAAAGCTAGGCAGGTTGCTTGATCAGACGGGCATGGGTCATGTCGCGCTCAGTCACTGGGCGAACATGTGCAGCGGGTACAGTGGCAACCGCTGCAGTCTCACCGTGGAGCGTGAGAAATTCCACTTCAAAGGCCTCGCCCCTTTGGTGAACATGGATCACTGTCCCCACGTCACCGGCTTTCAAGCCTTCTGCCGCCAGGTCGTTTGTCAAAATCACGCGTTCATGTTCTTTGATCATTCTGGCCCCTCAAGTGGATGAGCCGTAATCAAGCGTGGGATTCTACTGTCCCCTTCAATTATCCATACCGATCGAATTCGTGGATTACGCCCGTCGGAGGACTCAATCTCACCATCAACAGAATAGCGTGTCCCATGCGGAGATTCTACTGTTTTTGAGATCGGGTGCGTCACGCCATGCCGACGAAGCGCCTCAGCCAACACGTCCCATTGATCCCTACGAAACCCAAACCGGCGAAAGAACACAGCCTTTGCCTGACCATCCGGATGCGAAGGAGAAAGAAGATAGTTTAGAATCTTCTCGCGATCGACCTGCAGATGTTCAAGATGTCGCAGCCTCATCAAAGCCGCAGGCTAGCCCTCAAAGTCCAAGCCGTCAATGGGACGAGAGCGAAAAGGAATCAATACCGTGTCAACCCGCTGCATGCAGGGGAATAGGGGCTTAGCCGCTTCTATTCCAGGGTGTAGATCGAGTAGGTTCTGTAAGGGGCCAGGTTTGAATTGTTGAATTTTCCCGTTTCTACAAGCCACCTTGCGGTATCAAAATCGGACACCATTGTTCTTTCGCGTCATCGAATCCTGTTTATAGACCTCGTAATAGAATATCTTGGTGCCGGCCAGGTCGATGGACTCCTCTCGTGCCACCTGCTCTATGACTTCGGGAGAATCGAAGAACCAGTAGCCGTTGTGCTTCCAGAACGTGAGGTCGGAGAGAAGGAAGTTGAAGCGGGGAACTAGTGACGACCAGTCTTGGCCCGTCGAGCAGAAGCTCGTGCTCCGCTTGGCCTTCGAGCAGACAACCATTTCTTAAACGAGGCCTGGCTTTCCCCGGACGGTTTGCCGGCAAGGAGGCCTTCGATGCTGATGTCCTCGTCGAGCTTGTTCCAGTGAATGCCGTGCCCTCGGCCGATCAATCGCCAGTTCTTGCGTTCTGCCGGTGTCGCATGGACCAATCGAGGGAACCAAGCCAGCGGCACTGAGAGGCTCCGTCCATCGCTCAATTCCACGGTCAGTGTGTCATCCGTTACTGTGACTGAATCAGCCACTGGCACCGAGACCTCAACCGCCGAAGTAGTCATCCCACGCCTCCCGAAGGCTGTCCTGATGTTCCATCACAAGTTTATAAACACGGCTGATTTCCGAACGTGAAAATCCCCCGCTTTCTTGCAACCGGACCGGATCAAGCCAAAACTTCGCCACCTTGTCTTCCCGTTCGATGTGTATATGGGATGGTTCATCGCGATCACCCGCGTAGAAAAAGAACCGATAGGGACCAACCCTCAGAACTGTCGGCATGAACGTGCGCTCATTACGAGAGGCATCTTAACATGTCGGCTCTGTCAAGCTGAAGCATTCTGCTGCTTCCGACTGCTAGATCTCTGCTTCTGCCACTCTGTGTAAGAACTCGTCTTCGTGGACGACTATGTTCTGCGCAGAAAGGTCTCGGATGCCTACATCAACCCATTACGACATCATCATTATCGGCACGGGCCCTGGCGGCGGGACGTTGGCTTATAAGCTCGCGCCGTCTGGGAAGAAGATTCTCCTCCTCGAACGTGGTGGCTATCTGCCGCGTGAGAAGGACAATTGGAACTCAAAAACGGTCTTCATCGAGAACCGCTACAAGGCCAAGGAAACGTGGAAGGACAAGAACGGCAACACGTTTCACCCCGGCATCCATTACAACGTCGGCGGCAATTCGAAGGTCTACGGCGCGGCGCTGTTGCGCATGCGAGCGCAGGACTTCGACGAGGTCAAGCATCATGGCGGGATCTCGCCCGAATGGCCGATCTCCTACGACGACCTGGAACCCTATTACACGCAGGCCGAGCATCTGTATCACGTACACGGCAATAGAGGCGAAGATCCGACTGAACCGAAAGCCAGTGCTCCATATAAATATCCGGCCTTGACCCACGAGCCTCGCATTCAACAATTGCACGATGACTGGCGGAAACACGGATACCACCCGTTTCACCTGCCGGTCGGGGTGATGTTCAACGAGCAGCAGCCTGAGAAAGGCGCCTGCATTCGCTGCAACACATGCGATGGCTTTCCTTGTCTCATGAATGCCAAAGCCGACTCTCAGGTGGTCTGTGTCGATCCGGCGTTGCACTATCCGAATGTCACACTGCTGACCAATGCACTCGTGCGGAGACTGGAAACGAACTCGTCAGGCCGCGAAGTTACCGACGTCATCGTCGAACGAAACGGGCAGGTCGAAACGTATCGGGCCGATATCGTCGTGGTCTCGTGCGGCGCGATCAACTCAGCGGCGTTGCTGCTCAAGTCGGCGAACGACACACATCCGAACGGCCTTGCGAATTCCTCCGACCTGGTAGGTCGTCACTACATGTGCCACAACAATTCAGCCATGCTCGCGATTTCAAAGCGGCCGAACCCGACCGTTTTCCAAAAGACCATCGGCTTGAACGACTTCTATTATGCCTCCGCCGATTGGAATTATCCGATGGGCCACATCTCGATGATCGGCAAGCAGGACTTCGAAATGCTGAGGCTCGGGGCTCCGCCTTTCGCGCCGGGGCCGGCACTCGAGGTCGCTGCGAAACATTCGTTGGACTTTTGGATGACGTCGGAAGATTTGCCCGACCCGAACAACCGCGTGCTCATCGGCAAGGATGGGGGCATCACACTGACCTATACAGAGAACAATCTTGAAGCACATCAGCGGCTCGCGGGCAAGCTCAAGAGCATGCTGAATCGTCTGGGTTGTGAAGACCATCTCCTGCCGACGCACCTCTACTTCGGGAAGAAAATCCCGATCGCGGGCACGGCGCATCAATGTGGGACTGTCCGTTTTGGCCGTGACCCTAAGACCAGCGTGTTGGACGTGAACTGCAAGGCACACGACCTGGACAATCTCTACGTCGTCGATGCGAGCTTCTTCGTCTCCAGCTCGGCCGTGAATCCTTCACTGACGATCATCGCGAACGCCTTGCGGGTGGGAGACCATCTTCTCTCAAGGCTTGCGTAATGGAATGCCTGATGACCAGACTTCTCAAAGCACGGTGGATTCAGGTCGTTGTCCTTTTCTCAGCACTCAGCACTCAATACTCAGTACTCGTAGCGACAGAGCCGCCCGTCGCCGCCCAATCCATCGCCTCCATCGGCTTCACCGTGTCCGATATGGAGCGTTCGATCGCCTTCTATCGCGACGTGCTGACGTTCAAGCAAGTCAGCGACGTCGAAGTGGATGGACCGAAGTACGATCAACTCTATGGTGCCTTTGGCGTGCGGGCGCGTGTCGTCCGAATGCAGCTCGGTGAGCAGAAGATTGAACTCACGCAGTTTATCTCACCGCCGGATCTCCGGCCCATCCCAGCCCCTTCCTACAGTCACGATCTCTGGTTCCAGCACATCGCCATCGTGGTGCGCGACATGGACGAAGCCTGGGCACAATTGCGGAAGCTCCATGTTCGCCAGATCTCGCCAAGGCCGCAGACGATTCCCATATCCAATCAAGCAGCCGCCGGCATCAAGGCGATCAAGTTTCGCGACCCGGACGGTCACAACCTCGAACTGCTCTGGTTCCCGGAGGGGAAAGGCCATTCTGTGTGGAAGAAGAGGGGAGGCACCGACTTGTTTCTTGGTATCGATCACACCGCGATCACAGTGAAGAGTACGGAAAACAGCCTCAAGTTCTATCGCGACCTGCTCGGTTTGACCGTCGCGGGCGGCACCTTGAACATGGGCACGGAACAGGAACATCTCGATGGTTTGCCCGGCGCCCGCGTGCTGGTGACCGGCCTGGTCTCGAAGACCGGTCCACCCGGCGTGGAGTTCTTGGAGTATGAACGGCCGACGGCAGGTCGGCCATTTCCACCCGATGCGCATCCGACCGATCTCTGGCATTGGCAGACGACCGTGGTTGTGCCGGATGTGGAGATAGCCGGCGATCGAGTGCGGGGGATGGGACAGTGGATTTCGACAGGCGCCGTCACGCTGCCTGACAACAGTGTGGGATTCACAAAGGGAATGATCGTCCGTGATCCCGACGGACACGCCATTCAACTGGTCTCGCCATGAGCACGGCAATGACCACCGTCCACGAACCACCACGCAGTATGATTTGTTGGATGAAGCTCGGACTGCTCGCGATCGTCATCAGCGCAATCTATTGGGGGCTGTCTTCTTTTGATTATGACCGGTACCTTTCCCTGACGGTGTTGACGGACTGGTTACACGATGCTGGGCCGTTGGCTCCGCTGCTGTTGATCGGCAGCATGGCCTGCGCCGTCCTGATTCCTCCGATCCCGAGTGTGCCGCTGGATCTTGCGGCGGGGGCTGTCTTCGGCCCGTTCTACGGAGCCCTCTATGCCGTGATCGGTGCGGAAATCGGCGCCATCGGCTGTTTTCTGCTCGCGCGTGCGTTGGGTCGCGACGCCCTTTCCAAAATGCTCAAGGTTGAAACAGTCTTCTGCCAGATGTGCACGGATCACCAATTGATGGGATTGGTGTTTTTCGCAAGATTGATCCCGATCTTTTCGTTCGACGTGGTGAGCTATGGAGCAGGGCTGACAAACATCTCGCTCTCAGCATTCGCGTCGGCGACACTCATCGGCATGGCCCCGCCGACCTTTGCATTCACCTATCTCGGAAGCGGCGTGATCAACGCGCAGTGGCCATTGATCGCCGGAGGCCTCATGATGGTGACGTTCTTCCTGGTCCTGCCCAAGCTGCTCATGAAGGACCGGACCAGCCCATTCTCCCGCCTGATCCTGGGGCCACCGCCGGCTCCAGTCACCGCCGGACATGAATCTCTCCTTCAGCCCCGCTGCCTCGGCTGCGGCGCCGTTATCCACATACAAACGCCTGACTGAGGAGTAACCGGGTTTTCCCGTAGTTGCAGTGCCTTTCCGTCCAGTGATAATCTTCCTCGCTTCTGCTGTCTTCTCTCCTATATCCTGCCTGTCGATTGGGCTGACGTGAGGGATGGCGTGACGGTGCTCAACGATCCACAACGACTGGAAGCTCGTTACAAGGCTGACGAATTTCTCCGTTCGCTCGTCGAAGGAACGGTCGCTTCCACCGGATCGGACTTTCTCCGGGAACTGGTCCGCCACGTCTCAGGAGCCCTCGGAATCCGCTACGCGTTCGTGGGGTATCTCCTGCCGGAATCCCGCATCCGCACGCTCGCCTTTTGGAAGGGCGACGGCTATATGGATCAGGTCGAATACAGTCTCGACGGCACGCCCTGTACGAAGGTCATCGAGGGCGAAACCTGTCACTACGCGCAAGACGTTCAAAAGCTCTTTCCCCGCGACCGAGACCTTGTGGACCTGGGCGTCTCCAGTTATCTCGCCGTCCCGTTGAAAGACTCCACGCGCAAGGTGCTTGGCCATTTGGTTGCGATGGATGTGAAGCCCATGGTCCTGACCACTGACGAGATCGAGGTGTTCAAGCTGTTCGGCGAACGGGCAGGGGTGGAGTTGTACCGTCAGGTGATCGAGACGTCGCTTCGGGAGCGGGAAGAAACGTTGCGGGTGATCGCGGAAGGCACGGCGGCTCAAGTGGGGGCCGACTTTTTTGCGTCGCTGGTACAACACATGGCGACTGCCCTCCATGTCGACTATGCCTACATTTCCCATCTCGCCGAAGACGGCACCAGATTTGTTTCCAAGGCCGGGTGGGGCAAAGGTCAACCGCTGCCGCCCTTCGACGTGCCGGTGCGTGGTCCCTGCGAAACGGTGCTGACTCGTCAGTGCGTGCACCACCCCAGCAGGTTGAGAGAGCTCTATCCGCATGTCCAATTGATTCAGGATATCGGGGTGGAGAGTTACTGCGGCGTCCCCGTCGTGAGCACCTCCGGTGTCGTATTGGGCCATTTGGCCGTGATGGATGGCCACCTGATGCCGGACCGAGAATTGGTGATGTCCGTCCTCGGGATCTTCGCGACTCGAGCGGCCGCCGAGTTTGAACGGTTGCGGTATGAGGACACGATGCAGAAGAGCAATCAGACGCTCCGGGCCATTTTTGAGGGCACGGCACCGGCGGTGGGGGAGGACTTTTTTCACTCACTGGTCAAGAACCTGGCCAAGGCCCTCGGCGTCGAATATGCGTTCGTCTCGGAGTTTTGCGCCGACCGGACCAAGGTGCGCACCCTGGCGTTCTGGGCGGGCGATCGGCTGAAAGAGAACTTCGAATATGCCATCGCACATACCCCTTGCGAAACAGTGTTGGCCGGGGAAATTTATCATTGTCTCGACAAAGTCGCCGACCGGTTTCCGCTTCACCGGAGTGATCTCGAAGGCCTTGGCGTGGAAAGTTACCTGGCTATTCCGGTGACGAGTGCGGGAGGGGAGGTTCTGGGGCATCTGGCCGTCATGGATCGCAAGCCGATGCCGTTTGAACGCATCGACCTGTCCGTCTTTAAAGTGTTCGGCGCGCGGGCCGGCGCTGAATTGGAACGGCTGCATATGGAACGCGTGCTGCAAGAAAACGAGGAACGGCTGCGTGATCTCTTCGACGAAGCGCCGATCGCCTACGTGTATGAAGGGCTGGATTCAAAACTGCTTCGCGTGAACCGGACTGCCATGAAATCTCTGGGCATCACCGCCGACCAGGTCGAAGGCCTCTACGGCCGCGATTTCGTCCCCGATACTCCTGATGCGCAGCGGCGTCTGCGAGAAGCCTTTGCCTCCGTCGGGAAGGGAATCGACACCAGCGGCGTGGTGCTGGAGTTACGCCGGAAAGACAACGGCAAGCCGCTATGGATGAAATGGTGGTCACGGCCGGACCCCAGCGGCACCTATACCAGAACGATGTTCATCGATATCACCGAGCAGGTGTTGATGGAGCAGGAGAAGGCCAGGCTGGAGGCGCAGAATGTCTACTTGCAAGAGGAAATCAAAGGGAACCATAATTTCGAGGAACTGATCGGGGCATCCAGCTCGCTCAAAAAGGTCCTCAAAAACGTCGAACGAGTGGCTCCGACCGATTCGACCGTACTCATCACCGGTGAAACCGGCACCGGCAAGGAACTGATCGCGCGCGCGATTCACAATCTAAGTCCGCGCAAAAACAAACCGCTGGTGAAGGTCAATTGCGCGGCGATCCCGGCCGGCTTGATCGAAAGCGAACTCTTCGGCCATGAAAAAGGAGCCTTCACCGGCGCCTTGATGAAGAAGGTCGGTCGTTTCGAGGTGGCGGATAAGGGAACCATCTTCCTCGATGAAATCGGCGAGCTCCCGCTGGATCTGCAATCCAAGCTCTTGCGCGTCCTGCAGGAAGGCGAGTTCGAACGGGTCGGCGGCACGCAGACGTTCAAGGTGAACGTGCGGGTCATTGCCGCCACGAACCGGAATCTCGAACAGTTGTGCAAGACCGGTCTGTATCGGCCCGACCTGTATTACCGTCTCAACGTGTTTCCGATTCAGCTGCCTTCCTTGCGTGAACGTGACGGGGACATTCCATTGTTGGCGCAGTATTTCGTCCGTAAGTGTGCCGCCGGCCTCGGCAAGAGAATCGACCGGATTCCGGAGCGGATGATCACGGCCCTGCAACGGTATCCGTGGCCCGGCAACATCCGCGAGCTGGAGCATGTCATCGAACGTGCCGTGATTCTGAGCGAGGGGCCGGAGCTGGAACCGATCGACTGGCTCTCGCCGTCCGACAACAAGGTGGGCATGACCAAGGCGCTGACGCTCGAAGAAATGGAACGGCAACATATCCGTGACGTCTTGGAACAGACCAACTGGCGGGTGAGCGGTGAGAAAGGCGCGGCTAAAATCCTCGGTCTTAACCCGACCACGCTCGAAGCGCGGATGAAAAAACTCGGAATCGCCAGACCAAGCTCACCGACAGGGAAATCTTCGCAGGTCTGATGGGAGGAGGGCCAATGCCTCTTCGGATGGTGGCCGCGCCTCTGCTCGGCGTCGGCGTGCTTGCCTTGACCATGATCATTCACGCCGGAATGGCCGATGCACAGGTTCAGTGTTGGGCGCCTCGTCAGAGCGAAGGCCCCGTCACCGATAAACGATGGGCCCGTCATCTCAAGGCCCTGAACGCCGCGGAGACCATCATCAAACAATCACAGGAATTCATGAACCCACCGGTGCCTGTCCGGGTGCGGACCACGATGGCTGCGAACCGTTATGGACCGATGGATGCGAAGTTGATCGTACGCGCCTACCCGGAGCAGACAGTGCTGGGCATCGGGCTCTGGAAAGGAGACTGTGGGATCATCCCGGAGGCGGACCTCATGACGGGATCGATGGGCGGCATCAGCGTTTTTTTCAACCATGTCTCGAAGGACATGTTCCTGGCCCAGGACGAGGTTCCAAAGCTGACCGGCACGTTGGGGGGGTACCCGGAACACAACGGCTGGGTGATCATCTCGAAGAACGGGCGCCTGCCATGGATTCCTCAAACCCTCGGAGAGCGGCTCGATCGCGTGGGGGCAACCCGTGAAAAGGCCTTGGCTGATTGGCGCACCACCATGGCTTCACGCAAGGCTCCCGATCAGGCCATGATCGACCGAACCGCGGCATTGCGGAGAAGGACCGATCCATCCGGTGCCGACCAGTATGTCGAGAACATGAAGCGATTGACCGCGGACGTTCAGGCCGCCCAAGCTCAGGATGCCGCGCGAGAGGCTCACTTGTCGAAGTTGCTCAATGAGTATCGTATCTATCGGGCCTCGTTCACGGCTCAGCAACTCGCCATGCCCGCCGTGTGGGCCGACGCCGACGGCTCGGCCCGTAAGGCGATGGAGGCGCAGATCAATGGACTCCACGAACTCAGCGAGGATGATCAATGGCGAGTGAGCAAGATTCGGGAGCACAGTCGTCGGCTCGAGGGAGACGCGGCGGCGAGCAATAACGAAGTAACAGCGCTTCAGTTGCGCACTCGAGCTGCGGACCTCTTGCGGGACGCCGACCACATCCGCAACGGCCATGTCGAACGGGCCGCATTGGAAGAAGAAGCCTTACGGGCCGCGTATGAATTGACCAACCTCAAGCCAGGGCCGGCTGAGCAGGCCCTGGCGTATAAAATGGATCCGACCTTTCCGAATGGAAGTCAGCCTGGGAAAATTCAGGTCATTGCCGTATCGGTGTCAATGCAGAACGGAGAAGATGTTTTGCAAGGCCCTGAGCAAGCGGCACGCCAGGCTTGGCTCGAACGGGTCAGAGCATCGATCGATTACGCCCGCTTGGCGGCAATACTCGACTGAGACTTTCAGACTCACTCTCTCCTATTCCGCTGCTCCTCTCCCTCTTGCCAATCTCCCAACTAATTGGGACGTTCCCAATACCATGGGAAATAGGCACCTCACCTCCTCCTCCGTCACACGACGGCAGGCAGATACGTCCTCGAATGAAATCACCGTCTTATGCCATCCACCCACCGGATTTCTGTTCTGGCATCACCGTTCCTGATTAGGTCGACATCAGGTTGAGACAGGAGGAGAGGCGGCGATGTTGAAGATCACGACAATACAGGAAAGCGCGTGTGATGTCCTGCTCAAGCTGGAAGGCAAGATCACGGAGCAATGGGCGGCTCTGCTTGATGGGGAATGCCGTTCATACCTTCGGAAGAACAAAGCCGTGTATTTGGATTGCTCGAACGTCGAGTACATCGATGGACGCGGAGTCGAGGTCCTCAATGCGTTTTCCCATTCACACCTCACGTTAATGAGCGCTCCGGCCCTTGTAACGGAGCTGCTTCAAATAGGAGGCCGATCATGAACGTCGAACCCATTACGGTTACTGAGTCGGTAAGTCATCGGATGGTTGTGGGGCGGAAACCGGAGTTGAAGCCATCAACCTCGGCGGCAAGCGGGGAGCTCGCCCTTCTGGCGAGACTTAGGCAGGGGGATGAAGGGGCGTTCGATGAATTGGTCACACGACACCACAGTGCCTTGATCAGAATGGCGATGGGGTACGTGGCGGATCGGGAAGTGGCGGAAGAAGTCGTCCAGGATACCTGGATGGCGGTCATCGAAGGGTTAGGTCGATTCGAAGGGCGATCCTCCTTGAGAACCTGGGTCTTCGGGATCATGATCCACAAGGCCAAGGATCGGGGGGTGCGCGAGAAGCGGCATACGACCTTTTCTTCCTTCGAGTCGTTGGACGAGGAGAGCGAGGAAACGATCGATCCATCTCGGTTCCACCGGTCCGGTGAATGGGCCGGTCACTGGGCCTTCCCGCCCCAGCCGTGGGACAACCGGACTCCGGAAAAGCTCTTGGCGTCACAGCAGGCGGTCCAGGCCATGAACAAGGCCATTGAGGCGTTGCCTCGAACTTTAAAGGACGTGTTGATTCTCCGCGATGTTGAGGGAGTCGAGGCCAAGGAAGTCTGCGATCTCCTAAAGATTTCTGAAACAAATCTGTATGTCCGGCTCCATCGGGCTCGGGAGCGGGTGCGCCAGGCCGTGGAAGCCTACGTGGAGGGGCGAACAGCGACGGTGTAAGGAAACGTCGGAAGGACCGACCCACAGGTAGAACCATTCAAGGGAGGTCTTCACGATGGCACAGGAAGAGGGACCGGCGACCGTCCCGGAGATCACTTGCCAGGAGGTGGTGCAGTGGATCTCGGCCTACCTGGACGACCATGTCGGTGACGACCGAAAACGTCAAATTGCCTTACATCTGGCGATCTGTGCCGGCTGTGAGACCTATGTGAAACAGATTGCAACGGTTCGGGACACAGTGGGATTACTGCCCAAGGCAGAAGAACGTCCGTCCGATTCCCACCGATTGCGACAGGCCTTTGCCGCGCGGGTACGCCGATCATCTTCGACCGATTGATGCTCGTGATCGGCGTCTTTATCCCACACCGATCAACCACGATCTCGTGCATCGTCGCTTCTCGCAGGTCCTACCCAATAAGACAGGTATCGCTCGGTTCTTGCTGTAAGAGATCGTCTGCTAAAACGACTGCCGACTAGGGTGCAACCAGCCGGAACAATAACGATGCCGAATAGGGAGCAACGATGAAAGCCATCGCAGTGATTCCAGGACAGCCGGATTCAATCCATCTTGCCGATTTGCCAAAACCCTCGGTGCAGGAGATTCCGAACGGGCGCGGCGTGCTTGTGCAAGTATTGCGCGTGGGGGTGGATGGTACGGACAAGGAAATCAATGCGGCTGAATATGGGCAAGCGCCTCCCGGCTATGATTTCCTTGTCATCGGCCACGAATGTGTTGGGCGAGTTTCAGAAGTTGGGCACAACGTCTCCGAATTCTCTCCAGGAGATGTTGTCGTGCCGACGGTTCGCCGCCCCGGCGGCAGTTTCTATGATCAGATCGGCCAATATGACATGACGCTGGAGGATACCTACTATGAACGTGGGATCAATCTCCGGCATGGGTACTTAACGGAATTATTCGCGGAGGATCCGGAATACCTCGTAAAAGTTCCCAAAGGACTTAAAGATGTGGCGGTGTTACTTGAACCGATGTCCGTTATCCAGAAGGGTATCATCCAGGCGTACGAGGCGCAGCGGCGCTTTAAGATTTGGAGACCCAAGAAAGTAGCGGTGCTGGGTGCTGGGACGGTCGGCTTGCTGGCGGCGCTCTCGTTGAAGATGAAAGGGTGCGATGTCACCAGCTTCGGAAAACAAACCGGCTCTTCCCGTAATCTGGATCTCTTGGACGAGCTCAACGTGCGGTATATCTCAACGAATGATCTATCCATTAAAGAAGCGGCAAAACGGTTTGGGCCGTTTGATTTGATGTTCGAGGCTACCGGCCATTCGCCCGTCGTCTTCGAGGCGATGGAATGTTTGGGAAAGAACGGGGTGCTCATTCTCGCCAGCGTGACCGGCGGAGACCGGCACCATGCGATACCAGCCGATAAGATCAACCTGGATTTCGTACTGGGCAACAAGCTCGTCATCGGCACGGTGAACGCGAATCGGGAATACTTCGAAGCCGGCGTCTACGACTTCGCGAGGGCGGAACTGGAATTCCCAGGCTGGCTTTCACAGTTGCTGACGCATCCTGTGAACGGCCTCGAAAACTACGCGGAGATGATGCAGAAACTGACAATGGAGAAGGCCGCGATCAAGGTATTTGTGAATGTTGCAGGGGAATAATCGCTACGACCTTGATCACACGTGTAAGACTTCCTTGCCTCAATCGACTTCACGCTATCGATTCACAGGAGAAGACGATGCTAAAGCGGTACGTGATATTCATATTTGTAACGATCTGGCACTTAACACCGTTCAATATCAACGTCTACGCAGGTGAGTTCTTTCAGCGGAACGGCTTGGCCATCGACGGGTATGATCCAGTCGCCTATTTCACGGAAATGAAACCGGTGAAGGGATCGCCGGAGTTTCGCTCGGACTATCAGGGCGCAACCTTCCAGTTTGCGTCAGCCGCTCATCGGGATACGTTTGTCGCCAATCCGGAAAAGTTCGCGCCACAGTATGGGGGATACTGCGCTTATGGCATGGCCAAAGGCTATAAGGCCAAGATCGACCCGGTAGCCTTTTCGGTTGTGCGTGATAAACTGTACCTCAACTACAATGAAACCATTCGTGCTCGGTGGTTATCGGATATCCCAGGGTATATTCAAAAGGCTGATACCAACTGGCCGGAGGTCCAGCAGCACACGAAGGTCCAGGAATAATTCCAAGTCACTCGCTGTCCATGCCAATCCACCATTACCCACGAGGAGGTTTTCGATGAAGCAGATGATGCTGTCGCTTGCAGTGGTCGCTGGCCTGATGTGCGCCGGTACCTATTCCTTTGCCAGTGAGATGGGCTCGATGGCCAATGAAATGAAAAGCGAGATGAAGCACGATATGGATGCCATGAAGGGCGACATGAAGGCGAACATGGATGCCATGAAAGGAAAACCCGGTGCGATGAAGGACGAGATGAAGGGAGAGATGAAGGGCAAGATGGACTCCATGAAGGCTTCGAAAGATGCGATGAAGGACGACATGAAGGCCGGCAAGGATGCGATGAAGGGCAATCTGAAGGGAGCGATAGGCTACTAAGACCTCTCTGCTCAGTCACACTGTCTTCAACAGGGCCTGCGGTCGGGGGTCCGATCGCAGGCCCTGTTGTTCCCCGCTATGATCGCGCCGCTGTAAGAAACAATCGGTACTTCCGACGAAACGCTAGGTTGCGTATTTAGGGGAGGTGGAATCATGGCGTTACTCATTCATTCAGAAGAAGCTGTCGGTCGGGAAAGGGACCAGATCCCGCCGGCGGAGCCGTCGGCATCTGAAGCGTTGTCGACCGTGAGTAACCCCACGGTTTCTTCTCCTCCTGCGATCGAACGTGTGTACCGCCATCGTCTTCCGGTGCGGATCAGTCATTGGCTGAATGTTCCGTTCCTGATCATCCTCATCATGAGCGGGCTGCAGATCTTTAACGCCCACCCAGCCCTCTATTGGGGCGACCGCTCCGATCGCGACCAACCGCTGCTGTCGATCAGGCCGGTGCAGAGCGAGAGCGGGGAGGTACAGGGCATCACGACAATCCTGGGCCATCAGTTTGATACAACCGGCGTACTCGGTTACTCCGACGGCATGAGACGAGCCTTTCCGACCTGGGCGACCATACCCAGCGCCAAGTGGCTTGCGATGGGGCGGCAATGGCATCTGTTTTTCGCCTGGCTCTTTGTGATCAACGGTTTGATTTTCACCGCGTATGCCTTCGTGAGTCGACATGCCGCACGTGACTTGGCGCCAACCGGCCGCGATTGGCGCGGCATCGGCCAGTCCCTCAGAGATCATCTGGTTTTGAGACATCCCAGCGGTAACGAGGCCAAACGGTACAACGTCCTTCAAAAGATGACCTATGCCGGCATCTTGTTCATCGTGGCGCCGCTGATCGTGTTGACCGGGCTTGCGATGTCACCGACGATCGACGCCGCGTTCCCCTGGCTCTTGACCATCTTCGGTGGCCGGCAAACCGCAAGAACCATTCACTTCCTTGCCTGCTTTTCGTTCGTGGGGTTTATCGTCGTCCATGTCGTCCAGGTGACTCTCACCGGGTTTCTGAACAATGTCCGATCAATGGTCACCGGGTGGTTTGTCGTCAAACATGAAGGAGTGGGTCATGAAGCCTGAACGTACCATAGACCGACGCCGATTCTTGAAAGGGACAGTGGGTGCCGCAAGCCTGGTCGCGCTCTCCGGTTGCGACAATCTCACGCAGAGCAGTTGGTTCCCGCCCATACTCAGTAAGACGGAGCGATGGACGGAAACCGTGCAACGGGCGGTCACTCCACGGGATGCGCTTGCCAAAGAATATCGGGAGTCCGATATCTCAAAAATCTTTCCGGCGAACGGCAACACTGATCCCGGGACGGAGCAATATGCCGAGCATGTCGCACGGAAGTTTTCCGGATGGACGTTGGAAGTGGTCGGCTTGGTGCAATCTCCGAGAAGCTGGTCGCTGGCTGCATTGAAAGAGTTGCCCGCTCGGACACAAATCACCCGTCATGACTGTGTGGAGGGTTGGAGCGCCATCGGGAAATGGACCGGTGTGCCGGTCGGCGATGTGATGCGCCAGGTCGAACCGTTACCGAATGCCCGCCATGCGGTCTTTCACTGTGCCGATGTCGA
The DNA here is from genome assembly GCA_002083365.1 of Nitrospira sp. SG-bin1. Lineage (NCBI taxonomy): Bacteria > Pseudomonadati > Nitrospirota > Nitrospiria > Nitrospirales > Nitrospiraceae > Nitrospira > Nitrospira sp. SG-bin1. The sequence continues at coordinate 29,671 of LVWS01000032.1, read as the reverse complement.
TGATGAAGGCATCGCCTACTACGAGAGCATGGCCGTCGCCGATTGCTATCACCCTCAGACCATTCTGGCTTACGAACTTAATGACGCGCCATTGGATGTTCCGCATGGTGCGCCGCTCCGGCTCCGCTTCGAGCGGCAGCTCGGGTACAAGCAGGCGAAGTATGTCATGAAGATCGAACTGGTCGAGTCATTCGCCGGCATCGGAGGCGGGAAGGGCGGCTACTGGGAGGACCAGGGGTATGAGTGGTACGCCGGAATATAAGATAGGTGGTCTTATTCGCCATCTGGGAATGGCAATCGCGGTTCTGCTGGCAGGATGGCTTATTCTTCCTCCGGCGGACGCGATGGTCGGGAAACCGGCTCCGGACATCGCCAATGCCACGTGGCTGAACAGTACGCCGCTGCGGATGGCCGATCTCCGGGGCAAGGTGGTCATGGTCGAATTCTGGACCTTCGGCTGTTACAACTGCCGAAACGTCGAGCCCTACGTGAAGGAGTGGTATCGGATATATTCGGATCAAGGTTTCCTCGTGATCGGCGTCCATTCACCGGAGTTTTCACACGAACGCGAGATCGAGAATGTGAAACGCTACATGGCGGAACACGATATCCGCTTTCCCGTGCCGATCGACAACGATTTCTCGACCTGGAACCGCTACGGGAATCGTTACTGGCCGGCGATGTACCTCATCGATAAGCGCGGCCTCATCCGCTATGTCAAAGTCGGCGAAGGAGGGTACGGCGAGACAGAGCGGCATATCCAGTCGCTGCTGGCGGAGCCCCCTTGATAGATTCTGTGGTGATCGCACTCACCCTCACGGCCGGCAATGATTGGTGAGACGTGAGCCGGTCGGCCCTGTCCATTCCCGGCACGCGCCCATTGAGCGCCGAGAACAATACTTCTTCTTATCCCAAGGCCGCCCAAATCTTTTGGGCATTTTCGCCGGTAAACGTCATGTCATCCTGTGAGGACGAGCTGCGCTCAAAGTACAGATGCAGCATGCCTCGTCCGAAGTGCGCCTCTCGAACGAGATCGAGGTTGATCGCCACTTCTCCTGTACGTTCTTCATCTTGTACTTTGATAAATCGCATCGCTTCTCCTTTCGATGGGGGATGGTCATGACAATCATATCAGGTGGGTAGAGCGTGTCCGGACAACGCCAAAGCCATGGGAGTTTCACGAGAACAGATGTGCCTAGCGCCGTCCGTCGTACCAGACCGAAAGGTGTTTTTTATCTTGTAAGGTTCGTTTCGGGAGGAAAAAAATTCGGAAAATCTGGATGGCGATCTCTCGCCCAGAGTAGAGCGAGACCTTTCGTGACGAGGTCTTCAGAGGATGATCGGCCAAAATCGTGAACTGCATGCCGTGGCGTCTGCCCCATTGTTTCAGTCGTTTGCTCAGCCTAATCTCATCTAACGCATAAAGTTCTAGATCGAACCCGCCGACTTCCTGAAACGCATCGCGGCGACAGACGATGAGCGCTCCGGCGGCCCACCGAAAAAGAACCGAGACCGCGGTCCAGAACCACAACGTCATGTTCGCCCACCAAGGCAAGCCATCCATCCGCAATGTGCTGCCGCACCCGACGTACTGTCCCGATTCGATCAGTCGAAGAATGTCCGCCAGCAGTTCGGAACTGAGGAGACTGTCCGCGTCCAGGAATAGCAACCAATCGCCGGTGGCCTGAGCCGCACCGGCGTTGCGTGCCCGTCCGATTTGATTGATCGGTTCGAACACGACTCGCGCCCCAGCCTGCCTGGCGAGATCGGCTGTATTGTCGGTGGAGTTATTGTCGACGACGATGATTTCTGAGGTGAAGTCGGGTTTGCGATTGGCCTCCAATGATAGGGCGATGGATTGTAGGGTCTGTTCGATCAGACGTGCTTCGTTGAAGGCCGGGACAATAACAGACAGGCGCATTGAACGATCATGATGCCATAGAGGTTACCTGCGAAGAAATAAGAATACGCCGAACACTTTCAGAACGAAGCGCGGATGAGCAGTGACATGGTGAGGGAGCGGAACGCATCTATGATTCACGTTGATAGCGTATCGGCAGCTGAGGAGATGTCTTTTCTCGGAATTCACACACGATGCGAAAATCATTCTCGTAGGGATAGCTTTCCGCCATTTCAAAGCCCACACGATCGCGCTCCGGCTTGCAGGCCTCATACGTCTCAAAGGCGTTCAATACCGTGGCACGATCGATACCTGAAGGTGGGGCGAGTAAGACAATCAAAAGAAACCACATAGCCTGACCTTTCATGTCATGAAATGAAAAAAATCCATCCATAGTCACCTTACCACAGCACTCCAGCAGCACCATCAGTGAGATCCCTTGTCATCTAACCGAGCAACCAGCCAACATTAGTGTTGCGTTAGATCGACCTGAAAAATCAAAAAAGGGGTGCCATGCAGTGATGAATCACGCATGGTAAGATGCCGCCGATGCCGCTCACCCGCGTCCATCCCATTATCTCCGAATGGTTCTCTTCACACGTCGGTCAGCCGACCGACGTTCAAATCCAGGCTTGGCCCGCGATCCAGTCCGGAGCAGATGCGCTCATCGCGGCCCCTACCGGGTCCGGAAAGACGCTCGCGGCCTTTCTTTCCTGTATCGATCAGCTCTTTCAGCAGGCACTCAATCGTGAACTCGACGATCACACACAGGTTCTCTATGTGTCTCCGCTCAAGGCGCTGAGCAACGACATCCAGAAAAATCTCCAGAAGCCGCTGGCCGAGATCGGTCAGCTCGCTCTCCAGGCCGGATTGCTGATGCCGGAACTTCGCGTGCTGGTTCGAACCGGGGACACCCCCATGGCAGACCGGCAGCGGATGCTCAAACGCCCGCCGCACATTCTGGTGACGACACCCGAATCGCTCTTCATCTTGCTCACGGCCGACAAGAGCCGACGTCTGTTGCAGACCGTGCGCACCGTGATCATCGATGAAATCCATGCGCTCGCGCCGAATAAACGTGGAGCCCATGTGGCGCTGTCGCTTGAACGACTCGAAGCACTCACGCTCGCGAAGCCACAACGAATCGGCCTCTCAGCCACCCAGAGACCGATCGAAACCGTGGCGCAGTTCCTGGTCGGTGACCGTCCGATGCCGACGATGATCGATGTGGGTCACAAACGGCAGATGGATCTCGCGGTTGAGGTTCCAAACGATGAGCTGAGTGCCGTCGCCACGAATGCCGTCTGGTCCGACATCTACGATCGTGTGGCGGAGCTGGTACGGGCCCATCGCACGACCTTGGTGTTCGTCAACACGCGCCGCCTGGCCGAACGAGTCTCGCACTTCCTGGAAGAGCGGCTCTCGGAGCTTGGACCTGACGCGGTGGCGGCCCACCACGGCAGCCTTTCACGGCAGATCCGGCTCTCGGCGGAAGAACGATTAAAGTCAGGCAAGACCCGAGTCGTCGTGGCCACGGCATCGCTTGAACTGGGAATCGATGTCGGCACGGTGGATCTGGTTTGTCAAATTGGTTCGCCGCGCGCGATTGCGACCTGCTTGCAGCGAATCGGTCGTGCCGGCCACTGGATCAAGGCCATTCCCAAAGGCCGATTGTTTGCCACGACCAGAGACGAATTGGTCGAGTGCGCCGCGCTGATCCATGCGATCAAGCAGGGAACGCTGGATCGCATCGAGGTCCCACCGGCGCCGCTCGACATCCTGGCTCAGCAAATCGTTGCGGCCGCCGCGACGCAAGCTTGGACAGAAGAGGAACTGTTTGCGCTGGTCCGTCGCGCCGGCCCCTATCGTGAATTGGAACGGGCTGCGTTCGACCGGATCGTCCGGATGTTGGGGGAGGGCATTGCGACTCAGCGAGGGAGGGGATCGGCCTATCTGTACCATGATCGCCTGAATCATCGGCTGAAAGGCCGGCGCGGGGCGAGACTCGCGGCGATCACGTCAGGCGGGGCGATCCCCGATACCGCCAATTACGCCGTCGTGGCCGAACCGGACGGCACCATAGTGGGAACAGTGGACGAAGACTTTGCCGTGGAAAGCCTGGCCGGCGACATCATGCTGCTTGGCAACACATCCTGGCGGATTAAGGGTGTCGAGATGGGGAGAGTGAGGGTGGAAGATGCCCATGGCGCGCCACCCAGCATTCCCTTCTGGCGCGGCGAGGCTCCGGCTCGTACAACGGAACTTTCCGCAGAAGTGGCCGGTCTTCGTGAGAACGTTGCGAGAAGAGCATCGTCACCTGAGAACCATCAGCTGGCAGCTGGCAGCTGGCTTCGCCAAGAATGCGGCCTTGATCCACAGGGGGCCCAACAAGCGATCGAATACGTCCTGGCGGGGAAAGCTGTTCTGGGAGTCGTGCCCACTCAGGATACCATCGTGGCCGAACGGTTCTTCGATGAAAGCGGCGGGATGCAGCTGGTTATCCATGCGCCGTTCGGCGGACGGATCAACAAAGCCTGGGGACTGGCCTTGCGGAAACGGTTCTGCGTGACATTCGACTTCGAGCTGCAGGCAGCCGCCACGGACAACGGTCTTGTGATTTCGCTGGGAGAGAAACACAGCTTCCCGCTGGAATCCGTGTTCAGCTACCTCCACTCCAATACGGTGCGGGACGTCTTGGTCCAGGCGGTGCTGCTCGCGCCGATGTTTGCCACCCGGTGGCGATGGAATGCCTCGCGGGCACTGGCCCTTCTACGTTTCGCGAAAGGCAAGAAGGTTCCGCCGCACATTCAGCGAATGAAAGCGGAGGACCTGCTCGCAGCGATCTTTCCCGATGCCATTGCTTGTCAGGAGAATCTGACCGGCGAACGGGCGGCGCGGCAGATACCAGACCATCCGCTCGTACAGGAAACGCTGCGTGACTGTCTCACGGAAGCGATGGATCTGGAGGGACTCACCGAGGTACTGCGGCTGGTCGAATCCGGCGCCATCCATTGCGTGGCGATCGATACGCCGTCGCCGTCGGTCTTCTCTCATGAGATTTTGAATGCGAACCCCTATGCCTTTCTCGACGATGCGCCGCTGGAAGAACGTCGGGCTCGAGCGGTCGAGCTACGGCGGACTCTGCCGCCCGACCTGCTCGGAGAGATCGGGGCGCTGGATCCGGCAGCAATCGCCGAAGTCACCCGTGAATCTTGGCCGGTCGTGCGAGACGCCGATGAACTGCACGATGCATTGCTGGCACTGGTGTGGGTGCCTGAGTCCGAAACGGCTCAATGGGCGGCCTATTGGCCGTTACTCGTGGAATCCGGTCGGGCAACTACCTTGTCGGAGAACGGGGAAGGAGTGAAGGGGTGGCTCGCAACGGAACATAAAGAGCGGCTTGAGCTGATGTTTGCGACCGGTGATGATTCGACGTTGGATTCCATCGTACTGGGATGGATGGAAAGTATCGGTCCGACGACGACACACAGGCTTGCTGCCCGATTACATCTCCCTGTCGATCGTGTCGGCGGTGCCATGCTGCGGCTGGAAGGACAGGGACAGGTTCTCCGCGGCCGGTTCACGGATGACGCGTCACGAATACCGAACGCCGAAACCGAGTGGTGTCACCGTCGGTTGTTGGCCCGTATCCATCGCCTGACGATCGGGATCTTGCGCAAGGAAGTAGAGCCGGTCACGGCATCAGACTTCATGCGATTTTTGCTGCAATGGCAGCATGTCACGCCGGGATCGCGTCAGCATGGAGAAGCCGGCCTGCTGCAAGTGATCGGACAGCTGGCGGGATTCGAGGCGGCGGCCTCCGCCTGGGAGCCACAGCTCTTGCGCCTGCGTATGGCGAAGTACGAACCGGCACTCTTGGATCGCCTCTGTCTGAGCGGCGCGGTCAGCTGGGGACGTCTTTCTCCGCATCCGAGATTTTCACGGGCAGGGGAGACGGACCGACGGCGCATTGTTCCAACCAGCATCGCTCCCATCAGTCTCTTTCCGCGAGAGGACGGTGACTGGTTGATGAATGTCGTTCGTGGTGAGTCGAGCCGCTCTTTCGCTGATCCCAGCACCCATCTCAGTGCGGTCGCACAGGACCTCTGTCGGGTCTTACGGCACCAAGGCGCCAGCTTCTTTGCCGATCTGGTGCGCGTGACCAAACACCTTGCGACGGAGGTGGAGAATGGACTGTGGGAGCTGGTGGCAGCCGGTCTGGTGACGTCTGATGGCTTTGATAATCTTCGCGCCCTCATGGACCCCCATCGGCGTCGCGCCGAAGGACGTGAACGGACACGTCGGCCTCGGCATTCGGCCGGACGGTGGTCGCTCCTTCACCCGCCTGCGAGGACGGCCGAAGAAGCCATGCGCTTGTCGAATGGCTCTCTCCATTCTTCGAGTCCCGCGGCGGAAAAGATCGCTCGACAACTTCTTCGGCGCTATGGAGTGGTGTTTCGTGACCTGCTGACACGGGAGTCGCTGGTTCAGTCTTGGCGAGATGTACTCGTTCAGTACCGACGGATGGAGATGGCGGGGGAGGTCCGTGGCGGCCGATTCGTCAGCGGATTCACGGGGGAACAATTCGCGCTGCCGGAAGCGGTGGAGGCTTTGCGCGCGATGAGGAACACGAGGGTTTCATCAGCAACCGGGCATGAAATCAAACTCTCAGCCACGGACCCTTTGAACCTCGCCGGAGTGATTCTGCCGGGCTCTCGTGTCCCGGCTGTGCCCACCAATTTTCTGGTCTTCAAGGACGGGGTGCTTGTGCGCTCGGTCATCGGGCGCCACGCTGAGGCGGCGCTTTTCGTTGCCGAGCCGACCGGCTCGGCAACGGTCGGACAGCGCCCATGAGATCCGCCGATCAGTAGACGAACGGTTTGGATGTGTCGCGGAGCAGCGTCAGCAGTGCCGTGGAATCCTTGGCTCCTGCCTCGGCATAGTTCGCCTGGGCGGCAAAAAAGAATCCCGCTTGTCGATCCTCAGGAACGCCCAGCAACCTACCCATCGAAGCCAAATATTCCCCGCGACCCGCAGCCACATCTTGAGTCAGGCTTTCCCGATTGAAGGCGACAAACGCCGCAGCTTTGAAATCCGGCTTGATCTGGCCGTCTTCGCTCCACCAAGCGGCTCCCGATGTGGTGCCGGTCACATTGGACGTCGTATCGGTCGTTTGGTTAATAGTGGCTTTAAGGGTGCAGCCGGTCGTGCCGAGCACCAGGCTGGCACCGACGATCGCGAGGTATCGCAAACGCTTTAGCATAACGGACCTCCATCTCTAATGGGAATGGTTGTCCCAAACTATACCATACGCTCTCTTAAGTTCGATCGGTTGTGTGCCGATAGCGGAGCAACGCAACGTACGTCTTTTCACGATACAGATGAAATATGACATGTCCGTTCAGACTTTGATGGTATTGATCCACATCGATCTTCTAATCTGAGTTCAAGTATCTAATGCGGGAGTGGCGGTATCGGTGTAACCCCGGGTGGGGCGCCAGGGACGGCGGCGGCGATCCCGCAGTCGTCCAACGGTACCACGGCGCCCACCCCCTCATCGGTCTCGCCCGAACTCATTTTAACGTGCTGGTAAAAGAGCGCAGGTGGGTTCACTCATCCAGCAGGATACTCGGGGCCCTGAAGGGACCAGGGTCGAATTGGAAGTATCTTTCGGATCTAGAAAGCGAACTTCTGACAAGCAAGACCATTCATTCATTACCTCAAGTGCCAAATGAGATGTATTCTACGTCAAGATCTGTTTATTGCCTGTCAAACACTCACCGAAACATCAATCTCGCTGTCGCTCAAATGTGACCTCGTATTGTCTATTCCTAGTTATCATCATGGTTCCAACTTCCTTCGAAACGGCCATCGCCTCGGCAGCTGCGACGACATCTGACTTAAGAAAAGCAGTTTTGGCGGGTGGCCAGAGGAAGATGGTGGCACGCGCATACCTGGATTGGCGAGTATGGCGCGCACATGATAAGGATCGTCAAGACGAAAGGTGAGAAGTGGGCAATCCGCGTTGCTACCGCGCCCTTTGTGGAAATTCAGGGGCTGGTGGTTGAACAGAAGGTAGAGGTGGCGGAGGAAACGTGAGTGTCTGATTGTTCAGTTGAAGGGGTGGGCCAACGTTGAATCCCTGACTTTGCGGCGGCTGCACCACGATGACTCGCTCGCCGTTCGGCAGAACCGTCGTGTTCGTGACGTTTCCTTGATGGTCTTTGTAGACTTGTATGCCACCCTCAGAATTCAGGACCTGGTTCAAGCGTTCCTTTGCGCTCGGCTCTTGAGGTGGTTCCTCCTTACAGGCGAACACCAGGCTTTGCCATCCAGTTCCGAGTATGATAATGAGGCAGACTGCGATCCGGTCCATGCGGTTATTATACTGCCCACTTTCTGTTGATCAAGACGCCGTGAGTTGCTGACGGAGGTACCATGACATTGGCAGACAAATCGGATAGAGAAATTCTGGCCGTCGCTGATCCGATAATGGACAACCTGATGAAGGGATCGACAGCTATCGACCATGAGAGGCACACAAGGGACTTCACAGACCGTATGAAACGTATCGTCACGAAGGAATATCTAGAGACCTTGTGCAGAAAATATCAGGCTGAGCGCGGGTACTTTGCCAAAAGAGAGTTTGTGGCTGTCTTTCGACGCCCAGAATCGGTGGCGATTGTGTGGAAGCAGTGGTTCACGAAGACAGCGGGGGAGTACGTCGCCGAATTGGTTCTCGTGGAAAACGGGTCCACATATTTGGTCGATCATGCGATGGTATTCTAATCAGCCGCGGGCTCGCTCTTGAAGGGTTGTCTGTGATCGAAATACCTTGGACGACAGAGGGAGGATCGGATGGAGAGGATAATTCCAGAGAAAAAGTTACAAGTCGCCATCCTGTTGTACGACGGCATGACGGCGCTCGACGCGATCGGCCCTTACGAAGTTCTGCAGGCGCCGACGCTTGGCACCGACGTGCGGTTCGTGGCACGCGAGAAAGGCGTGAAGCGCACGGACTTCGGAAGGCTCCGGTTAACGGCCGACTATTCGCTCGATGAAACCACCAGCCCCGACATCCTGGTCGTGCCGGGCACGGCATTTCCTCAAGCGGTGATGGGTGATCAGCTTGTCCTGGAATGGATGGCCCTGGTGCACCGCACAACCAAGTGGACCACGTCGGTCTGTACCGGTGCCTTAGGACTGGCAGCAGCCGGCGTGCTGAACGGGCTGAAAGCCACGACCCATTGGCTCGCCCACGATGTGTTGAAACAATTCGGCGCCATACCGACCAAAGAACGTGTCGTTCGCGACGGCAAGGTCTTCACGGCCGCCGGCGTTTCCTCCGGGATCGACATGGCGCTCACTCTCGTGGCTGTAGAGTTCGGCTCCGAGGCGGCCCAACTCACACAACTGCTCATCGAATACGATCCTCGGCCGCCGTTTGATGCCGGGAGCCCGGACAAGGCGCCGTCAGCCATCCTGACTGCCGCGCGCGAAGAGTTCAGCAAGCTGGTCGTCATGCCATAACACGGTCACACGCATCACAGAGAGCGCTCGTCTCACCGCCGTTGTTCCTGCACATTTCCATCTATCGCTTGCCGATCGCAGAATGCCCGGTCAAAATTTCCTCGACAACACGAACAATGCTCGCACCATCACGGTGATGCGAGTCCTGATTGACCGAGGTGCGTGGTATGGCTGAGATTCAGCGAGCCGATGACCGTCGCCGACGATTGGCGATCGTTGTCTTGATCGTGGTGCTGATCGGCGGTGTTGCGCTTTGGATGGTCGCTGAGGAGTGGAAGGCCGAGGTGCGCAGTCTGCCCGTTGATGCTGCCAAGCAATCATTGTCTATCGTCTTTTCCCTGTGCATGGGCATCATGACCGTCTGTGTGTGTCTCGCCGGGTGGCACTGTTGGCGGACAGGGGGGCAGGTTCGGCATGCCATGCGGTTTCCTCCACATACATCAGTTGTTCGAGATACGACCGTTCTGACCGGTCAAGCCGCAGTATCCCGAGGGAGATTGCTCCAGGTGAGCGGTGTCATTTTGATGCTCTGCGCGCTCGGCTTGGCCGTGATGTCTTGGTCGGTGCTCAAGATGATTCATGACGTTCCCGGCTAATCCCGTCGCGAGTCGATCGATCATGACACGATCAGTCCCTCCTCGTATCTACTGTATCCCAGCGATCCAGGCGCCGGTGGTGGCCGTGTTTCGTCGGGGGCCGAGTAACTGGTCGCATATCGGACGGTGGGACCTCACTGCCGAGCGATACGAGCCGGGAGCTTGGCTCGGCGGTCGTATTTTTCCACGGCGATCTGATCTTTCTCCGGACGGACGGTATCTCTGTTACTTCGCGCATAAACCCAGTGCCACGTGGGAACATGGCGAGGCATATGTCGCGCTCTCGAAACTTCCGTGGCTCACCGCGCTCCACGCCTTTGGTACATGCGGCACCTGGACACGCGGCTACTACTTCACAGAAGACAGCGGTCGTGACGATCAACAGATGGAACGGCTTCCCATTCCTTACGGGCTACGGTCTATTCCGGTGGTTCAATTCGCCAACGAACGACGAAGAGGCTGGACGGAAGCGGAGGACTCGCCGCCCCGTGATCCAAAAGATGCGTGGGACGAGCACCGCAACGCGCTCATGCGAAAACCTCAACCGAACGGCACGCGAGTTCTCTGCGTGGAAAGCGTGGGATGGGCTGGAGGAGAGTTTGGTGTTGATCAGGCCGTCGATGGCCTCAATGTCCGATATTCTCTAGAATCCAATGGTAATCTCGAACCTTTGGACGATCTTCAATGGGCTGATTGGAGCAGAGGCGGCCAGTTACTGGTGGCTACACGAGCAGGCGTGCTACAAATGCGAAATCTTGAAGGGGACAATCACCAGATTCTCTTCGAAGCGGATCTCTCGACCCTTGAACCGAATCCCGCGCCGGCACCTGCTTGGGCTCAACGCTGGTGAGCCTCTCTTCTGAACGTGCGTCCTTATCGCTCAACGCGATGCCAGGTCTGAGTACGGAAGAACGGTCCGATATAGCCACGGACCAACAGAGACCCCTTGTCATCGGCAACGCGCAATCGCAGCGAATATGTTTTTCCGTTATCAGGATCGAGAATCGTTCCCCCTTCCCACCATTGGTCTTTGGCTGGACGAGCGCCTCGGATGATCTCCATCCCGATAAGGCGCTGCCCCTTCCGATCATCTGTACACTTGCCGCAGTGAGACTCTTCTCTGGATGGATCGGCTGACAAGCTCCGTTCAATCCGGCCCGTCAGCACACCATCTCGCTCGATAATGCGAATCTCCGCGCGTGGCTGTCCCGTACGATCGTCGATGTTGTACCACAGCCCGACCGGACTGAGTTGTTCTGCTGAAGTCGTGGCACCGAGGAAACACGATAGGGTGATCGTCCACCCCAATGAGTAGACCAAAAATCTTGCCGTCTTCATCTTCTCGAACATAGACATACAACTTACCATCACACATTCTAAGAAGTGGACTCAATTGAAGTCGTTCGTCTCGAATCATCGCTGACACTATGCGCCTCTTGCGACCGTCTGGGCATCGGTTTAGGATTGATCAATGGTATGGACAATCACAGAAGAAATCGGTCACGTGGCGGCGCTCTTCTCGTTGACACAATCGTCTGATTGAGGCCGGCTATGAGTCATCCACTCGATTTTGTCACGGTTGAAGGACTCCTGGCCTATGGTCGCGCTCTCGCCCAACGAGCGTCGGAGCGTGGACTCGTCCAACCTCCACCAGGAAGACCCTCCGGCGATGAAGCTGATCGAATCCAAGCCAAGATGGAGCAACTCCGCTCATTCGTCGAGCGATCCAAGTCCGGGTTTGCGACCGCCGAAGCGTACCGGTCGGCTCGGGAAAGCCTCATCGATGATCAGCTGCTGTTCTTTGTCGCCTGGAACAGGCTCCTTGCCGAAGGCTCGCTGCAGCCGTTGCTGCGAGCGACGATCGGGTCGGTAGCCAAACCGACCTATCGGCGTCCGGTCGCCATCGTGCCACGTACACAGCTGACCCCCGCGCTGGCGGAAGGCCGTATTGTCCTTGAACTCGGTGATGATCGGTTTTGGTTGTTGCCTCGGGATCTGGGAGACCGGACGCTGTTCTTCACGATGCGCCATGGGGTCTCGCAAGTGAATAGCAAAACCCATCGCGTCGGATGCCGCTTACCGAATCAATTGGACCGTGAACGAGGCGTCGCCAAAGCCGATGCCGTGGGCGCGGCGCTCGCCCGCATGATCGGCGTGGTGGGACAACAACTCGACTTCTTACATCTGACTAACTACCTCGATCCGCGGACGTTCCTCCATTGCATCAGCCGGAGCCCAAACACCAGGCAATTGTACGAGCGGGTGTCTGCGGCGCTGCTGCAGTGCGCGCCCGCATCCGAACCCATCGCCGAACCGGCGCTTGAATCCTCGGACTTCGGTTGGGTCACGGGATTGGAGAAGTCCCTCGAGGTTGAAGAAGCGGCGCGCGCGTTTCGCGTCGACGCATCCACCGCCAAGCGATTGATGAAGGATCCGCTGTATTGTTATCCGGGCGGCAATTCTTTCTTCGACCTCTATGCCGACGTCATCGACGGTCTCCACCGATTGGGTGTCGCGCAAAAGGGTAAAGTGGCCTGCCTCTACACCCACAGTTCCACCTTGCGGGCGTTAATGATCTATTTGGACCAACGACCGTTCCATGAAGCCTTTAGCGAGTTCAGTGACTATAAGGAAAGCCAAGACAATGTCGTGCTGCTCACGGTCGAACAGGGGCGGATGTCCGGCTACTCAACGGCCGTCGGCCTATCCGAACGGGAACGAGCCGTACGCAACACATGGGTGACCGTGGAGCGCGCAAGAAAAGACCGTGTCACGCTCAAACCTCGAACCCTCAAACGAATCGTCGCGCTCGTCTCTGGAGGTGATTTCGCCGGGGCCGGCGCCGCGTTAAAGGAATTGCATGTCACCGGTCAACGCTTGGGATTGGAGGTCTATTTTGTTCGGCACGGCTACTTAGGTCTAGCCAACAATTGGATCGAACGTGTGACCGATGAGCACACCCGCGGCATGAGCAGCCATCCCAGCAGCCCCATCGGCAGCAGCCGTTTCGAGGAGTTCAAGCAAGAGACGGTGCAGCATGTGGCCATGCGTCATCTCGAACCATACGTGCGTGATGGCGCGCTGATCGTGCTGGGGGGCGACGGCAGCATGCGGGGTGCTCGGGCCATTTACGAAGAATTCGGCGTGCAGGTGGTCGGCATTCCCGGAAGCATCGATAACAATATTGAAGGTACGATCTCTCTCGGATTCCAGTCCGCCGTGGCATTGGCGGATCAGTCCATCGAATCCCTCAAGGCCACCAGCGCGGCAATGGGCAGTGTGTTTTTCGTGGAGATCATGGGGGCCGGATCCGGTCATCTGGCGTTGGCTTGCGCGTATCAAGCCAGAGCCGAGGGACTGTTGGTCAACGAACATCCCGACCCCAACGCCTATATCGATGAGGTGATCCTCGGGACGCTCAAACGGACATTGGGCGTGCCAAACAAGAGCCACCTATTCGTCGTCGCCGAACGTACACCGCACCGTCATCACAAGGATGGTGGTGTCCATGGTCTCGTCGACTATGTTGCTGAGGTAATTACCCAATGGCCGGAACGGCATGCGCGGTCCGGTCACTATCCGCTCACCCTGGCCACAAAAGCCACCATTCTGGGCCATACGCTCCGGGGCGCCAGGCCGATACCGGAAGACAAGGCGATTGCCCAGCATCTGGCCCATGAGCTGGTGCACCGACTGATCGAATCACCCGATGACATTGTTGGGTGTCTTTTGGCCTATCGTGAACGGGGATCAATCGGTCCGATTCCACTCCATGCGGTCACACCGAAGCAGTTCGACTGGGATGTCTTCAGTCGGATGCACGGCAACCCCCGCGTTTCGTAGCTCTCACCGCCATCTGCACGCGATCATATGACGTTCAAAGCGCCACCTCGCCGGCCCCGCACGCCCGACATCCAAAACCTCGAAATCAGTTGCCAGAAAACCCATCTCGCGATACCCCTAGCCTAGGCGCCGGTTTCCGGCGTCGAACAAGTACAACAATCAATCGTAAGGAGGATGTTCATGCATTTCGTCGTGGTATCGGCGTTGGCTGTCGGACTGGTGTACTTGCTGTGGCAGATCAGGCCGTAGCGCTCGTCTCCCGGTGAACGCCCGAGAGCGTTGTGCTGAGGCGCATATTCTTACACGGCCTCCAGGGGATCTCCTGCTGGGGGCCGTGATCTTTTTGATTCATTTTTTGTTGTCTTTCCATAGCTTCCGCAAGAGTTCCGCGTCGAAAACCATGAAATAGATTGCAAGAAACCCCATCTCACGATAGCCCTAGAGAGGCATCGTTCGATCGCGTCAGCGACTTCGCTTCAACCTATAGCAGGGAGGAGATTCATGCGATTTGCCATTGTTTCAACTGTAACCGCCGTTCTGATACTCGGCACTGGTGCATGGGCCTTGGCCGACGATATGACCGGGCTCGGGTCCGAATTGAAGAACGAAATGGGTTCCATGGCCGGCGAAGCCACGGGCGAGATGAAGGCCGAGCAGGATCAGATGCGCGATAACCTCAAGGCCCAAAAGGATCAGATGATGTCTGACATGAAGGCCAAAAGAGAACAGATGAAATCGGAGATGAAAGCGAAGCGGGATGCCCTGAAGGCCGAGAAACAAGAGATGAAGAAAGCGGCAAAAGCGAAGAAAGCCAAGGCCAAGAAGAATGCCAAGGAGGCGGTCGAGTCGATGGCGCCGAACACGCACTGAGTCGACGTTTCCCGACGATGTGTCGGACATTCAACTGGGCCTCCAGGAGAGCACTCCTGGAGGCCGTCGTGGAGGCCGTCGTGGAAACGAGGACCTCCCGCTCGCTTAAGAAGCCATCGCACGGCAAGAACGGTAGATGGCATCCACTCCGGTTATACCGCTTGTTCGCAGGGCAGCACAAACACATGAAGTGGGAAGATATTGTCGCCTTTAGCGGCCTCCTGCTCCAATCGAAACCGCGTAAAGGCATCGATGAGGCGGTAGGCAGATTGGTCCGATACTGCGACAAGAATCATTCGGTTGGTCGTGGGGGCCAGAAAGAACTGGCTCGTGGAACCAGTCGAGCCCTTGCCGGCGACGTTGTGCAGCTCACTGAAGGCATTCACCTCGTATTCATTCAGTAGCCCATGCACCTGCTCCACGAGTGATTCGCGAAAGACGATGACCAACATCTTCATAGGCCGCTCTCCTGAGTAGGGATAAGGTCGTCACGGAACTTTCGATTTCAACCTTGTTGGACTATTATCAAGTTGCTATGGATCTCAAGGACGGTGGACCACGGGTCTACAAGTCCCTGAGGTTCGGCTCGACAAGGGCGCAGGCGATACGCTATAAATTACCTGCCCAGCGGCCCTGTGGGAGCATCAACCAGGACGGTCTTATGCAAGAGTACGCAGCCTATTACGGTACCGCCTGTATCATCTTCTCAGTCTATCTCCTTATCAAGGGCTTCGTCGCTGCTTCAAGACAGCGCAGCGAAGATCATTCTACGACGCTGGTCCCGGCGTATGTCTATGGAATTCTGGCGTCGATTCTGCTGACCGTCGGATTGGGATTTTTTCGACCGAGCTTGCCTTGGTGGGGGTATCGGCTGATCTTTCCAGGGACGACCATGCTCTTTCCTGCCATCATCTATCTGGTTGGCCGACGGCCTCCGAAACCCAGCTTGGACCGTGCGGATGCGTAATCCCATCGGCTTTATCCCTAGGCACGAGGAATCCCCACCTACTTGGCGATGGTAATGCTCGGCACGCCGGCACGCGGGACCTCTGTCACCGTCATCTGGAACAGTTGCGACAAGAGTTTGAACGCTTCGCGGTTCCAACGGGCCTGTGGTCCGGTCGTATTGACGGCGTAATATTGGCCATGGGACTTCATCACGAGATCCAATCCGGATGGAGCCGACGGCGACACCTGCAAGTCCATCGTCTTGACAGGATTTTCAGCCACATCGGGAGTGCGGCTGTCTTTCTCGACATGGTACTCCGGTTCTTCAGCAATAGAGAGACCCAGAAAGTTCAACATCGCGTTGAAACTGCGCAGCCGAAAGTCTCCCTTGATCGGCCAGTCGCCGCCGTAGTGACCGGGGCGTATGTCGAACGTCACGTCATGCGGGAGACCTTGCTCATTCTCATTCTGCAAGCGGACCCGCTCTTCTCGGGACAATAAATTCGGGTCATAGTTGGTGATCAGCGTGCCGCCTTCGACTTGTTTTCGTAACATGAATGTTTTGTCCCGCGCGTTATAGGACACCTGGTACTCCTGTTCGAGCGCTTTGAAACCTTCCGCCGTAACCGAGTGGGCGGGGATGGTCCAACTCCGTTCGATGCTCAACGGTTCGACGTAGAGGCTATTGTGGTCTTGAACGGCGGAGAGATGGAGAACCACCCGCCTGAACATTTCGTATCCGATCTTGTCGGAAGGATTATTCCGGTAGGCGACGGCTCCGTCATGATGGCTCAGCCGGAGCTCTTTGGCCATCAGCCGGAGCAAGAGATCGATATCGATGCCCTGCCTCAGCAGCAAGGTCAGTTTCGCTTCATGAAACGGTGTGAGTAAGCGCTTGGTAAACTCCTCGCCTTCGATGGGCGCGATACTGATGGTGGGATTCTCGGCCACACTTCCTCCGATGACGGGCAAGATCGTCCGACCGGCGTCGCCCGTGAGGGCCGGTGTGGCACCAGCCGTAAAACGAAAATCGAAGGTCGCCGCGACGTTGGAGACGCCGGTAAAGTGAATGGGCTGATGGTGCTGCGCTCGGGCGATGTTGACCAGCAGTTGTTTGGATTGCGATTCGGTGATGGCATCATCATAGGCGATGACGGCTCGTGTCAGAGTGACAGGCGAGAGACAGCCCGACAATGCGGCGAGGTAGATGAAACCAAAGCAGCCGATGGACAATGAAGAGGAGGCTCTGACGATCATGTTCGATCGACTGCAACGCGACTGGCCAGCACTACCGGACGGGAGTTGTATCATATCAACGGAACGATGCCTAGCAGGGAGGATGCGTGCGCAGGGCGATTGAAGCCACGGCAGGCTGATGTCCCGCGATCTCGCTTCGCTGAACGGTCATCCGGACCGGGGCCTTCGGACGTAGAGTCATCACCGGGTCGGGCTGGATCGTCTGGCCATCGAGCAAACGCAGACCGATCTTTGAGGCGATCGTTGCCAGAATCAACAATCCTTCCAGCTCCGCGAACGACTCGCCGAGGCACCGGCGTCCACCGGCACCGAACGGGATGTACGTGAAGGCCGGCCGGGTCTGAGTCGCCTCTTCCGAAAATCGCTCTGGATCGAATCGGCTGGGATCGGGAAACCAGCGCGGATTGCGATGGAGACTCCAGGGACTGATGAAGACCCAGGCTCCCGGTGGAAGGACGGCTCCAGAGGGGAGTCGGTCCTGTGCATGTGCAAGGCGAGTGTGAAGCGTCCAAGCCGATGGATAGAGGCGTAACGACTCATCCCAGATCATCTTCATATAGCGCAGGCGGGGAAGATCTGCCGCGACTGGGAGTCGATCACCCAACACGTCGTTCAGTTCGCTGGTCAACCGTGCTCGTACCGATCGGGACTGCGACAGGAGAAACCACGTCCACGTCAGCGCATTCGTGGTGGTCTCGTGACCGGCCAGTAAGAATGTCATGAGTTCGTCTCGAATTTCTTCATCGCGCAGCGGGCGGCCTCCTGCGTCTATGGCACCCAGCAAGAGAGACAGGACGTCATCATACGGTTCAGAAGCCGTTCGCCGCTCTCGAATAAAGTGGAACATCTTCTCTTCGATCACACGGAAGCCCCGCATGAACCTGCGATGCCGTCGAATGGGAACCCATAGTGGGATAATGCTTGCGAGAAGGGAATCATATTGGAGCTTGATCAAACGTTGGCCAGCCGCGATGGCTTCACGGATGGTGTCGCCTTCGGATTTGACGTCCTGGCTGAAGAGCAATCGCCAGATCACCGACAGGGTGAGGTGGGCCATTTCCTGCTCGATGTCCACGGTCATCCCATTTTGCCACTGAGTCGCGAGGTCGCGGGCTTTGCCCGTAATGAGGTTCACATAGGCCGTGACATGGTTTCCATGAAAGAAAGGCAGGAACAGCCGCCGCTGACGATGATGGGTGTCGCCTTCCGTGTGGAGGACGCCCTGCCCGAAGATACGCGATTCGGCCGGGGCGACCGGAGCCTTTCGATAGTTCTCTTGATTCGTCACCAGAACATGTTTGACGTCGGCGGGATGGTTTAGGACATACATGGCCGCGTCGCGCTGCCGCAAGAGCATCCCCACGACCAGCCCCATCGGAAGTTTGACCACGTCGCCGTAGGCGTGACAGTGCAAGAGAAAGCCGAGGGTGTCACGGCGAAGGTCGGGGAAACATCCCCACCAACGGGAGACCGGTGGACCGGAAAGGAGGGGAGGTTGAATTGTTTGATCGGTCATGTGGTCTGCATGTCTTATGAAAGATACCGTATATTGATTCCACGCTGTCAATGAGTTCTCGCTCCAACCTTGGCAGTCCCCTTTCCTTCTTCACGAATCGTGGAGAGCGCGATCAACGACAGGACGGCGCATAGGGTGACATACCAGCCGGGGGCAAGCGCATTCCCGCTCCGTTCCATAAGCATCGTTGCCATTAAGGGTGCTGTGCCGCCGAATAGGGCCGAGGCCAGATTGTAGGAAACCGAAAGGCCGGTATAGCGACGGGCGACAGGGAAAAGCGTCGCCACGATGGCAAAGAACGGACCCATGTAGGCCGCCACGAACACCGTAATCAGGCCTTGAGCAGTGGCGATCAGCAGGAGGTGGCCGCTCCCGAACCAAGAAAAGACCGGGACTGTTCCCAGAGCCAGACCAGCGGCGCCGACGGCCAGGACCCAGCGGTGTCCGACACGATCCGACAACTTTCCCATCAGCGGAATGAGGATCGCCATCAGCGCCATACAGATCGTATTGATCAGCAGCGTCGTGCCCATCGGGAGGTCGGTCACTTTGGCCAAATACGTCGGGAGAAACACATAAAAAGTGTAGAACCCGACGCCGTGCAAGAGAACGAGGCCGATCACTTGAAGAAGCGAGGCTCGGTGCGATGCGAGCAACTCACGGACGGGTGCGGAAGACACTCCACCGGCTTGCTGCAGCCGTTCGAACGCCGGCGATTCGGGAATGCGCCGCCGAAGATACCAGCCGACCAACGCGATCACACTTCCCGCCACGAATGGAATGCGCCAGCCCCACTGCTGGAGAACCTCCGGTGCGAGATTCGTGCTCGCCAAGGTGCCGACCCCAGAGCCCAACAGCGCGCCGATCTGTGCACTGAACCCCGCCCAACTGCCGATATAGCCTCGCTCGGTCGGTGCAGCATGTTCCACGAGGAAGGTGACGGATCCAGTGAATTCTCCGCCGACCGATAGACCTTGAAAGAAACGCAGGATGGTGAGCGCGAGCGGTGCGGCAAGACCGATCTGCGCATAGGTGGGGAGTAAACCGACCAAGCAGGTGGGCAGCGCCATCAGAATGATGGACCAAGCCAAGGCCGTTCGCCGTCCCCTGGTATCGCCCCAATACCCGAACAGCAGCGCGCCCAGTGGTCTGGCAAGAAAGCCGACGGCGAACACCCCGAAGGTGGCGATCAACGACAACGACGGATCCGAGGCAGGAAAGAAGAGACCCGACAGGACCGGCGCGAAGTATCCGAAGAGGGCGAAGTCATACCACTCCAGCACATTACCGATCGCACCGGCGAAAACCGTCTTCCGCAGGGCTTTCGGTCCACGTGACTCCATACGACCACTCCCTCAAACAACCGAGCTACATTGGAGCGGCCGCCACCATACCATGAATGACAGTGTTGTGCGTGACATCGTCTGGAGGATAATCCGGGATGAATCCAACTTCGTCGTCAATGTTGTTTGAGAGAGGAGAACTGCTGTTTAAATGCCTGGATCTTGAGCAGATATGTTCGCACGTCCTGATCGCCGCAGCGTTGGTGTGGCAGGAGACGAAAGTTCCGCTTCACGTAATCACGGCCCGCTCCGGCTCCGCAGAGATGGATGACGGCGGCCAAGTCCTGCTTCTGCGGGAACGTCGCCGGGCGGTCTCCGACCGCTTTCGCGACATAACGGTCGAGCAACGCGGCCGTCATCTCGATGGCATGACCAGGAATAACTCTGGTGTAGAAACTGTTGAACCAACAGGAGTTGAAATTGTGCCACGGTCCCTCTTCGACAACGACATGGTTGTGGATACAATAGCGTTTCCCGTCTTGAAACGTGCCATCGGTGATTTGAAACATACCGACCGCCGTCGAGGCCGGTTGGTACCAATCAAGAGGATTCGATGAGACGAACCGCCACCGCCAGTAGGTTCGAGCCACAGGATTGCCGGATCCCTCGGCTTGAGCCAAGGCAGCGAGCAAGTCGGAGGTAATAATGGCTGTCGAATGAGCTTCAAACAGTTCACCGTATTCCCGCCACGTCTCCCAGGGACTCTTCATGAGGGCATTCTCTACCGGAAAGAACAATTCCGTCGGTTTGTAAAACGTGTGATAGACCCAATTGATACCCAACAAGACCACGAAGAGCAGGAGACCGCTGATGGTCAACCGCATCGCGGGAGGCGTTCGGCCGACGGCCCGGAGAAATAAGTGGAGGTCCTGCCATCGCCGATGAGCGAAGTAGGCCATCGACTTCACAGGATGAGAACGGCGGGACCGGGAACGGCGGGTGTGCCGGCGACGGGACATGTCAGCAGAGTACCAGAAAACGGATGCACTCTTCTTCTCGGTAGCGGCGGTGAAGAACTATCACTGACTCTACACATGCCGGATGTCAGAACGAGCTTGCATTGCGGCCACTGACAGGCTCAATATGGCTGGCAACAGCGTTCAGTCATTCACGATGAGCCGTAGCCCTGGGAGGCCTGCATGCAACGACTCATGGCGCCGATCGTCGCTTTTTTCGTCCTCCTTCTTCTGTCTCCATCCGCGTTCTCTCAATCATTCGTCGATAAGGCCAAGAATGACAGTGCGGTCGACATGAGCGACGAAGATCCGGCCATGCAGAAAGCCATGGAGCGTGCACGAGCAGGCTTGGACGACTTCCTCAAAAAAGTCGGCTCGCCGCCCCCCAACACGGACCAGTATTCGGTCAAGGTCAGAGTGAGCGAAGGCGACAACCTGGAGTATCTCTGGGTCTCGAACCTGAAAGCACAAGGAGATCTCTGGTCGGGACGGATCGACAACCTTCCTATGATCCGTTCAGTCAAGAAGGGACAGTCCTACTCATTCGCAAAGACGGAGATCGTCGATTGGACGTATATCGATAAAAGTAGGAAAAAGGTGGTCGGCAATTTCACCACCTGCGCACTCCTCACTAAAGAACCGCCGGATGTCGCAGAATCGATTCGGAAGCAATATGGCCTCGAATGCGACCGGTAACCCGCACGTCCGGAATTCAGAGTATTTCCATCATGGTTGTGGAGCGAACCTACTTCATGAACCGACCGATAGACAGTGCCCATCTCGATCTGTGCCACGGCTTTTCTGAGGTACCCACACCATCGACCGGGAAAGACAGGGGATGGGCATCCCGACATTATGGAAGAGATACCCTTACAAGACGTCGTTCAAGCCTTCGCGCCAAGAAGGATCTGGCCGGTGCGTCGCCGGTAATCAGAGCAGATGGTATGGCGGGGTTTACCGGCAGTCTTGCCGTTTTTCTTCAGTTGCCGTCGATGTCTGTGAATAAGGTAGAGGCAGCGATCACTAAGCCGACACACACAAAAAATGCGACGATAATAATCTGCATGCTGAAACTCCTTTACAGTCTCCCTGAGAATGAACGCTCCGTCGCCGTATCACGACCTCTCCAAGCTTCCTGATGATCTCGTACCGCTTGGTTACCGCGCCACGTTGTATAGAAGTAATACATGCGACGACCTCATGGGCCTATGCCAGCCCCCCCTGGTGAAGTCTAGCTAACGCCCAGACAACCTGCGTAAGTATTTGATATTCCGTGCCGTTATGTCGGTCTAATGATAAAGTTACCCGCACGACATCTCCCACATCGGTATGATGAAACACTCGAGAGAATATAAAAAGTTGTCCGCTCCAACCTTGTCAGAGCCGACATTTGTGGAGACTGCCGATCGGTTTGACACTGAGAGGCCATTCCATACAGATGTTAGAAAGCAGATCGTCCGCGATCACTTTGATACGTGCGCTGCCCGGCGGGAAGACTGGGAGCAGAGGGCCAGGGCCTACCACGATGATCAAGCGCGCTATTTCAAATTCCTCGTCCCAGAAGGTTTGCACGTGCTGGAGATTGGTTCAGGCTTGGGTTCTCTGCTCGCCGCGCTCCGACCTGCGCGTGGTGTCGGCATAGACCTGAGTCCGGAGACAGTCAAGAAGGCGGCTCGGCGCTATCCTGCGTTAGAGTTCAGGGTCGACGACGTGGAGACGTTGGAGATCGCCGAAACCTTCGACGTCATCATTCTCGCCGATGTAGTGGGCCACTTGGTGGATGTGGAAGCTGCCTTCAGACGCCTGCACCAAGCCTGTACGCCGCAGACAAGAATCATCGTCTCCTATTACAACTATCTGTGGGAGCCCATTCTTCGGCTGTGCGAAATGCTTGGTTGGAAAATGCCTCAGCCGGAGCAAAGTTGGCTCTCGCCGGAAGACATCGCGAATCTTTTGCACTTGGCGGACTTTGAGGTGGTCAAGAAAGAACGGCGATTGCTGTTGCCAAAAGACATTCCACTGCTCTCTTCGTTTTGCAATAAGGTTCTCGCGTATCTGCCGGGTGTTCGTACACTTTGTCTGTGTCACTATGTCGTGGCGCGACCGCGTCTCCGACGACCGGACCGTCCGTACTCCACGACAATCGTCATCCCGTGCCGCAATGAACGGGGTAACATCGACGCGGCGCTCAAACGGATCCCACGGTTCGGCAGCCGCCAACAGATCATCTTTGTGGACGGGCATTCATGCGACGGGACGCCGGAAGAGATTCGACGCATGATGACTCATTATCCGGGCAAGGATATCAAGCTCCTGGTGCAAGACGGCAAGGGGAAAGGTGACGCAGTGCGCAAAGGCTTTGCACACGCCACCGGTGATGTGCTCATGATCCTGGACGCGGACTTGACGATGCCACCCGAAGATCTTCCGAAATTCTACGATGCGATCGCCGGCGGAAAAGGAGAATTCATCAACGGCTGCCGTCTGATCTATCCCATGGAAGCTCAGGCCATGCGCCTGCTCAATCTAATCGGAAACAGGTTTTTCAGTCTGGCGTTCTCATGGCTCTTGAATCAGCGGATTAAAGATACGCTGTGCGGCACCAAGGTCCTGTTCCGACGTGATTACGAACGGCTGGCGGCGAATCGGGATTATTTTGGAGACTTCGATCCGTTCGGGGATTTTGATCTGTTGTTCGGGGCCTCGAGGCTCAACCTTCACATTGTGGATGTTCCGATTCGGTACCAAGCCCGAACCTATGGGAGCACCAATATTCAGCGGTTCGCGCACGGATGGTTATTGCTGAAGATGACGGCCCATGGATTCTTCCGGCTGAAGGCCGTGTGATGTCCGAAGACGTTCTGCATCGACATCGGGCCGTGTGGCAAAGGAAGCCTGTTCTCCGACGGCTGTATGAAGACTGGTATAGAGAGATCGTCACGTGGTTGGTGTCGGGGCGTACGGTCGAACTCGGAGGAGGCACAGGCAATCTCAAAGCCCACGTGCCGGAAGTCTATTGTAGCGATGTGGTAATCCTGCCGTGGTTGAACGTGGTCGCAGATGCCCAGCGACTCCCGTTTCGGTCCGAGACGCTGGCCAATCTAGTCCTGTTCGACTCATTGCATCACATTGAGAATGTCTCCCTCTTTTTCGATGAAGCACTGAGGACACTCCGCGTCGGGGGGAGGATCATCATCATGGATCCCTACCTCTCATGGGTCTCGTGGCCCGTCTATCGATGGCTGCACCCGGAACCGATGGTTTGTACAGAAGACCCTCTTGTTCTCAAACCTCCGCAGACTGACCGCCGTCCGCTTGACGCCAATCAAGCCGTTGCGACAATCTTATTCGAACGGAATCACTCGCGTTTCAGGTCACACTACCCGAGGCTCTCGATCCAATACATCAAGAGATTGGCCTGTATCGCATACCCACTGAGCGGTGGGTTCGATCATCCGTCGTTCTTGCCGGAATGGTTGGTCGCTCCGATTCTCCGATTGGAGCGGACATTGGAACGAGTGGGTTGGCTTCTCGCCTTTCGGATGCTCGTGGTGATCGAGCGTCAATCGTAAAACCGGATGGGTCTCGTTATCACGTACCGCCACCGTCCCATCCGATGCTTGCAAGGGAGAAGAAGCGGCCCCTATAATGCACCGCGTCGTTGAACGGATGCTTAAACTGTCTGGAGGAAATAGAGGGATCATGAGCGAGCGAACATTGGCCATCATCAAGCCGGATGCAGTCAAGAAAAATGTTGTCGGAGACATCATTCGTCGGTACGAACAAGCGGGATTAAAGCCGGTCGCCATCAAGATGATTCACATGTCCCAATCGGTAGCGGAAGGGTTTTATGCGGTACATAAAGCGCGTCCTTTTTTTGGAAGCCTCTGCACCTTCATGTCTTCCGGTCCGACGGTCGTCCTCGTATTGGAAGGTGAGAATGCCATCAAGAAGAATCGTGAGCTGATGGGTGCGACCGACCCTGCGAAGGCCGATGCCGGGACTATCCGGAAAGCGCACGGAACGAATATCGAATTCAATGCGGTGCATGGTTCCGACTCACCGGAGACTGCGCAATTCGAAGTTGGATATTTCTTTCCCGGCATGGAGATTTTTCACTGACCGCCACATGTCAGCGTGCGGGGATTCTCTTCGCTTCCGGATGGCGATCAGTGCGGCTCAGGAGGAACAGCGCTGATGCTCTTCCCGGTATTTTGTTTGCCGACACCTCTCATACGACTGTCCGGATCGTTTGTTGACAACGCAAGCCGGCCCGACTACCATCGAAAAATCAGATGATGACGACCAACACTGAGCGGAAGCCGAGATAGTGGCTCCCACTCGACGCGGCCTATACTCAAACGGGACGTTTGCATAAGGGAGCCGACATGATTCCATCCGATTTGCGGTATCACAAAGAGCATGAGTGGGTTCGACTCGATGGGAAACGGGCGACTGTGGGCATCAGCGACTTTGCCCAGGATGCGTTGGGCGACATCGTGTTTCTGGATCTGCCCAAAGTGGGCGCCTCGGTCAAGGTCGGCCAACAGATCGGTGAAGTCGAATCGACGAAAACGACGTCCACGATTTACACACCGGTGAGCGGAACGGTGAGCCAGATTAATACCGATTTGAAGGATCATCCTGAAGCGGTGAACTCGGACCCTTATGGCAAAGGATGGATCGCCGTGATCGAGCTGGCCGATCCCGGTGAAGTCGATCAACTGATGACGGCCGCACAGTACGAAGCCTTCCTCGCCAGCCAAAAGAAAGGTTGATGTCGCTGTCGAGATCACACCTACCGGCTACCCGCCTACACATTCGGCCGCACCTGTGACGTGTACCCTGATATGGCATCTCCCGTCCACATCGCTATTCTCGGAGCCGGCCCCGGCGGGTATGTCGCCGCAATTCGAGCGGCCCAACTCGGCGCGCGAGTCACGGTCGTTGAACGCGAGAAACTAGGCGGGGTCTGTCTCAACTGGGGCTGTATCCCGAGCAAAGCGCTCCTCTCCGTCGTCGAGCTTGGTGACAAAGTGAACAAGGCCGGGGACCTCGGCCTGGTTCTCCAAGGAACCGTCGCCTATGACCTTGCCCGCATGGTCTCACGAAAAGACAGGGTGGTGGCTACGCTCGTCAAAGGCATTGCTACGTTGTTTAAAGAATGGGGTATCGAGCATGTCACGGGGCAAGGGACGCTGAAGAATGAGCGCACCATCGCGGTGACAAGGCCCGACGGCAGCCGGCTGGACATCCAAGCCGACGCGCTCGTGATCGCAACGGGATCCTCTTGGCCCAACCTTCCACAATTCCCGATAGACGGACGACAGATTTTGACGAGCCAGCAAACCCTGGCTCTCACACAGGTTCCCGCGAGTCTCCTCATCATCGGTGGCGGCGTCGAGGGCTGCGAATTCGCATCGTTATACAGCGGGCTTGGGACACAGGTGACGGTGGTCGAATTGCAGTCCCGCGTCTTGCCGCTGGAGGATGAAGACATTTCGTCGGCGATGGAGCGGGAGCTCAAGAAACGCCGCGTCGCAATATTCACCGGAACGGCGGTCGAGCGGCTCGAGCGGTCATCGGACGTAGTTGTGGTCCATTGTAAAGACGGGAGGTCCGTCTCGGCCGAGACGCTGTTGGTTTCGGTCGGACGGGGACTAAACTCACGAGGCATTGGGCTGGAGGAGGTCGGGGTCCAAGTCGGACCGCGTGGCGAAATTCTCGTTGACGATCGGATGGAGACCAATCAATCGGGCATTTACGCCATCGGCGATGTGACCGGCAAGGCCATGTTGGCACATGTGGCTTCGACACAGGGACAGGTGGCCGTAGAAAACATTTTGGGACACCGGAGAATCATCAATTATGATGTCATCCCCGCCGGGATTTTCACCTTACCGGAAGTCGGACGAGTGGGGTGGACCGAACAACAGGCGAGGGAACAGGCCGAGCTGAGCGGCAAGGATCCCGACCAAAGCGTGAAAGTCGGCCGGTTCCGCTACGTGGGACTCGGCAAGGCTCAAGCGACCGGCGACACCGTGGGGTTTTTTAAGGTGATAGCAGAGTCGGCCACCGACAAGATCCTTGGCGTGCATATCCTTGGAGCCCATGCCGCCGATCTTATTCACGAAGCGGCCCTGGCGATGCAAGTCGGCGGAACGGTTACCCAGGTTGCACATATGATCCACGCCCATCCCACCCTTGCAGAAGGTATGATGGAGGCGATGGAAGATGTCGCAGGCGCCGCCATTCATCACATTCAGAAGAGCGGCACCAGATGATCACGTCCCTGCTTTTGAAGCTCGGCATGTTGTCCCTGGCAATCGGTATCGTCATTTGGGCGCGATGGACGCCACACGCACCGGTTCCAGGCATCCCACCAACTACCGCGCAGATTGTTTCACCGGCTACGGAAGCAAACGAGCCGGATGCCGGCTCGTTTCGTCGAAGCTTAGAAAGTTCCGACAGCGGTCTCGTCGCTCAGCCCAAGCCCTCAACAATGCCCACTCCATCACGACTCGACCTCAATCGTGCAAGTGCCGGCGAACTCGAATCGTTGCCCGGCATCGGTACCGTGCTGGCCCAACGAGTGATCGCTTATCGCGAATCTGTCGGACGATTCCAGAAGATCGAAAACCTCCGTGAAGTTAAAGGCATCGGTGCCAAAAAATATGATCGTCTCAAATCCTTGGTGACGGTCTCACCGGGGGATACACAACCAGAGACGGAGCGACGAGAGTCATGAAGGACGTGACGGAACAGTTGGACTTGATTCTGCGAGGCGCCGTGGAGGTGATTCAACAAACCGAACTCGAGGCTAAACTCAAGCGCTCGCTCACAGAAATGCGCCCCTTGCGCGTTAAAGCAGGTTTTGACCCAACGGCACCCGATCTTCACCTTGGGCACACCGTCCTGATTCATAAGCTGAAACATTTCCAAGATCTCGGACATCAAGTTATTTTTCTCATCGGCGATTTTACCGGAATGATTGGGGATCCGACCGGTGTGTCGGAAACGAGAAGGGCATTGACCAAGGAACAAGTCCAGGAGAATGCCAAGACCTACCAACGTCAGATCTTTAAGATTCTCGACCCGAATAAGACGACGATTGAATTCAACAGCAGATGGATGGGACCGATGACGGCCGATGGATTGATTCAGTTGGCCGCCCATTATCGAGTCGCTCGCATGATGGAGCGCGACGATTTCCATAAACGGTACCAGGAACAGAAACCGATCAGTGTTCACGAATTCCTCTATCCGCTCGTCCAGGGCTATGATTCCGTGGCGTTGAAGGCGGATGTGGAGCTAGGTGGGACGGATCAAAAGTTTAATCTCTTGGTGGGACGCGAGTTACAAAGGGACTACGGCCAAGAGTCGCAAGTCGTGATCACCATGCCGTTGCTCGAAGGGACGGACGGCGTGAAGAAGATGAGCAAGAGTGTCGGCAATTATATCGCCTTGGAAGATAAGGCAGGGGAGATGTTCGGCAAAATCATGTCGATCAGCGATGTGTTGATGTACCGGTACTATGAGCTCCTGACGACAGAAAACTTGGATCGCATTAAAGCGCTCCATCCCATGGAAGCCAAGCAGAGGCTCGCTGAGCTGATCGTCACGCGATATCATGGAGCTGAGGCCGGCCGGCAGGCGAGAGGGGAGTTTCAGCAGAAATTTCAAGCCAAGGAATTTCCGGATGAGCCAGACAAATGCGTCGATCTCATATCGGAGGATATGTCAGAGGAAGACGTTGTTCATGGTAGCTGCATCAAGCTTGCCAAATTGATTGCGAAGACCGGCATGGTTGCGAGCAGCAGTGAGGCGAGGCGTTTGATCATTCAAGGCGGAATCGAAGTCGATGGCATAAAAGAAACAAATCCCGATAAACTTATTCCTTTTGAATTCAACCAACAGCGCCGCCTCAAGATCGGGAAAAAGAAGTTTGCCATTGCGGAGCTCAAGCAATGAAATAAGAAAACGGTTTTCTTGACTTGCCGTTAATGTCCCGCGTAGGATGCGGTCCAGCGAGCGGGCGTAGCTCAGTGGTAGAGTCCTAGCTTCCCAAGCTAGTTGTCGTGGGTTCAAATCCCATCGCCCGCTCCAAACCGCACTTCATGTGACCCGGCGACTCATTCGGCGCAGCCGCTCTTCATCACGCCGCCGGATAAACCCTTCAGCGTGGCAGGAATAAGGAAGCAAAGTTTCAGGGCCGATCCGGCGTCGGAGTGTGGTTCACATCCCGTCGCCTGCTCCCACATTTTCAATCACTTCGCGCACGGTTCCCCCCGCAACAGTTTCCCCTGTCGGGATAGAATCTCGAGATAGATTATTGTTGTTTTGAGGTCGCGAGGCCCAACAACTTCTGGACTTTCCAAACATCAGAGGCATTTTCAAGCAGGTGCGTGGCAAACAACTGCTAGAATGTGTGACAACCAGCTGGTTTGGTGATACCAGCTTTACGAACGCTTTCATGGCAGTCTTCGAATGACGTCAACAGCAGGGTGGTGCTTGCCCGTTTCTTATGTGGGTTTATAACTAGGCAAGCCGGAAGGCTCCTGGAGCAGGGGCAGCGCCTTCTACCATTTAACAACCGGGCGGTCGGTGCATACGAAGCGTCATGTTTATCTATGTCATATACACCAACATTGCCCCGCGATTTGTTAGTTCGCGATTCTTTCGGACTTATGTGGATGGGCCGCCAATCCATTTGATGGGAAAGGTTGCAGATGCTAATCGTTTCACTTCTGATAAATATTGCACCCACTCAGGCCTTCAGCGCTATTTACTACTCACTATATTTATATTTCAATTGGAGCATGATAGTGCAGTTTGTTGCGTATTGCAGTTGCTACTGGTTAAGAAAAATGGTTCTGAGTGTGATGCCCCCACTTTCGTGGACACTTCAAAAA